>JBEIEK010000042.1:0-25818 GCA_040382995.1 Planctomycetaceae bacterium
ACCTCCATCACCGCCTCCGCCAGCTGTGGTACCAGACGACGATCCCAGCGCACAGCAATCTCCGCAGACTCCTCCTCGCCCAGAACCACATCCGCAACAGACATTCGCACGTCGCTGTTCCCGGCAGCCGCCTTGTTTCGTGCGGCCCAGCGAATCAGCTGGCCCCAAAACTGATAGTGCCACTCGTCACCCGAACGCAGCCGCCAGCGCCACGTACTGTCAAGCCCCATCCAGACCGTCTGACCAAACCCATAATCCTGATGCACAATCACCGGACTCGACTCGCCACCGCCACCCGGAAGCAACGCCGACGCCCAGACCTTCGCTCCCGGACGCGGAACACCGGAATAAATCCACGGGTGTCCCGGGAGTGCCGCAAGGCCGCCACCACCGTCCACTCGCTTCGGCCCCAGCTGAAACATCGGCAACTCCTCCGCCTCCGTCGACAGCGACAGCCGAAACACCGACTGGTCACCCCCCTGAACTGTCGCCTGCAGCTGTTCCGCCAGCTGCTGGCGAAATTCGGAGACCGGGAGCAGCCCGGAGAGGGTTTCAGATGAGTAGCCAGCGGGCATGCTGCGACGCCCCGGAATCACCAGCAGTGTCAGGCCGTCGCGAGTCATCGCGTCCTCGACCAGCTTCCAGACGCCCTCTTCCACCTCCTGCGGGTCAACATCACCCACAACCAGCAGGTCAGTCAGCGCCAGCTGCTGCCGGAAGGCTTCGGCTGGTGGCAACTTTGATTCCATCGCAGGCTCGTTGAGGATTTCCAGATACGGCTGGCGAAAGAGCACTGTGGTGGCCTGCACCTGCTTGTCCCGCTCCAGCACGTTCCGCAGATAACGAAACTCCCATCGCGCGTCGCCCTCCAGCAGCATCACCCGCGCCTTGTTGTCCACGACTCGCAGGCTGACATCGCGCGCATTGTTGTCCTCGCGAAGCTCTCCCGCCTGCACATCACTCGCAATCCGATAATCAAATCGCCCCGACTTGTCCGTTGGCACAGTAAAATCGACGGCCACGGAATCGCCCACTGGAGTCACCGATTGCTGCTGAACCGTCTCCCCGTCCCGCTCCAGCCTCACAGCCAGCGGCTGACCTTCAAAGCCCGATGTTCCCAGCACCACGCGAATGCGGGCATTGTCATTCAGGAATACCGTCTCCGGGGACTCCAGTGCCGCAACCGACAAATCCCGCGGCGGCAGCTGTGAACCCACGGGAATGGTATGCACCGGAATTCCAAGCGCCGCCAGCCGCTGAGCCTCCCCAGCTGCATCCGCCGGCAATGTCTGACGCCCGTCCGTAATCAGCACAAAGCTGCGCACCTGACGCCCGGATTCCTCCGCCAGCACCGACTGCAATGTCTGGACAGCACCCGTTCCACCAGGCGCCAGATCCCGCCGATCCGTGGCCAGACGCTGTTCCAGCTCTTTCGCATCAGTCGCCTGCTGTTCCGTCGCAAACACTCGCAAATCCACCGGCATCACTTCGCCGAGATTTCGCAGCAGTTCGCGAGGCTGAGCAAGGAGCAGGCGCCGCACAAATTCGGTTCGCGGCATCTGCCCCAGCTCTTCCAGGGCATCTTCAACCTGCCGCCTGCGCGCATCAGACGATGCACGCTCGATGGCGTTTGCAGGAGGATGACCAAGGCCCGTCCAGTCCGGTTCATCGCCAGCTTCCGCCTGCGTGACCCAGACATCAATCTGTGCCGCGGTTTCGTCACTCCCCAGCATTCCGAGTGCCTGTGCCCAGCGGAGCTTTTCCGGCAGCGATGCGTGGCGGTCCTGCGTTTCCATGCTCAGCGATGCATCCACCGCCACCACCACCCGGCCACGCTCCTCCACGTCGAATCGTTTCGTCAGCAGCGGCTGGAGCAGGATCAGGAAGAGCAGGGTCAGCACCAGCAGACGCAGGCCGAGTAATGTCCAGCCAGCCGCAGGTGGTACCAGGCGACGCTCCAGACGCAACAGCCAGAAACTGAGTATCAGTGCGAGCAGCACGCCGAGACTTGCGAAGAGCACCCAGCCGGGAGAAGCGGCTCCCGAAAACAGCAGATGCCAGCTCATAGTCGCTCACGCACCGTCGCTGTCGTACGGCCCTGAATCGGTGCAGATTCCGCGGATCGATCCACCGTCTGTGCGACATCCCGATAAACGTCCAGCAGCTCATCCAGCATCCGCTGTTCGCTGAATTTGGTCCGCATCAGCTCCTGGCCAGCGGCCGCCAACTGCCTCGCAAAGTCTCGCTGACGCAGCAATTCCAGAATCCGCTCGGAAAGACTCACACTGTCCGATGGGGGTACGATCAGCCCGGTCACCCGGTCCTCGATCACACTCGTCACCCCTCCAACACCCGATGCAATCACCGGACGCCCCAGTGCCATCGCCTCAAGCATCATCACCCCAAGGCCCTGCTGGAGCGACGGCAGACAGAAAATGTCAATCGCCGGCAGATACCCCTGCATCGATACGCCACCATCCACAAACGTCAGACGGCGGGACAGGTTGAGTGATCCGGCGAGCTGCCGCAGACTGTGCTCCTCCGGACCGCTCCCGGCGATCACTATTCGAATGTCCTGACCCGCCTCCACCACCCGATGACAGGCCCGCAGGAAAAAACTGGCCCCCTTGACCGCCTCAAGTGGCCCCGCCATCCCAATCACCGGCGGACGGTCGTCGTCCAGTGGCAGGTCCACTGCAGCACCAGACGGAATATCCACGCCCGGCAGAATCACTCGCCGCTGTACCCCCTCCAGCGCCGCCAGCCCGGGGATCTGCGACTGCACACTGTCGCTGACGGAAATGAGCATTTTCAGTTGGGGAATGGGACGCCTCAGGAAAATGCCAGCCGCCTCCTGCTGATCCCCGACGCTCGCGATCAGGGGGCGGTTCAGCTTTCGTGCGAGCACAGCCCCCTGGGACAACAGCCGACTGTCCTGCAGGTGGATCACATCCGGCCGCTGCTCCTTCAGGTCCCGGTAAATGGTCCGCAGAACGAAACGCCCCCAGATCGGGAGCGTGTAGCCGGGAATCTCGTGCAATCGCACGCCCCGCAACAGCGACTCCTCGATCCCCTCGCAACCCGTGCATACCAGCGCCGTATCCAGCTCACGTCGCTCCAGTCCCCGCGCGATGCGCAGCGTCAGCAGCGACGAACCCCGAAAGGAAAGTTCCCCGTCCATCAGCAGTACGCGGAGGGATGAGTCGGCCATGCACGGAGTGTAATCAGGGCCGGAGGGGAAGAAAACCAAAAGCTGAGGGGGATTTCAGGGCAGCGGACCAGTGAAATGCAGCCCACCGTGAAAGCCGTGCAGGGGATGTCAACGGGCAGGAAGAACGGCAGACATTCCAATTTGACCGGGTTCACACCGTTTCACCATCCCAGCCGCGCCCTCCCGATTTGAGGCGGCCCTGTCACTCATCGCAACGCATTCGGATAGCTTCTGGCACCCGCGGCACCCAGTGGAGGTGACGCGAGGCTGACTCGACGAATCGGCAGACGCGCTGAGCCCATCGAAACAGGTGCCGGTGGCGTTACAAAGGCCTGAGCTGCCGGATACGTTCCCGCGACGGTTGGCTGAGCAAACTGCGGCGGTGCGTACTGAGGCTGAGCATACTGTGCTTGTGGATACGGCAACTGTGCGTATTGCGGGAATTGCGGCTGTGCGTACCGTGGCTGGGCATACTGTGGCTGGGCATACTGCAGCTGAGCGTATTGCGGCTGCGGATACTGCAGCTGAGCGTATTGCGGCTGTGGGTACTGCAGCTGAGCGTATTGCGGCTGTGGGTACTGCAGCTGTGCATACTGCTGCGGATTCATCCACGCTGTCAGCTGCGGCGCGGCCCATGTGTGTCCAGATGCAGCAGCAACCGCCGTCGCATGGGTGGACTGATGCTGCTGCCAGACCGTATTCGGGGTCCATGGAGCCAACTGAGGTGCTCCGTGAGCGAAGTTGCCGGCGTAGGGTCCTGAGACTGGCTGCCAGCCACCATTCGACCACGCAACGTTTGACCAGCCACCCGTCTGCCATGACACCGGTTGCTGCGGCAGCATTCCGGCCGGAGGGACACCCGGGGGCAGCGTGTAAGAGCCGCTGTGACCGCCACTGCAGCCGCAGTCGCTTCCGGTTGAGCCGTCGTGGATCATCTGTGCGGGTCCTGGAGCACTGTACATGACGGTGCTGCCGCCGCCACACGGATCACAGCAGTCGCCACCGGTCCAGACGGGGCCAGCCATGACCGGAGTCTGTGGGGCCATTCCGGCGCATGGATCCCAGCAGGGGTTATAGATGGGTGCGTTGGGGATGGGCTGCGGGATCATCGCAGGGCCGGGCATGCCATAGCCACCGGTGATCGCAGGGTAAGGCTGAGGTTGCCGCCCGTGCCACGCATGTCCCTGGCGATACCAGTTGCCGGGGTAGTGTCCGAGTGTTCCCTGCTGATTTCGCAGATAACCGTAGCCGAACCAGTCATCAATAAAACGGTTGCAGTTGTGTGGTGTCGCGAGCGAACCGCCACAGTAATGGTCGCAGCCAAACAGCCAGCGGAAAGGGCTCAGCAGCAGGCAGCCACCACAGGCGGAGGCGGACTGAGCAGGGAGCAGGACTGCGGCAATTGCCAGCAGCAGAGAACGGACATGAACACTCATCGAAGCCTTCCTCAAACCGACAGGAAAGACGGGGGGCATGTGATCGGAGGGCTGCCGCGAGGTTCTGCGACAAGACCGCCTTCCGACGAGGGGAGGCTGAAACCTTAAGTCCAAAGCGCGCACGGGAAAATTGGAAATTGACTCAAGTTTGAGCCCGGCCGATATTTTGAAAGAGCCGCAAAATGTGGTTCGGCTGCTTTCGCCGTTCAGAACAGCAGAACGGCAAGGACTGTGAGGACCACAAGCACAGCGACGGCCACTAAAAGCGGCAGAATCTGCATGCGACTGGCAGAAGCTGCCGCTGCAGATGTTCGTTCGGGTTTCACCGCAGTCCCCTGAGCCGACTCGAACAGCTCAGCGACAATCGAGCGTTTGGATCGGCCTGGCGAATCTCTGCCGTCGTACACCGGCATGCCTTCGTCGCCGGGGCTGATGAGCAGTTCTCCGAGTCGGCCCTGGAATTCGCCGGCCGTCTGTGGGCGCTGGTCGGAGGAGCGTTCAAGACAGCGTCCCAGGAGTCTCTGGAGTCCGGCAGAAATGGCCGCTTCGGAAGCACCCGCATCGCAAGTCTCCGTGAGCAGCTGCTGCAGGAGCCGAGCCAGGTCGGTCAGATCCTGCTCCGCCTGCTGCCGCGACGTAAAGCCACTCGGGGTGGCAGTGGAGTGACCGATGCTTTGGTCTCGTTCCGCAGCTTCCAGCCAGCGAGCAAAGCCGAATTCGGTAAGGAGGACCTGCAGGGTCTCTGAGCAGAGCACGGTGTCTGCGGCTATGCGTCCATGTGTCAGCCCGAGATTATGGGCGCGTCGCAGTGCCGAACACACCTGCCAGCCAATCTCGATGATGTCCTCGGCCGCAAAACGCCGCCCGTTTTGCATGTGTTGCTGCAGCGAGGGAAAGTCGCAGGGTTCATTCCGCAGGAACAGGGTCCCGTTTGCAGCTTCCCCCGTTCCGAGGACGCGGAGAACGGACTGATGCTGGAGCATCAGCAGCATGGTGCGATCTGTTTTCAGGGCGCGGCGAAACTCTGGGTTGCGGGAGAGTTCCGTGGAAAATACTGTGAGCCGTTCCGGGGAACCGTCAGCGACGAGAACGGCATCCAGCAGCTGCCAGTGGGAAGCGGCAGGCAGTGTCTGCTGGATGTTGTAGTCCTCGAGCGTCAGTTCGGTCACGGTGGGGGAAGGTCAGGTGAAGTCGGAGGGATTGCCGAAGAGCCCGCGACCACCACCGGAAGTACCGGTACCACCGCGGAGGTTGGTATTTCGGGGCCGACGCGGTTCTTCCGGAGCAGACTCAGGTTCTTCTGCTGTTTTTTCGGAGCGCGGGGGTTCTGGGCGTTTTTCGAGCGCCTTTACGGAGAGTGACACGCGTTTTCGTTTGGTGTCGACTTCCACGACCTGGAATTCGCGACTGTCGCCGACTTTCAGAATTTCTCCGACGCTGCTGACGCGGCGCCAGGCGAGTTCGCTGATGTGAACCATGCCCTCAAGCCCCGCCTCGAGCTCGACAAAGGCACCGAATTCCGCCAGTCGAGTGACGGTGCCGTTAACGACGGTGCCGGTTGCATAGCGTTCTGCGGCACTGGCCCATGGGTTTTGGGCGAGCTGTTTCAGTCCGAGGCTGATGCGTTTTTTCTCGGGGTCCAGCTTGAGAATCTTGACTTCCAGTTGCTGGCCTTCGGCAAGGATATCGCGGGGATGATTGATCCGTGCCCAGCTGATTTCACCGATGTGCAGGAACCCGTCCACCGGACCGATATTGATGAAGGCACCGTAGTCCTTCAGGGTTTTCACAGTCCCCGTGTAGGACTGACCGACTTCCACCTGAGCCCAGAAGGCACCTTCGCCTTCGGCGCGCTCGGCCTGCAGCAGTGCACGGCGACTGACGACGAGGTTGCGTTTTTTCGGATTGACTTCCGTGATCTGCACGGTGAGTTTCTGGCCGACATACTGTTCAAGGTTTCCGGCAAAACCCATATCGACCTGACTGGCCGGCAGAAAACCGCGCAGACTGCTGACGGAAACCTGCAGACCACCCTTATTGACTGCGGTGACCATGCAGTCCACCACCTGACCTGCCGCGAGCGCCTCCCAGTTGCCGCTGGCGCGGTGTCGGGCCCTTGGAATACGTCCCTTGATCAACCCGTCCGCATCTTCGGAATCGATGATCACATCCAGAGTATCACCGACGGCAGGATGCTTGCCCTCGGGGAACTGAGTGAGTTGCAGGACGACATTCTGACGCAGCCCGGCATCGAGGAAGACTTCGCCACCGTGAATGGCCTGCACGACGCCTTTCACCTTGGATCCGGAACCGACAGCTTTGGCCGGTGCTGACTCGCCGCCCTCCGCTGCTGGTGCTTCTTCACCACCGACCGAGACCGGAACTGAGGTATCGACTGATTGCGCTGCCGCAATTTCAGCCGCCAGAGCGGTTTCGAGTTCGTCGGCGGCCGGGATTTCGATTTTCCCCGAACGCGATTCCTTTGCCGGAGCTGCCGCTTCGGACTGCACAGGCTGCGGGAGCGATTCCGTCGCGGACGTCATGCGCTCGCGAATTCTGGCTGCCGCGGTCTCCGCGTCACCGGAAACTTCCGCCGCCGCCGGGGCAGGTGGAGCTTCCCCCAGTGCCGCCGCCTGAAGCTCGGCTGCCTGCTGCAGAATGGAGGATTCGGACGCCGTTTCCGGGGCTGCAGCAATGGCCGGCGTGTCGGTTGCGGAAGACTCTGGTTGCGTTGGATCCGTGGTCATCACTGTGGTCCTGTCAGAACCGTTGCGGCATACTGATTCAGACGAATCGAATCATTCAAATCCAGGCCAGGGGCATGTCTGACATCAAGCTCCAGCCCGTTTCATTTCTGAAAACCGGATAATTTGCCTTGAAAAGCATAGCGGAATACTCCGGCGTTCGCAAAGCAGCAGGGCATTTGCCGTAGAAGTTTTTGGTTGAAGTTCCGCGGATTCCACCTCCACACAGCTCCGCAAAACCCCCTTTCTACCTCCCGGCAGCAACAAATTGCAGGATAACCCCCAATCCTGCGGAACCTCTTCATTCATCCCACAATCAAATCTCAGATTTCAACCCCGCCAGCGAATTCCCCCGTGGATCAATTCCGTGGCTCCGCGGTACGTTTCCAGCTGAAAGCCACTGCTTCCAACCCGCAACCCAGCTCCCCTGGCACACGTCGTTCCCGGATTCCATCATGAAATACATGCTCCGCTGCCTCGCCATCGTCTCCCTTATTACCGCCCTCTGCATCTCCCTGCGAATCACTCGCAACCACGCGATCGCCAATGCACCCCTGCTGCTCCAACAGCCTGCAGCTGCCAGCCCGACCCCAAATCCACATCGCTCCGCCATCCCGGTGCACCCTGCCGACCGCCACATCGGCCGCTTTATTCCGGATTTCAACTTCAACGATCTTTCCGGAAAGCCACATAAGCTGTCCGACTTCGGCACTTCAAAGCTGACTGTGGTGGCCATGACCAGCACCAGCTGTCCGCTCAGCCGCAAATATCTGCCCACGCTCGCAGAACTCACCCGCAGCCTCGCAGGCCAGCCTGTCTCCTTTATCCTGGTGAACTGCGTTCCGTCCGACGAACCGGATGCCATGCGGCAGGCTGCCTCCAGCCTCCAGCCCGGCGCTCTGTATACAGCCGATCAAAATGAGCGCTTTGCCCAGCACATGCAGGCGGCCACCACCACGGACGTCATTCTTCTCGACAGTACCCGCACGGTGCTCTATCAGGGCGCCATTGATGACCAGTACGGCATCGGTTCCGCTCTGGAACAGCCCCGACGCCGTTTTCTTGTCGATGCCATCGCTGCCGCTCTGCAGAATCAGATCCCTGCCATCACCGCAACCTCCGCACCGGGCTGCGTTCTGGACTTCGACGCCCCCCAGACCGCCGACAACACTCCCACCATCACATGGCACCGCCATATTTCACGCATCCTCCAGCAGAACTGCCTCGAATGCCATCGCAGCCATGGCGTCGGTCCTTTCCCCCTCGAAACGCTCGAACAGGTCTCAGGCCATGCCGCTATGATTCGCCAGGTCGTCGCTGATCAGACCATGCCACCCTGGTTTGCCGCTCCCGCTGCTGAAGACACCCCCGCGGCGGACGCCCATCGTCGCTGGGCCAACGACCGTTCACTGTCCAGCGCCGACCGCAAACAGCTCCTCGACTGGCTCGACAGTGGCCAGCCCGCAGGCGACCCCGCCGATACCCCGCTCCCCCGCCAGTTCCCCTCGTCCTGGTCGCTTGGGGAACCCGATGCCGTCGTTCAGATTCCCAAACCCATTCGCATCAAAAGCACGGGCGTCATGGGCTACCAGAATATCCTCGTCGAATGGACTGCCGACACTGACCGCTGGGTGCAGGGCTATGAAATTCAGCCCACAGATCGCAGCGTCGTCCATCATGTTCTCGTGAATGTCTCAGAACCGGGTGATGATCCGCGCGGTCGAGGCATGGATGGCATCGGCGGATACTGGGCCGCATACGTTCCCGGAAATTCAGGTCACATCTACCCCAAAGGCTTCGCCCGAAAACTTCCCGCCAAAGCCAGCATCCGCTTTCAGATTCACTACACACCCAACGGTCAGGAAACGCAGGATCAGCTGAAACTGGGCCTGCACTTCGCTGATCAGCCACCTGAATACATCGTCCGCACCATTCCACTTGCCAAGCCCTCAATCAATATTCCCCCCAACGCCGCCAGCCATTCCGAATCGCTCACACGCCCGGTACCCGTTGATATCCCCGTGCTGGGACTCATGGCACACATGCACGTTCGCGGAAAAGCCTTCCGCTTCGATCTGAAACAAGCCGACGGCACCACCAGTACACTCCTTGACATTCCCCGCTACGACTTCAACTGGCAACTGCGATACGAACCCGCCACTCCGATTACACTACCCCGCGGTTCCGAAGTCACTGTCACCGCCGTCTACGACAACAGCAGCAACAATCCCTCCAACCCCAACCCCGCTCAAAACGTCCGCTGGGGTGAACAGACTCACGAAGAAATGCTCATCGGCTACGTCGAAACCTACACCGCCCTCGGTGCTCCGCTTCCGGACATCACCAGCCGCAGTCGCCCTGCAGTCAGCTCCGATGATCAGTTTCGCAACTGTGATTCCGACAGCGACGGCTTCGTGACCGCTGCCGAACTTAAGCAGGCTGCACCGCGCCTCCCGCGACTCCGTGATCAGCCCGAAGCCATCGACCGGCTCTTTCAGGTCGCCGATACTGATGCTGACCAGAAACTTTCACCGGCTGAATTCCGTGCAGCCGCTGAACGCCTCCGCCGGCGTTGATTGACAGTGTACTTTTTGCATTCATGCCCGGAATCTCAACTTGCCCCGGAGCTGCTCGATGTCCCGCTCCCCAGCTCGCCCCTCGATGCTCTTCTGCTTCCTCGCCACACTGCTTGCGCTCCCGCTGCTTGCCAGCCGAACTTCCGCGGCAGAACTGCTTCGTCGTGAATGGGAGGTCGATGGTGTGGCTCGCGAAGCTCTGCTGGCCATTCCGGCTGCCGCTTCAGACACCCCCGCACCACTTGTGTTCTGTTTCCACGGCCATGGTGGCAGCATGCGGAATGCAGCCCGACAGTTTCATCTGCACACAGAATGGCCGGAAGCCATCTGTGTCTATATGCAGGGGCTCAACACCCCAGGCAGACTCACAGACCCCGAAGGCCGCAGGTCTGGCTGGCAACATTCAGCCGGAGATCAGCAGAACCGGGATCTCAAATTCTTCGACGCCGTGCTTGCATCCATCAGGAAAGACTACCGCGTGGACGAACGCCGGATTCACTCCACTGGTCACAGCAATGGCGGTGGCTTCACGTATCTGCTCTGGAAGGAACGCAGCAGCAAACAATCGAGACCATCAAATCCCGCCAGCAGTGCGGCCCGGAACAGCCATGGAAAGGTGCCGCAAAAATCTGCCCTTCACCAATCGGAGCACCCGTCGCCACACTGCTCACCACCGAAGGCCACAAGTTTCCCGGTGCAGCCCCCGCGCTGATTGCAGCGTTTTTCAAAGAACATCCACAACAGCCCGCCCCGGGCACTCCGGATTCAGCAGCGCAGCCGGACGCTGCCCCTCCAGCACCTCCAAAACGTGCCGCACCGCCGTCTCGTACAGCCGATGATGCCCCGCCCAGGTGTGGCTGGCAATGTGGTCCGTGAGCACGACGTTGTCCAGCTTCAGCAGCGGGCTGTCCACTGGCACCGGCTCCCGCTCAAACACATCCAGCCCGGCAGCCGCGAGGTGACCGGAAGTGAGCGCAGCAGTGAGCGCCGCTTCGTCCACCAGCGCCCCACGGGAAGTGTTCACCACAATCGCACCACGCTTCATCCACGCCAGACGCTCTGGATTCATCAGGTGTCGAGTCGCCGGTGTGGATGGTGCGTGCAGCGAAACCACGTCGGACCGTTCGAGCAGACTGCGGAGGTCTGCGACCAGCTCCACACCCAGCTCCGCGGCTCGCACAGCACTCAGCCCAGGATCAAACACCAGCACCCGCATGCCCACGGCCTGCATGATCTGTGCCACCGTACTGCCAATCCGTCCGGCTCCCACCAGCCCCAGCACTCGTGAATGGAGTTCGAGGCCTTTGTGTGAGCGAAAGTTGAGATGCCATTTTCCGGACCGGGTTCTTGCATCGGCCTGCACGAGGGCTTTGGCAGTGGCGAAAATCAATCCCACCGCGTGCTCTGCCGTGGACTGACTGGGGGCCTGCGGCGTGTTGCAGACCAGAATGCCCCGTTCTGTAGCGGCGGGGATATCAATATTGTCGATGCCCACACCAATTCTTGAAATGACTCTGAGCCGCGGTGCAAGATCCATGCGTGCCGCGGTCCACGGGACTCCTGGGTCCAGTGCCGCAACACAACCTGCAAGCTTCTCAATCGCTGCCCCCGGACCGATCAACTCGGCCCGCCCAGCCAGCAGCGGCAGAATGCTCTCCAGCGGCGGCTCGTCCACCCAGATGCGATCAATCTTCATCGTCAATTCCCATGCTTACAAAAATGGCCGCGCCCTGGTCTCAGTGCTGCAGGAGCTCCGCCCAGCGGGAGCCAGGCGCTGGAGCATAGAGCATTCGGATCACACGTGCACCCCATCCCATCGCACGCAGGGAGTGCGGCTGAGAAACACAACTTTGGGGCGGGGGGAGAGCCTGAAGTGCCGTGTTCTTCCGCGAACCGAGATTGCAACACGTTCAAAATCGGTGAATTGCCGGACGAAGGAAACCCGAGGCTGCGACACCAACGAGACGAGGCGACGGAATCCATGCCCCACCACGACGAACGCAGCCACCTTTGGATGCAGTTTGAAGTCTCCGCCGAGCGGAATGGAGTCGCGAATCGTGGCGTCCCAGTACAGGGTCCTCGACAGACAGACCGGTGCCGGGAAGTATGAAAGCCGGAGCGAGTGCGATGGATCTCATCACGAGATCACAAGTCCTTTCAGAGCACCCGTCGCAGTGCCGAATGATTTGTCTTCAAAGCCGAGCTGATGCAGCACGCTGACGTAGAGATTGCACAGTGGCATGCTGCCGGGTTCGAAGGCGAGGTGCTGCCCATGTTTGAAGCGGCCCCCGGCGAGCAGCACGGGCAGGTCTTTGTTGCTGTGACTATTGCCGCTGCCGAGGTTGGAGGTGATGAGGATCGTCGTGCGGTCGAGCAACGTGGCGTCGCCTTCCTTCGTATTCCTGAGATTTGTGAGCAGTGTTTTCAGTTCGTCGAAGAAGGCCCGTTCGACTCGCTTCAGCTGGACGATGTTGCCTTCGTCCTGACCGTGATGCGAGAGGTTGTGATAGCCGACATTTACGCCCGGGACGGCGACGGTGTCCTGCCGGAAGTAACCAAACGTGATGACGCGGGTACTGTCGGTCCTGAAGGCAAGATACGTCAGATCACAGACGCCGCGCAAGTTGGTGATGATCTCGTCCGGAGCGAAGTTCGCGGGCGGTTTGGAGTTTACCTGCGGCTTCGGTTGATGAATCCATTCCTCGGATTTCACAAGGCGTTTCTCGGTGGCCCGGATGGTTTCAAAGTATTCACCGAGCTTTTCGCGGTCGCGCTGGGAGAGCCTGGTCTCCAGGTCGCGCGCTTCATCGAGCACGTGGTCGAGAATGCTTTTGCCGCGACCGATCTCGCCCAGAACCCTCGCCTTGTTGGCCGCACCCTCCTGGGCAAAGAGCCTGGCAAAGGCATCGCCGATGCTCTTTTCGGCCGGCACCATGCTGCCGCCATCGGTCCAGCCAAAGTCGTTGGCCCCGGCACTCAGCGCCAGCGAGTCAAAACGTGTGTGCTGGCCGAGCGTGGCGGCGACATACTGGTCGAGCGAGCGGCGGTTTCTCTCCGCCGATGGCACTCCTGTGAAGATCCGCGGCTGGGCGGCATGTCCACCACTCACGCCCGGATGATCGAGACCAGAGACTATTGTGAAACTATTCCGGATGTCAGCCAGTGACGCGAGATATTCCGGCAGTTCGTAGCCCGCTCCGGATTGCTTCGGAATGAACGAATCCCTGTAGATTCCCAGCGGCAGGCAGATCAGCAACAGACGCCGCGGCTCTTTTCCTGCCTCAGCGGCATGGACGACGCCACCGAGCGATTCGAGCCACGGCAATGACAGGGCAACGCTGACTCCGCGAAGAAAGCACCGGCGTGAGGCGTGGGCGGATTGAGGATTCATGGGTGTGCCCTTGCTGCTTTATGGATTGAGAAACACGGGGCTGGCAACGATGTCGATCACGAGCGACTCTATTCCGCTCTGCTTTTGCAGGACGTTGCTGGCAATGTCTTTGAGCGGTTGGCGGTCGGCGAATCCGGGCACCCGGCCGAGTGCAAAGGTAGCGAGCTGGTGCGTCAGGTTTTGAACAACAAGGTCTTCCCGCTTCTTCACCAGCTCACGGAACTCCACGAAGCTCGCAAAACGCCCCACCCCCGCCCATTCATCGGCGGAATCGACGAGCGGGCCAGCGGCGAGTTTAGCGCGGGCACCCGGACGCGGCTCAACGAGAGCCCGGTAGTTCTCCCGCCAGCCGCCAATGACATCAAAATTCTCCAGCGCGAAGCCGAGCGGGTCAATCTTCTGATGACACGAATTGCAACTGGCGATGTCGCGATGTTTCGCAAGCAACTCTTTGATGGTGGTGGCACCTCGAATGTCCGGCTCGATGGCCGGCACGTCCGGCGGTGGTGGTGGTGCGGGGGTGCCGAGGAATTTTTCAAGTATCCAGGTGCCGCGAATGACGGGCGAAGTCGTGCTGCCGTTGGATGTGACCGCATGAATGCTCGCATGGGTCAGCAGTCCGCCACGCACGGTTTTCGATTTCTCCAAATTCACTCTGCGGAAATCCGGCCCAACCACTCCCTCGATGCCGTAATGCCTTGCGAGGCGTTCATTGAGCATGGTCCAGTCGGAGTCGATGAGATTGGTAAGCGGCAGATCCCGCTGGAACATCTCGGCCATAAACTGCTCCGTCTCGGCCCGCATGGCGTCTTCGAGCTCGGCGTCGTATTCCGGATAGAGATCGGCGTTCGCCTTCATCAAGCCAACTTCGCGCACTCGCAGCCACTGGCCGGTGAAGTCTTTGACAAAGCGGGCGGAGCGAGAATCGGCCAGCATGCGTTCGGCCTGCAAACGCCGTGTCGTGATATCGAGCAAGCTGCCATCCACTGCAGCCCTCAGCAACTCGTCATCCGGCGTGGATCGCCACAGGAAGTAGGACATTCTCGATGCTACAGCGTAGGCGTCGGGGCTGTTTGGCGGTTCTTCGTGATAGAGAAAACGAGGCGAGACCAGCATGGCGGTCAGCATGCCACGAAGTGCATCGTCGGGCTTCATTGTCTTCGCAAACTTCTCATACAGCGTTCGGTACTTCGCCACAGCGGCCGCATCCACGGGTCGACGAAAGAGCCGCGGAGCAAGATGCGCGGCGATGGCCTCAGCTTTGTCCGGCGTCGGCTGCGCCGGATCGACATCGCCAAACAAGGTGCGATATCCCTTCGGTGGCCAGCTTTCATACACAGGCCCCTCGATGCTGAAGGAACGGATGGCAATGAACGGCCCCGGCTGGTCGATCATCGAGCGTCCCTGACTGTGCGGCGCGCCGTCCATGATCGTGAACTCCACGCGGTCGCCGGGTTCCAGGAAGTAGCTGGCCTCGACCTCGCGCGGCTGATCGTCGGTAAAGGCGAAGACACTCTCGACTTTCGGCAGCACGCCGGGCACTGGCCGTCCCGCACTGAACCTCAGCCGAGTCGGCTTGCCATTATTCCTGAGCGCGTAAGCGACGGCCTTCACGCGATACCAACCGGGGCGACTGAGATTGAAGTGCCGATGACTTTGAGGCTGACCGCTGAAGTACTGCTGCACCGTCATGACGGCATCGAGATGCGGGCCGTCGGTCGGTTTCGGCGGACGCAGTTCGCCGTTCTCCAGCACGGGAAAGCGGTAACCGTGAGACTCAGGGTTCGCCTTCGCGGCTTCCTCGGCCTTGCGAGTGTTGGCTTTCTCCTGCGGCGTCAGTCTGTCGAAATTGGCCAGCCGGTCCGCGAGGTTCTTTCTGGCCGCCTCGATCGCGCGACTATTCTCGTCGTGCAGAGTGAATGTCGTGCTCTTCGTCTCAGGTCGAGTGGCCGGCGCAATGGCACGAGCGAGGATGAAGTCAGCGGCCTTCATGTATTCCTGCATCTGGGCCGACGAGAGCATGAGCGCGGCGCCGTTGTTGTCGAACCCGTGCTCACGCAGATCCTCAGGAAAGCTGGTAGTGAAGTCGCCATGCACGTCGAAGAGGTCGGCGATCGTGTTCGCATATTCGACGCGATTGAGCCGCCGCAGCACGACCTCGCCGCCGGTCCCCTTCAGCACCGCAGCGGCACGGGAAATTTCGCTCTGAATCCAACCCGTAACTTTTTCGACCTCCGCAGGCGTCGGCTGCTGAGCGTCCGTCGGCGGCATTTCGCCGAGCTGCAGATTGTCGAGCACGAGTTGCCAGTTTTCCGCGTCGGCGGCGTTCGCGGCGATCTTCAATTGTCCAATCTGAAAGTCGCCCTTCGGCTTCGTCGCGCCATGACACTCGACGCAATACCGATTCAGAAACGCGGTGACTTGAGGATCGACGTCGCCAGCCATCGCGCAATGCGCATCACCAGCGCAGAATCCAATAACCGCTGCAACGAACATCGAAATGGCAGAACGAATCATGAGTTCCTCAAGCCTGCGCTGTTGGAAATGAATGCCCTTGCAGTGTCGATCGGCCCATGCGATCCCGTCCATTTCTTTCCACCCCCCCACCATGTGAAATCTGACCTGCGGATTGGCGGCATTGAGCTTCCTGGTGCGTAAATGAGTTGCAGCCGCATTGGCGCTCCACGATCGCCACGATCGCCACGGGAGGCTCCGGCGGGAAGGCGAGTCGATGATAGCCGTACCTCGTGACGGTCTTTGAGCTGGTATTCATCGATTTGCTCCCGATTCGCCTGGCTACTTCGACGACTTCCTGCTGGCTTCGAATTCCGCGATGGCCTTCCTGAGTTCGTCGGCGGCTTCGCCTGTGGCGACGCGCGAGATTCTGGCGGCCACATAGCTGTGCCGCTTCACGATCTCGGCGGGAGAGATCGTTGTGACCTTCGCGGCGGGATGATCGGCCTTCACCAGCGACAGATCAGCGGCGTTGATCAGGCTCATCGAGAGGTCGAGCGTCCTGAGTCGGCCCTTCATCGGCAGCAGCTGCCTGAGCCCGCCTTCGTAAGTGACGAACGCCTCCTGAAAGCCGACATGCTCCACTTTCGGCATCTTCGCGATCGTTGCCAGAGCTGCCTGCGAGACGTTGCCCATCTCAGCGACCGTGAAGGATTCGAGCGACGCGTGCCCTTCAAAGAACTTCACCCCAGCCTCACTCACCTGCGAATGCACCACCGTGACACAGTTGAACGACACCGCGTTCATTTTTGTGTCCCGCACGCCCCACGCCCTGAGCCCCTCCGTCGCAACACCCGCTTCCGTCAACCGATTGACAACGCCCCTTTTCGCCCAACCGGGAACCTCGGCCAATTCCACTGTATGCCCCTCGACGGCGATGATCTGCTCAACGATCCGTGCCTCGGTGGGATGTAACGGAATCTCCAATGCTGGCGGCGACGGCTGCACGCAGAGCATCACGGTGAATGCGATCCAGGGATGCATGCTCATGATTCGTTCCTGGTCTTTGTGGGAGAGGCTTCTGTTTGCGGTTCCATGCCTGAGGCGGATCGCGGTGTGGACCGACCGCAGGCAAAACGACGACCGCACAGATTGCCAACTCACTGGTATCAGGTTATCGTGGCTGAGACACGGTATCAAGTCCTCCTGAGAGTCTCAATCACCTGGATACGTCACTCGTACGCAGCCCGGTGTCTGAGGGCTGCCTTGAATTCCGCAAGGGGCTCGGTACGTTCGTCCGCCGCGATGTGATTGATACGATGTGCGTTCGCTGGTCAGCTTTACTGAGAAGGCGCGGGCAGCCGGTGATTCTGGAGCACCGCTACGTCGTGCAGCGTCACTGTCCGAAGCTAACGAAGTTGCAGGCTGAAGGCTCGCTGTATCGGATATGGACCGAGACACACGGTCTTAACATCGGCGGTGCGAACGAAGTTATCCACGCGGTACTGCATCAGATTCAGAACACCAGTGCCGTCAAAGTGGCTGGAAAAACCCGCTGATTCATCAGGTCCTCCGTCGAACTTTGAGAGTGGCTTGCCAAAATCCGTGGATATTTGAAAAGATTTTCCTGCAGGCAGCGAATCAGCAGCAGCAATTTCATTCCTCCGCCCAGGAATCGTGCGATGAATCTGAGAATCGAACAGCTAAGCAAGACCTACTCCAGCGGTGTGAAGGCGTTGGATCGGGTGAGTTTGTCAATTCCGATCGGTATGTATGGTTTGCTGGGACCAAATGGTGCCGGCAAATCGACGTTGATGCGAACAATTGCCACGCTGCAGGATGCAGATTCCGGCTCGATCTTCCTGGGTGATCTGGACGTTTTGCGGCAGAAGCAGGAGGTCCGTCGTTTGCTGGGGTACTTGCCACAGGAATTTGGCGTTTACCCGCGAACGTCTGCGCGGGACATGCTGGATCACATCGCGATTCTGAAGGGCATGACAAATACCAAAGAGCGTCGGGAGGTGGTGGATGCAATGCTGGAGCGTGTGAACCTGTTTCAGCACCGAAAGAAGGCCATCAGCGGTTTTTCAGGTGGCATGAAACAGCGCTTCGGAATTGCTCAGGCACTGTTGGGAAATCCGCGGCTGCTGATTGTGGATGAGCCCACTGCGGGGCTTGATCCGGGTGAACGGAATCGATTTTACAATCTGCTTTCGGAAGTCGGTGAGAATATTGTTGTGATTTTGTCGACGCACATTGTGCAGGATGTGAAGGAACTCTGCAGCAACATGGCCATCATTCATCAGGGTCAGGTTGTTTACGCGGGTTCGCCGGTCCAGGCGGAACAGAATCTGCGTGGAACGGTTTGGCAAAAGAGCATCCTCCGGCAGGAACTGGACGAGCATCGCAGGCAATATCGGGTGATTTCCACGAAACTGGTGGCTGGCAGGCCACTCATTCACGTGCTCAGCCCCTCAGCCCCCGGCACCGATTTCTCGCCGGTTGAACCTGATCTTGAAGACGTCTTTTTTTCCCACGTCGATCAGGCAGTCTGAGCGCTGCTGCCTCGACTGCTGCGAACACCAAACTGCGTTTTCAACACCTCAACTGAATCCGGCATCCCATGTTTCGCACATTTTTCAGCTTTGAACTGTCGTACTGGCTTCGCGGGTTCATGCTGTACATCTTCCTGCTGATTAATACGTTGCTGGTTTTTGGTGCGGCGTGGTCGGACACCATTCAGATTGGTGGCAGTCTGCAGAACACTCACCGCAACGCGCCGCATGTGATCCAGACCCTGTACGCCGCAATGGGTCTGATTTGCTGTCTGATGACGGTGGCCTTTGTCAATTCGGCTGCCACTCGGGACTTTGCCTGCAATACTGGCGGACTGATCTTCTGCAAGCCGTTGGGACGACTGTCTTACCTCATGGGGCGTTTCTGGGGTTCGGTGTTTGTGGCTTCGTTGCCGATGGTTGGCGTATCGTTGGGAGTGCTGCTGGCTGGCTGGACCCCAGGGAATGATCCTGATCGCTGGGGGTCGATTTCCTGGCCGGCCCATCTTTGGGGATTTCTGGTGTTTGGGCTGCCGAACACCATCTTTCTCGGTGCTGTGGTGTTTGCGCTGGCTACGTGGTTTCGCAGCACCGCGATCTCGTTCCTCGGCATCATTCTGCTGCTGGTGGGCTACAGTATTTCAGCGAGTTTACTCACGGATCTGGACAATCAGCAGCTGGCTGGGCTGCTGGATCCACTGGGCATTCGCACCTTTTCGCTGGAAACCCGTTACTGGACGGTTGCAGAAAAGAACACGCAGTTTGTGAATCTCACCGGGCTGATGCTCCGAAATCGCCTGCTCTGGCTGTCGATCGGATTGCTGTTGCTGGCAACTGCCTGCTGGCGGTTCTCATTTTCGGATCGCGTTTCAAGGGTGGCCGCCCGCATGCCGGAGCCGGAGCCAGCGCGCGAGCGTCTGGCTGGTCAGCCATTCGTCCAGTGCCGCGCAAACATCGCATCAACCCTCCTGCAGCTGCTCAGCCAGATCCGGATCGATTTCTTCAGCACCGTCAAAAGCCCGGTATTTGTCGTGATTATCGGCTTTGCACTGATCAACACGCTGGCGGCTCTGGCCTTCTCCAGCGAGAGCTTCGGACTCAAGTCACTCCCAGTCACGTGGAACCTTGTCGAACTGATTCGTGGATCGCTCGTTGTGTTTCTGATTGCGATCATCACATTCTTTGCCGGCGTTCTGGTCTGGAAGGAACGGGATGCCGGTCTGGATGACGTGTTCGATGCGCTGCCGCATCCGACCTGGATCATGTATACCGGCAAGCTGCTGGCGCTCATGCTGATCGTTGCCGTAATCCTGAGTATTGGGGTGGTTTCTGGTGTTCTGACGCAGGCGGCGATGGGCTATTATCGCTTTCAGATGTCCCTGTACCTCACCGAACTGCTGGGGCTGGATCTGTTTCGCATGTTCTGTCTGATGGTGCTCGCCATGGCAGCTCACGTCATGGCACCCAACAAATACCTGGGCTACTTCCTGTTTGTGCTGATGGTTGTTGCTGACACATTCCTATGGATTCTGCTGGATGTGGAATCACGTTTGGTGAACTTTGGTTCCCTGCCGGACTATACCTATTCCGACCTCTACCAGTTTGCTCCGTTTACACCGGGTTTGCGTGCATTTGTGGCTTACTGGCTGCTGTTTGCTGCGCTCGTATCGATCGTCGGAATTCTGTACTGGCAGCGTGGCAGGGAAACACATGTCGCCGCGCGGCTTGCTGAATTCCGGGGTCGGTGGCGTGGTGCACTGCGTATCACCAGTCTTACTGTCGTCGTCGCGTGGGTCATCGTCGCCATCTGGATTCGGCACAACACGCAGGTCTTGAATCAGTATCTGACGGTAACGCAGCAGGAGGACCTGGCTGAACGCTATGAAAAAGAATTGAAGGGCCCATATGAGCCACTGTCACAGCCGCGGGTGACGGAGGTGAAGTATGAGATTGATCTGATGCCGGAACGTCGCAGCATGGAACTTCGGGGCACTCAGACACTTGTCAACCGCGACACAGTGCCTCAGTCGGAACTCTGCCTGAATCCGGCCGAAGGCTATGAGACGACCATTCAGCTGGAGCGGGGACAACTGCGGAAGGATCTGTCGGACCTGTACTATCAGGTGTACCAGCTGGAACCACCGTTGCAGCCCGGCGAAAGCCTGCAGATGAAGTATACTGTCCGCTATGCAGCGCGGGGCTTTGAGAACAATGTGACGCGTCTTGAGATCGTGCAGAACGGCACGTTCTTCAACAACTCGATCTGTCCACAAATCGGCTACCAGAATGAGCGTCAGCTGCAGGATCGAAATGAGCGGCGGAAACGCGGGCTGGGAGCACCGGAGCTGATGCCAACCCTTGACCCCGGCAATCTCAAAGCTCGTTCGCAGAATTACATCAGCACCAGCAGTGACTGGGTCAATGTGGAAACGATCATCAGCACCTCACCCGACCAGACTGCAGTGGCCCCAGGTTCACTGCTGCGTACCTGGGAGCAGAATGGTCGAAAATATTTTCATTACAAGGTCGACCACCCCTCCCTGAACTTTTACTCCTTTATCTCTGCGCGCTACGAAGTGGCGCGGGACGAATGGAACGGAGTGCAGACGGAGGTGTACTATCATCCCGAGCATTCGTGGAATGTGCCGAATATGATGCGGTCCATCCACAAGTCCCTCGAATACTGCTCAAAGAACTTCGGTCCCTATCGACACAAACAGGCGCGGATCATTGAATTTCCGCGGGTCGCGGAGTTCGCGCAGGCGTTCCCCGGGACCATGCCGTATTCCGAAGCAATCGGCTTCATTGCTGACATTCGCGATGAAGATGACATCGACATGGTCTTCTACATTGTCGCTCATGAAATGGCACACCAGTGGTGGGCCCACCAGGTGATGGGTGCCAACATGCAGGGCGCGACGCTGCTCTCTGAAACCCTCGCCCAGTATTCCTCACTGATGGTCATGGAGCAGGAGTATGGTCGCGATCTGATGAGGCGATTTCTGCGGTATGAAATGGATAACTATCTCCGCTCTCGTGGCACTGAAATGCTCAGCGAACGCCCACTGCGACGTGTCGAAGCCAACCAGGGCTACATTCACTACAACAAGGGCAGCGTGGTCATGTATCACCTGAAGGAAGTGATCGGCGAAGACAAAGTCAACACCGCCCTCAGAGCTCTCACGGATCGATTCGCCTACAGAGAACCTCCATACCCAACATCGTCCGACCTGATCGATGCCCTCCGCGAACAAACTCCGCCGGAACATGCCGGACTGCTCGCTGAACTCTTCGATCAGATCACGCTGTTCGATAACCGCACTCACCGCGCCGCCGTGAAGAAACTGACCGATGATCGCTGGGAAGTCACCCTTGAAGTCGAATGCCGCAAATTTGAGGCGGACGAGCAGGGGAACGAAACAGAAGTCCCGTTCGAACAGACGCTGGAAGTCGGCGCCTTTGCGGCACCTGACCCAGGCAGGGAATTCGGCGCGACAATCGCCCGCAATCGAGTGCTGGTGAAATCCGGCCTTAATACCATCTCCTTCCAGACGTCACAGAAACCCGAGACCGCCGGGCTTGACCCATTCCTGCTGCTGATCGATCGCGTGCCATCTGATAATCTCCGCCGTGTGCAGGAAACTGACGTTCAAACGCCTGGCACTGTCGGGGACTAAATCTGAGGGCTTTTCTGTGGCACACGTTCAGTGCTGGTGCCTATCCCTGCGTGTGCGAAGGTGAGGCGGAACGTCTGTACGCTCAGCAGATCGCACCGGAGTTTATTCTCCTCTCGAACGATCGGCGTTCGGCCGTGCGGACCGAGGCACGACCGACGATGTGCAATTTGGCGGACTACCTCGTCTTTCCCACAAGCTTCGCGTGGACGATGGCCTTCACACACGAGTCCGGCTGGCTTGGGCCCTATTTCGCGAAGCATCCCAACTACGATGCTCTGATTCGTCAGGATCATGAACGCTGCCACGCTGTGCAACGCAGGGAACAGGAAATCCAGCGAGCGAAACGCGAGGGCTGGATCTGACGTTCCCAATACCCACGGGTTTCAAACGGATGCGAGCTATCTGGATGCCGGG
Organism: Planctomycetaceae bacterium; assembly: GCA_040382995.1. Classification (GTDB taxonomy): domain Bacteria; phylum Planctomycetota; class Planctomycetia; order Planctomycetales; family Planctomycetaceae; genus SXXK01. The sequence goes on from JBEIEK010000042.1 coordinate 22,459, forward strand.
GGGCACGGTGGTGGCTGGGGGGAGGTGAGCCATGGGACGGGGGTCCCTTTGGGACTGCAGCCACAGGACGATGGTGAGAGTGTGACCGCACTTGCGGCGGTCACACCTTAAGGGGAGCTGGGTTGAGGAACTACTGTTGGAATTCATCCCAGGCGTACGTCAGGCGATTTGTGTGTGCCGTGAAATAGCCGCACGCTGCATCTGCGTCGGCGCGTTTCTCTTTTGACAACTTCTGAACCGTCGCCATGCGACGCAGGCCGCGAACAATACCGTGTACGTCTCCCCTCAGAATCCGCGGCAGGCGATCTCGAATGAACTCCTCCTGGGCCAGCGGATTGGCGTCCGTCACCTGGTGCCTCTTGCTATCGACATCCTGGACGCTGACCCTCTGATCGATGCGTCGCATTTCCCCGGTGATCTCCTGACTGCCGTACTTCGCGCCGATGAAAACCGATTTCGTGGATTTCCCGTGATTCGCAATCAACTGACAGCGATTGCGGCACGTGCGCGGCGAATCATGTCGGAGTCGAATGCGGCTCCAGTCTCACATCAGGAGTTGTCGGCACTGCTCACGGAATACGAGCGATAACAAACAGGCTAATCGCAGCCGCGGGCCGCGCCGAATCTGACTCAAGCTGAGTTGTCCGCGGACCGTTTAGCCATGGCGTTCGTCCCCTGAGCACCACTCTCCGAGGCTTGCTTCAGACGGTACTCTCTGTCGCATATAACTCCCATGAACGCTGAGGCGATCGGTTGTTACCAGCTCCACTACGATGATCGCGTTGATCACCTGGTTTGCTTCACAAAGCTACATTCCGCTTACCACTCCTCTGGGTATGGTCACACGAAATGGCAAAATCAGAAACTATCCACTGCGGAACACATGGGGAGCGTCGGCTGACATTTGTTTGCCGTCATCTTGTGCGTGGGGCGGGCCTCGGCTTTCATCAGGCACAAGCCCCGTCTGATGATAATTCTCCTGAACAATGCGCGTGGTGCAGTGACTGCGAAAAAGTGCGAATCAGGTGCGGCGGCGAATGGACTGACGAATCCGAGGGATTTGCTGGCGTAACCGTGATTTGCGATCTGTGCTTTGAGGCCGCCCGGCAGCGCAACTCACGATCGAAAGCCAGGCGTGCCTGGTGGAAGTTCAGATGAACCTTGTGTTTCGCTCCGAGCAGGTGATCCGGTCGGTACCACGTCCACCCTGCCCTGTCACCTGCATCAATCGAGTACTGGCAGCCGTTCGCGTCACGAGGAGAAGTGAGAATGCAGCTCAAAACCATTGAATTCGCTGAACACGAGTCCGCAATACGCGAGATCGCCTTTTCGCCGGATGGGTCGTTCGCAACATCGAGTGACGACCACACCGTGAGGATCTGGAACCCCCGCGAATCGGGATCGAGCCGCTGCCTGCGAGGACATACCGGCTACACCTCAGGACTCGCGTTCAATCCTAATGGAACGATTCTCGCATCCAGCAGCCCCCATGAGGTGATGCTCACGGCGATCTCAACCGGGGAGGAAATCGCACGATTACCTGTCTGCACAGCCATTGGACAGGCGCTCAATTTGTTGACGTTCAATGGCAATGGGTCAAAGCTTGCGGGAGCGATCACGGTCGACGGTGAGTGCGACGGCTGGATTACTCTGTGGGATCTCACCACGGGGCACGAGTTGCTTGGCAGGAGGATTGCCGAGCATATCCAGGGCATTTCGTTCTGCATCGATGACAAGCTTGTGGCTGATACATACGAGGCCTCGGAAAACATCCGGATGTACCGGCAACGCAGTTTTTCTCCTGATGAATGCGCGATCTGTCTGGAAATCACAAACGCGCGAGGCGGTGGTGCCCCTTATCGCTCACCCACAGGCCACCTGATGGCTCTTGGCCAATCCTGCTATGGCTCGTCGGTCGAAGTGTTCGATCTTCGCAATCGCAGAGCACTGTACAACCTGAAACCGCGCGCAGGATCTCAGCCCAGCCTGAGCTTTTCTCCGGATGGTTCTCTGTTAGCGTGGGGAAACAGTTCTCCGTTGGCAAAGTCCAATGATTACAGAATCACCCTGCACGACGCTCACACCGGCGAAAAAATCCGCGAACTGGATGGGATTGGATCAGCGCACAGCTGTTCGTTTTCGCCAAACGGCAGGCTACTGTGCGCAGTTTCCATGTTTGAACGAGGAGCGTGGTTTTGGGACGTGCCGTCTGGACAATTGGTTGCAAGGGCACCACATCATCAATACTCCGGTTTTTTCTCTCCGGATAGTCGCTGGTTCGTGTCAGCACAATCCGTCATACACGTTACCGAACTTCCCCGAATGGACTAAAATCGCGATTCGGAAATCGAAGAAAATGACATTCAATGGGATAGAGTTCTCAGACGCAGTGAAGAGAAAGGTAATGCAGGACAGGGAATGGGGGTAACCGATCAAAGTGTGGGTGACCGGGGTGCAAAGCAGGAGATTGCTCATCGCCTCGTGCGGATCGGCGGCGAAGTCTTCGAGGCAATCGTGTTCGAGGACGAGGAGGTGCTGGCGCGGCCAGATCCGGCGGCACGCGAGCCCGATTGCCAGTTCCAGTCGGAATTGAGCGCACTTTTCCAGTTGCAGGGATGCGGTTTTGGAAATCGGTGATTCCAATGCCGCAGCTGATTGGGTAGTCTGGGGATTGATGACCGTTTTGAAACGCCTCGGAGCAGAGTTGCCGCTCTGCTCCGAGACTTGCCCTTCCGGGAAAGCACTCCCATGGGCCCGGCACAGAATGACGATTTCGCCGAACAGCTGCAAGATGGGAACAGCGGTGGCCGGAGAATTTGCCTACTGAAGGGCTGCGAACACCACTTTCGTCGCGCGGCATCCCCTGCAGAGGTACTGTTCCGCCGAGTGCGTTGAAGAAAGCCGCCGATGGCAGCTGTGGCGTAATCAGCAGGTCTATCGTCAGACAGAGAATGGCACAGCAAAACGGCGCGGTCAGAGTGCGCGTCATCGACGGCGAAAAAACGAACGCCACCAGCGTCGCCTGCTCCACCGAAGACCGGACCATCGAAGTCTGATGCTGCGAAACCGGATGCAACATCGCGCGGGCCGTAGTTTGATCTGGCCGCCGATTGCCGTGCAGCCGTCCCCTTCGAGCGCTGCCGCTGCGCGCTCAGTGATAAGTTCATGCGAAGAAATTGCGATCGTCAGTCAATGACCGATCCCTGCAACTCTACGCTGCACAGATTGCTCGCTAACGTCAAAGCCCGCACCTGCCGGCGTGAGCCACTGCGCTGCTCTTTGTATCTCAATGGGCATCAACGCCAAGCGCCATGATTGTCGGAATGATATTCCGGATCAGCGCTCAGCGAGCATCTCCCT
>JBEIEK010000043.1:0-25662 GCA_040382995.1 Planctomycetaceae bacterium
AATACCAGCGCCGAAGAATTGCAGGCCGCACTGGCCAGTCACCAGCAACTGCCCGAATTCAAAGCAAACAGTGGTTCCCCGGGACTGCGGACCATTGTCTCGGCCTGTCTGGCCCCCGGCACAGCCGGCAGTTACCCCACTGCCGTTGAACTGCTCGCAGACATTGACCGCGAGATCGCCAATCAATCGCTCCGACACGCTCGCGAATCCTTCTGGAAAGGTCGGCTCCCGAAGATTCTGCGGCGTTATCCACGCGCGTTCTCGGGTGGCTTTATCACGGCTGTGGCCTGCATGGTCATCGGGCTCCTTGGCCTTTGGCTGGCCTCCGCCCGACAGTCCCAGCAGCTGTTGTTCGCTACCACCGCCCGCGACAAGCTCCTCGCCACCTCTGAAGAAACCTGCTCGGCGCTGTTCTATGCCGGCATGGAAAACAATTCCTCGTCCACACCGTCGTCTGATGACGTTCTGCGATCAATGCTGGAAGCCGTGGGGTGTGAACCGGGGGAGTTGTTCGCGGACAAGTGGGGCGAGATTGCACCGAGGCTGACGGCGGAGGAACTCTCTGAGGCCCGTTGCAGCATGACCTTTTTGGCAATCGTCGCTGCACACGCCCGCTTGCAGGAGCAGCGCAGTGGCCTGCTTCCGGCCTCCGCAGGCAAGCCCCTTGAACCAAACACAGCCATCAGCAACGCTCAGGTTCGCAGCATCCTTTCGGTGCTTCCCCAAAATCTTCGCACCGGTTCCTGGTCCGCCTGCCTGCTGGATGCCAAACAGGAGCCAGCTGGCGATGATGGCACAGCACTCATTGCACTGTCAGGTCTGCCGGAAACCACATCCATTCAGGGGCTTGATGATCTCCTCTCTGCTGTTCGCCTGGCAAACTTCGGCAAGGACGCAGAGAGTCTGCGAATGCTGGAAAAAACGGCCCCGCCGCGCTGCCTCAAAACCTTTCACTGGCTGTTCCGGGGCCATCTGCACCATCGCCTGGGGCAGTTCCGCGAAGCTGCAGCGGCCTTTTCGGTCATACTGAATGAGTTACCCAGCCTCGAACCCGCCCTTTTGTGCCGTGGTGTCTCGCTGCTGGCTCAGGGTCGATACGCCGAGGCTGACCTCGACTTTACTGCCGCGCTTGAGGAAAATCCCCGGCTGACCGAGGCCTGGCTGCAACGCAACTTTGCTCGACAGCAGGAGGGACGTTTCGATGCGGCCCTTGCTGACGTGTCGGAAGCCATCCAGCTGCAGCCGAACTCGGTCCGCTGCTACGTGATCCGAGCTCGCATTTATGAAAAACTGAACAAGCCAGAGCTGGCAGAAGCAGACTTCAATCAGGCGCGGCGATTGCCCGCTACGTCACTTGAGGACTCCGTTGCCCGCGCGTCTGCGTGGATCGCTGCCGATCCGAATGTTGCGCTCGAAGAGCTCCAGTCGGCGGAAAAACGTTTCGGACCTCGGACCCGAACACTGCAAACCATGGTCCGTGTGCTTTCAGAGCAACTGCATCGCGAAACCGATGCCCTTGCCACACTCGATCGACTTTTGCGTGTTTACCCTACATTTCAAAAGGCGCTCACAGGTCGTGCTGTGCTGCATGCCCGGTTGGGAAATGCAGAGCAGTCCCTCGCCGACATCGAAGCGGTCGTAAGAACTCGCCAGCCTATTCCCGGTGAGCTGATGTTTCAGGTGGCGTCCGCCTATTCGCTGTGCTCGAAGGACCGTCCCGAACTGCGACAGCAGGCCCTGCACTGGCTCGTGAGGGCAATCGCTTCCGGCTACGGTGCCGCAAAGCTCGACACTGATCCGGATCTGGCACCGTTGCGTAAGGACCCCGAATTTGCGGTCATCCGCCGCACTGCGTGGCTGCTGCAGGGAAAAAAAATACCGAGCGACTGACACTTCCAGCCGGTTTCTCTGAAATCTCATAAATTCATGGCGGGAGGAGGGGGCCATTCGGGCCTCCTACACTCCGACCAGCGGATTCAGTGCGTCCTCGCCCGGTCTCCAGGCGTGATCAAGTCCGCGATTTCAGAAAGTCAGGGAAATGGCAAGGCATTCGCGCAGTCGCAGGGCATTCTCCAAGGCACAGCCTGCTCTGGTCGCCTCTACCGAACAGCTGGAGGATCGAAAGCTGCTTGCTGCTTTCGGCAATGCCTGGGTCGACCCCCGCAGTATCAGCATCAGCTTCCCCTCCGAAAACACCCCGGTAGGTTCCGCGAAGAACAGCATTCGCTCCACCCTCGATGCCGTCGCTCCGCGGCTCGAATGGCAAACCGCCATTCTGCGCGCTGCTCAGTCATGGGCCGAAAACGCAAATATCAACATCGGGCTCGTGCCTGATCGCAGCGACAGCTTTGGGGCGGTTGGTCTGGCCACCAATGATCCTCGCTTCGGCGAAATTCGCATCGGCGCATTTCCTCAGAATCGTGTCATCGCCAGTGCCGTAGCCAATCTTCCGATTTCCGGAACCTGGGGCGGCGATATTCTGCTCGACAGTACTCAGAAATGGTCCGTTTCCAATGCCAATTCACAGCATGCGAATACCGGCAATGGTGCAGTTTCCCGTGCTGGCACCGTGGATCTTTACACCATCGCACTTCATGAAATCGGCCATTCACTCTCCATCGCCGAAACCACCAGCACCGCCCCGGTCATGTCTCCCGTCTACACCGGTCCACGCAGCTATCTGACCGCTGCCGACATCGCGGCCGTGCAGGCGGTCTACGGAGTTCGCCGGGACCCGTTTGAAGAAACTTCAAACAATACCACGGCAACAGCCACCCCCCTTGCCTTCAACAGCTCCTCCACTGCTGCAGCACGGCTGGAAGTTCCCGGAAGTCTCAGGGACACCAGCGACGTCGACGTCTATTCGTTCCAGACGCTTCCCGGACGGACATCCGCGACGGTGACCTTGTGGGCCGCTGGCATCAGCCTGCTGGATTCTGAGGTCGAAGTTCGCACCTCCAGCGGGGCTCGCGTGGACCTGCAGCGTGCCGAAAGTATCTTCCGCAACAATGTCCGCATCAGCCTCAACCAGCTGAGTGCAGGTGAAACGTACTATGTCACCGTGCGAAAGAACAACAACACCGCATTCGCAGTTGGCGACTACCGGCTGGATCTCGACTTCCGCTCCCCCAGCCAACTCTCATCAGTGATCCCGGTCCCCCACGATGCCGACCCCTACACCGTCAAGCGTCGCGTGGCCAATACGGAATCCGCTGCCATCCTGCAGGCGCTCAGCAGCACCCTCCTGGATCCTGAAACCACCGCGAACGAGACACCGGCGTCGGCCACCACCCTCAGCACTGCTCTTGGGTTCACACTGAATACGCAGTACGAAGCCGTGGGTTCGCTGAGTTCTGCCTCAGATCGCGACTTCTACACGATCAAGGCCCCGGCTGTGGTTGGCGGAGTGCTCAGTGTTGACCTCGCGCCGATCGGTTTAACGCCCGTCAATGCCGAACTCTACGTGATGAATTCCGCTGGTGATCGGCTTGCCGCCCGCATGATCAAAAATGCCGATGGCACGATTCAGATCCAGGTACAGCAACCTGTTGCCTCCGCAACCTATCTGATCTGCGTCCGCACCGCCCCCAACGCATCCGTGGCTTCAGGCAACTATGTGCTCACCGCGAACTTCTCCACCGTCGCCGCTGATATGAGCACGGTACAGCAGTCCAGTGTGACCCTCGGTCAACGCAGAACGGTCCTCCTGACCTCGAATAAGTCCCAGTTTTTCCGCATCGACCTTGAGGCTGGTGCCGGTGCTGCCCGTCAGGGGGCACAGCTCAGTCTTATCGATGCCGCCACCGGCGAGTCCGTCAAGGCCCTGGGGGTGGTTGCCGGAACCGTCGGCAGCATGTTCGTCTGGCTCCCGGCTGGCGAATACTATCTTGTGACCACAGGCATCACCTGCGATCGCTCTGCGATGCCCGCCCTCCAATTCACCCTGAAGGCCGATGTCATCAGCGATGACGAGGGTCCAAGTCTGGACGATGGAACCAGCCCTCCGGATCCAGGAGTAGATCCGTATGTCGTCACTCCAGAACCCGAGTCCGATCCTGCGGTCGGCCACGGAGAACTTTCTGAGGATCCCTGGGCCAACAATGTGCTGATCAATCTGTTTGAAGAGTTTGTTAATACGCTCTTCGGGCCCTGATTCTCCGGTTCCTGTTGCCGAAACGCCACACTGTCAAACAGTCAATGACACTTTGTTTGACCCAGCTATCACCCGCGAGGTTTCAGGAAGTCTGCCTGCTGCCCCGCTTCGAAAAATCCCTCGCTGAATCGCCGAAATCCCGTTTGCCAGCTCTCCGGCACCACTTTTGCTTTGAAGACCCCAACAGCGTGTTGTTGCCCTTTCTCAACACCGTCTCACTGTCTGGGGTCTGCTCCTGTGAAACTCTCCGATCTGCCCGAAATCGCGGCGCTGATGGCTGCTCATAACCGCTGCTTTACAGAGCGACGCGAATCACTCCCCGTACAGACCATCGGAGACTATTACGTCCACAGCCGCAACCGCTTTAATCGCTGGATGCGACTGCTCGCTGACCACTCCACAGAACTCATCTGCCCCCCTCCACCGTCACGCCTGCATTCTCTCTTTACCAACAAACCGTCGCACCCTCTCACAGACCTCTCCCTCCAGATCTTCGTCAACGAAATGGTCGCCCGCGTCTGGATGCTGCTGCTCATCGCTGGTGATCGGTTCCACCGTCGACAGGAAACCGAAGCCCTCGCTCGCAATCTTCTCAGTGGCTTCCAAACGCTTCGTCGCCGTACCGCAGAACTGGTCATTCACAACGAAGCGCTCCCCGCCCCACAAAGATTCATCGTTCAGGATCTTCGCAAGCACACCGAAATCTGGTCCGATCTGCTCTGCTGCGAAATCATGTCTCGCTACGATCTCTGGTCGCTCGCCTACAACCCTGAAGAAGCACAGCGTAATGCCCAATTGCGACTCGCAGGCAACCTCCCGGTTCCCGCTGCCGTCGCGTGGCAGTTCCTGCTCGAGGAAATCCGCACCGTCTTCGGTGTGGATTCCCTCTCCAGACTTCACGTCCAGTCCGACGACCGCCAAATCCTCCGTCTGATGCTCAGTACCTTTCCTCGGATCACCGACAGCACCGAAATCCGCTCCGGACGGCCTGCCTGATAGCCACCGCATTTCAGTTGAATTCCCTCGCCGGCTCCCCGAAGATAGACATTCGTCCGCTTCCCGCAAGGCGACCTTCGGAGCTCCTGATATGCTGATGCCCAACCTGATCCGAACCTCAATCACGGGTGCCTGTCTGCTTGCCTGCAGTCTCTGCTGCACAATTCTCGCTGCCGACGAAGTCCGCATCCTGCCTTCAGATCTCACCCTCGACGGCCCCGGGCTCGATCAGCAGGTGCTCGTCGAAACCTTCCGCAACGGACAGGCCGAAGGTCCCGCACCCGACTCCGTTCTGCTCGCCAGCGATAATCCGGAAATCGTGCGCGTCGACGGCCGTCGGCTCATTCCTGTAGCGAATGGCAGTACTCTGATCCGCATCGTCGGCACACCCACCGCTGCTCCGGCCAGGGTGACCGTGTCCGGCATGCAGTCCGAATCCAGCTGGTCCTTCCATCGCCACGTGGAGCCCGTACTGGCTCGACAGGGCTGCAGTTCCGGCGCCTGTCATGGGGCCCTTGCCGGCAAAGGTGGTTTCAGACTCTCCCTCCGTGGCTACGACCCCGACCGCGATTTCTTTACCATCGTCCAGCAGCAGCAGGGCCGACGCATTGAACTGCTCGACCCCACCTCCAGCCTGCTCCTGACAAAGCCAACCATGACGGTCCCTCACCGCGGTGGTCTGCGACTTCAGCCGGATTCCACCGGTTACCGAATCCTCGCCGAGTGGATTGCCGCGGGCGCCCCCGGCCCCATCGCCGACGAAGCCGACCTGCAAAAACTGGAAGTGATCCCGGACCGAGTGATCCTGCGGAAAGGTCAGCAGCAGCCACTGCTGGTTCGTGCCCACTATGCAGACGGTCGCATCGAGGACGTCACGCAATTCGCCAGGTTCAGCTCCGCTGCCGAAGCTGTCGCCAGTGTGGATGACAACGGTGTCGTGCAGATTGCAGGCTCAGGTGAAGGAGCGGTCACCGCCTGGTTTTCCAGCCGCATCGTGATTGCCGCAATCACAGTCCCCTTCCAGAATACCATTGCCCCCGACGTCTACACCTCCGCCCCCCGGCGAAACCTGATTGATCAGCACGTCCTCCAGCAACTCCAGCGACTCAACCTCGCCCCGTCACCCCGCAGCAGCGACAGCGTTTTCATCCGTCGCGCCTTTCTTGACACCATCGGAACACTCCCCACTGCCGATGAAGTCCGCAGCTTTCTCGCCAGCACTGAACCGACCAAACGCGACCAGTTGATCGAATCGCTCCTGCAGCGTCCGGAGTTCGTCGACTACTGGACCTATCGCTGGTCCGACCTGCTGCTGCTCAACGGCACCGAACTTCGGCCAGAGGCGATTCAGGCGTGGTACAAGTGGATTCACGACAGGGTTGCTGCCAACATGCCCTGGAATCAATTCGTTCGCGAAATCGTGACGGCCAAAGGTTCCAGCCTCGAAAATGGTGCCACCAATTTCTTCGCGCGCCATCAGGCCCCCGAAGATATGGCTGAAAACGTCAGCCAGGCATTTCTCGGCCTTTCTATCGGTTGCGCCCGCTGCCACAACCACCCACTCGAAAAATGGACCAACGACCAGTACTACGCCTTTGCCAACCTGTTTGCTCGCGTCCGCGCCAAAGGCTGGGGCGGCGACTCACGCAGTGGCGATGGCAAACGGACTGTCGTCAACGCTTCCTTCGGCGAACTTGTACAGCCCCGCACCGGCAAGCCCCAGCGCCCCGCACCACTCGACGCCGAACCACTCGATTTCGACGCCCCCGGTGACCGCCGCGATTACCTCGCCACATGGCTCACCAGCCCCGATAATGCCCTCTTCGCCCGCTCCATCACCAACCGCGTCTGGAAAAACTTCTTTGGCACCGGGCTCGTCGAACAGGTCGACGACATGCGCGGCTCAAACCCCGCCGTGAACGAACAACTCCTTACCGCCGCCGCTGATCACCTTGTTCAGAATCACTACGACCTTAAGGCACTGATGCGGCTGATCCTTCAGTCCGATGCCTGGCAGCGCAGCAGCCAGACCCTTCCTGAAAACGCCGGTGACCAGCGCCAATACTCCCGCTACTTTCCCAGACGACTTCCCGCCGAGGTCCTCCTCGACGCAGTTTCGCAGGTGACCGACGTCCCCACCGAATTCAATCAGATCCTCTATCCCGGAAATGATCGCAAGCCAACCACCGCCTACCCCCGCGGCACCCGCGCCATCCAGCTGAGTGACTCTGCCGTGGAATCCTGGTTCCTGCAGACATTTGGCAGGAACCAGCGACGCATCACATGCGAATGCGAACGTTCCGACGAACCCAGCCTCGTCCAGGTCCTGCACCTTTCAAACGGTGACACCGTCAATCAGAAACTCGCTGTCCCGGATAACCGTATCGGACGCTGGATCAGGGATATTCCCGATAACGCAGCTCTGCTCAACGAAGTCTTTCTCGTCTGCCTTGCCCGAACACCCTCTGCACAGGAATCCAGCGAAATCCTGCCGCTGCTGGCTGAAGCCAGCCCGGAACAGAAACGCGAAATTCTTGAAGACCTTGTCTGGAGCATCGTCGGCAGCCGCGAATTTCTCTTCAATCACTGAAGCAGCAAACTGCCAATCTCGTAAAACAGGACCACCCCCAGAACATCGATCATCGCCGCAATCAGCGGGTTCGACATAATCGCCGGGTCCATCCCCAGTCGACGGAACAGCAGCGGAAACAGAGTTCCCGCAGAGGTCCCGAGGGATACCACGGTGATGACCGTGATCGCGATCACAGCGGATTCCCATGGTGTCCGCCCAAACCACAACCAGGCAACTGTAAAGTCCATCGTCGCCAGCGCTGCGCCAAGGCTCAGCCCCACAAGAAACTCACGCCCCACGAGGGGAAGATCAATTCCGGAACCGCGACTGTTTCTGGAATCGCTGGGCTGCAGCGCAAACATGCGAATGAACAGGGTCGCCGACTGCGAACCCGCATTGCCACCGCTCGCCATAACCAGCGGCAGAAAGAGCAGGATCAGCGATGTCAAACCGGCTGCGGGCGCTGCAGCCGCCGCAGGGCCCACGCCTCCGTCAGTTGCCAGACGGTAATGGTCGATCACGTGCGCATTCATTAGCGCAACCACAGACAGAAATAACAGCCAGACTCCCCGCTTCCACAAAATGACCGGCAGTGGCGTGTCCTGATAGGTGTCTTCCAAAGGTGCTACGGCACTCTGCAGATAAGCATCTTCCGTCGCTTCCTCCTGAACGACGTCGAGAGCATCGTCGTGCGTTACGATCCCGACCAGGCGGTCGGCTTCGTCCACGATCGGGACGGCAATGAAGTTGTACCGGGCCAACAGTTGGGCTGCGACGGCACGCGGCTCCGTCGCTCGGACTCGAATGGGCTCCCGCTGCATAATCCCGGAAAGCAGTGCTTCCGGTCGAGCAAGAATGAGTTGTCGCAGCGAAATGAAGCCCTCGAGATGCCTGTCTTCACCAAGAATGTAGACGTAGTAAATGGTTTCACTGTCCGGCGCCTGCTGTCGCAGACGGCTGAGAGCATCCTGAACTGTGATGCCGGCTGGCAGCGAGGCATATTGCGTGGTCATCACGGCGCCAGCACTGTCTTCGTCGTACGAGAGCAGCCGTCGAATTTCGTTTCGTTCCGCCTGTGCAATCATCCTCAGTGCGTCTTCGCGACGGACCTCAGGGAGCCGCGAGAGCAGGTCAACACGGTCGTCCGCTGACATCCACTCCAGCAGATGTGACAGTCGAGAAGAATCCAGTGATTCGACGAGTTCTGTCTGACGCTTCAGCGACAGGTACTCGAAAATCTCGACCCGGAGTTGATCGCCGGCATGGTCGAGCACGGTCCAGATCTGTGGATCTTCAAGCTCTTCGAGGATCTCGGCGACTGCGGCAGGGTGGACCACGCCGCAGAACGCAGCGAGGCCCTGCAGGTCGCCTTCGTCGAGCATCATGCGGACGTCGGGAAGGATCAGATTCTGGTAGGCGTCCTGCATCGGAGAACCCTCCGTCGGCGGAACGTGGCATCGTGTTCGGACGTGGGGCAAAAAAAATCCCTGCAGGTGTGCCGGCAGGGATTGAAATCAGTACGAAAGCCAGTAGGCCTGACTATCGTTTGGAGAACTGGAAGCTGCGGCGGGCTTTGCGGAAGCCATACTTCTTACGTTCCACCATGCGGTCATCGCGGGTGAGCAGACCAGCGGAAGCAAGGTCATGATGCCAGCCGGCGTTCATGCCCTGGAGGGCGCGAGCAACACCAAGCACGATGGCGCCGGTCTGGCCGGTCAGTCCGCCACCCTGAACACGTACGGAAACATCAACAGCACCGACTTTGCCGACAACTTTCAGCGGAACCATCACGCTGTCACGATCGCGTTCGATGCGGAGGTAATCCGTCAGGTCGCGACCATTCACTGTGAACTTGCCGGTCCCTTCCTTGATGCGAACGCGAGCGACTGAGGTTTTGCGGCGTCCGGTGCCCATGGCAACGCCGAAGCGGTCCACTTTGCCGCGAATGGTCGGCTGCCAGGACGGATCAAGGGGAGCAGCAGGGGCAGAACCGATGGTCAGTTCCGGCAGGCTGGAAGAGGGCATTTCCGGTGAGGCGCTGTCTTCAACAGCGGTTGTTTCTGTGCTCATGAGTTCCACTTACCCAAAAAACGAATCGATCGGACTGAACACCCGGAGTTGTGCGGTTACTTTTGAGCCTTGGGCCGCGGCATCAGATGAGCCGGGAAGGGCTTGGGCTGCTGAGCCTGGTGGGGGTGATCAGTACCGGTGAAAAGCCGCAGTTTAGCAAGCATGTGACGCCCAAGCTTGTTCTTGGGAAGCATTCGCCGAACGGCCTCGTGCAGAATTCGGTCCGGTCGCTTTTCCCACATTTCGACCGCGGATCGAACACGACGACCGCCCGGGTAACCCGTGAAGTGGTCGTACTGCTTCTTTGACATCTTGGTGGTCAGGTAAGGCACCCGAGCGTGCTCCATGGCACTGCCACTGAACCGCACTCGCTCGCAGTTCAACACGATCACGTAATCACCACCATCCACGTGGGGGGTGTATTCCGGACGGTGCTTGCCCATCAAAACCATTGCAATCTGAGTTGCCAGGCGACCCACAACCTGCTTGTCTGCGTCCAGAACGTACCAGTCGCGGTCGTAGACGTCCTCCTTGCGGACCATTGAAGTCTTACCAAGCGCCAGCATGAACCATCTTTCCTTCGCCCGCTGATGTCAGCAGAGCAAAAACAGACCCGACGTTCGGCTTGAAACCATTTCAGAAAACCGAACGACTATCTGGACGTGAAACACAGGAAACGCAACTGTTATCAGTTGCCTTGATTACGGAATCCCATTGAATTTACCAATTCCAGACACCTGTTATCGGCGCAGAATTATGGGGAAGTCGAGCAGGATAATCGATTCCGGGAAGAGAATCAATGCTAAGCACCCGATTTCGCGGGTGAGAACACCGCGATGTGGTGCAGCATAGCTCAAAGACCCACGGTATGCAGGCATTCGCTTCGCGACTGCTGTGTGATTTCAGCCCCTTTTGCGGTATTCTGGCCTTTGCTCTGCCGAGTTTCCTGCTGCTGTCCAGCTTCTACCACCCCGACAAAGCCCTGTTTGTGCCAATCCTCTACGAACGCCCCATCTCCGAACCGCCGGCGGACAGGTGGACCCCAGCACTTTGGCAGCCGGCATCGCCGAAGCTCGCCAATCTTCGCAGCTTAGCCCGTCGGTCGCTGCAGCAGGCTGCCGCGCAGTTTCTGCAGCGGCTGGCCCGCACCGCCAGTCACTCCGGTCTGAATTTCACTGGGGTAGAGTTTGCCCCTGCAGACATCCAGTCTGCCCCGTTGCTGCTTACGGGTCACCAGCCGGTTATTTTCCATCCCGGGTTGGTATTCAAGTACCAGCTGACGGAGGCCGTCGCCCGGTCGCGCAGCTGCCCCGCTGTCGCCCTCGTGATTGATACCGACGAAGGTGACCCGGGGGCGTTTGAGGTACCGCAGACTGTCGCAGCAGACGCCGATTCGTCCGCCGTGCGCAGTGCCGCTGTGGCTCCACTGCGTCGTTCCATCAGCACCTTTTCGAAGGGGAGTGGCCTGTACGCTGCCTGTCGGCTGGCCTCCAGTCAGCAGCGTTCTGAGATTGCCATGGAGGTCCGGCAATCGCTGGAGTCTGTCGGTTGCACGGCGGCGGCTGGTGCATTTTCTGCAGCGTTCGCCAGTTATGCACGGCTGCCGGAAGACCTGCCGATGGTCACCGCAAATACGCTCGTCCGCCGCGCCGCCGGGATCGGCAGTCGTCTGGCGGAAGTGCCGTTGACCAGCGTCTGCGGGCTCCCGGAGGTGCTCAGGTTTTTCTCCGACGTGCTGTCCAGGGCCGTGGAGTTTCACGATATATACAATTCAGTTCTCAATCACTGGCGGCACCAGCAGGGGATCCGCAACGATGCGAACCCCTTCCCCAACCTGCGGTCCACTCCAAATGCGCTGGAGCTGCCGTTCTGGCTTGTGGACACTGGTCGAGGCATCCGGACCGTTGCGTGGCTGCACATCGCTCCTCCCAACAGTTCCCGCACCGCCTCAATTGGCGATGAGCGTCAACCCGTTATGGAACTGCCACGGGGGCTTGAGTCCGAGGCACTGCTGTCGCTGCGGCTTGCCGGTCAACTGCTGGTACCGCGTGGAGCACTCATCACGGCAACCCTGCGTCTGCTGTTCGCCGATCTCTTTATCCATGGACTTGGAGGTGGTCGCTACGACCCCGCCACTGATGAGCTCATTCGTCGCTGGTGGCAGGAGACTCCGCCGCCATTTGCTGTGGCCAGTGCATCCATGTGCCTGTTTCCGGGCGAACGGGCGGTCCTGCGGCGGCTACAGGAGTTCCGCTCGCAATCTCGTGAACTGCAGTTCAACCCTGGCCGATTTCTGGACCAGCCGCCGTTTTCACCCGAACAGGCAACGGAAATCCGCAGGCTGCTGGAAGAAAAGCAGGCGGCCGTTGAAGAGCTGGGGAAACATCGCAGCTCTGGCACGTCCGGCCGTGAAACCGGTCGACGGCTGCAGCAGCTGTCGGACGCCATTCGTGGCCGCGTTGCCGAAATTCTGCAGCCGCAGCTGGAGGCCGCCGGGAACATCTCTGAGGAAACGGTGAGCACGGTGGAGTCGCGAATGTGGCCGTGGTTCTACTTCCCCGGCGACTGGGATCTCGCATCGCGAGGTTTTGCCCTGACCCCTGACCCCAATTCCGCGTCGAACCCCTGAATTTCCCCTTTTAGCGGACTGCTGGAATCGGTTCTCTTCGCGGAAATTGCAGTTTTTCGAAGGAATCTTCTGAGATCGGGTCTTGCCGCCTGGGGGATTGCCACGCAGAATTCCAGTGATAATCGTTGGGTTTCTGCGGACAATTCGTCCCAATAGTCGGCTGCGACAAAATCCTTCCGAAAGTCCTCCTGTGCCACTCACCGACCGCGACCGTCAGTTGATTAACGACCTGCTGTCCGGCAGCCCGGGCAGCTGGCGGCTGTTCGTTGACCGGTTCTCGGGACTGATTCAGCAGGTTATCCGGCAAACAGCCAGTGCACACAGTTTTCGTCTGTCTGCTGACGACGCTGACGACCTGTGTGCCGACACCTTCGCCGAACTGCTCCTGCGCGACATGGCTGTACTCCGCAATTTCCGCGGTCGCTGCTCGTTCGCCACCTATCTCGCAGTCATCGCCCGTCGCATTGTGGTGCGTCGGATGACAGAACAGCGATTTCTGGGTGCCCTGGGACACGTCACGGCCCATAAGGCCGCGGTCGAGCAGGCGTCGTCCGAAGTTCCGGCCGGCCGTCAGCTTGAACAGCGCGAGCACGTCGAACATCTGCTCAGAAAACTCCCGGAAGAATCCCGACAACTGCTCAGCTGGATCTACCTCGACGGTGTCAACTGGCAGGAAGCCGCTCGCCGACTGGGCCGACCGCTCAATTCCATCGGCCCAATGCTCAGTCGCATCCGCCGCCTGTTCCAGCCACTGCAGCAGCCCTGATGCTTCCTGAGCCTCTGTCCGGCAGGTCCAGCGTTATTCGTTCACAACGAAGTCCAAAATCCTCGCTGCTGTGCCCCTGCTGTCCGCGTGATGCCCGGCAGACACTCGCACTTCAAGACGATGCTCACCCGGCTCAAGGTCGCTGCTGAACATCACTGTCCTTGGATAGTGCAGACCACGGCTGTAGTGATGATAGAGCTCCACCGTCTGCCAGGGGCCGTCGTCGATTCGATATTCCAGTCTGCCTGCATCGGGGCCCGCGAGCACAAACGCGCCAATGGCCCGGCCTGAAAAACGACACGACAGTTCCGACCCGGGTAAGCTGCTGAAATACAGATCCTGCTTCAGAAACCGCTCGCGTTTGCTGCCGTCAATTGATGACCAGTCCGGCACGGCGCGGCTCCAGCCCTGGCCCGGTTTCACCGCTGCTGCTTCAAGAAAACGGCCACCGTCAAAGCTGGATTTCAGCAACGGTGCAGGCAGCGAGACGTCCTGATCCGAATCCGTGGAATTCATCGCTGCGCTCAAAATTTGAATCACCTGATCAGCCGCATGACGGTTGCCGGCCGGACCCGGATGTGTGCCGCCCCACTGTTCCCAGGAGAGCGTTCCTGCGGCAATGGCCGCTGCCAGATCCGCGGTCAAATCCACGGAACTCACATTGTAATGCCGAGCGACTCGTTCGTGCTGCCGAACACTCAGACCCGGCTTGCCAGCCTGAGCCGCTGCCAGCAGCTCAGGATTCACAAAATGTACCATGACTGCACCTGCAGCAGAGTTGCTGGTAAAGAGCTGCCGCAGGATACCCTCCATGCCACGAATACAACCATCGGCATCGTGGTGCGCATCCTGGTCATCGTTGACGGCAAACTCCACAAACAGCAGGTCCGCCGGGCCATCCTGCACCACATCCCTCTGGAAACGGAACGCACCCGTGTGAGAACACGTGGACGCAATTCCGGCGTTGACAAAAGTGAATTTCGTCTCCGGGAATGTCTCCCTCAGCCATGTCTCCACCAGCGGTCGATATCCCTGCATTTCAGTGATTGAGCCACCCAGGAAGACGACTCGACCCTCCCGCTGCTCACGAAACTTCTGCAAAGCCCGCTGCAGATGCCCTCGCAACTGCACATTGTCGCTTTCGACAACAGGCTGTCCCGCTGCCAGAAACAGCAGCCCGAAAACTGTCAGAGTACGAAGCCAGTTCATCAGATGTCTCCTGTGTCTCGACTTTACCGCCAGCGAGCCGTCTACAACAGACTCACTGCCACTTTTCCATATCCTTCAGTCAGGCCAATGACTTCGAAGTTCTGTCGGTATGCAGCGGAGTCGTCATCAAATGCTCGAAAAGCCGCCTTCATCCGAGTGTATCCTTCCATTATCGCCCCTGCAGTCGCTGCAGGAGCCGGTTGAACATGTCACGCATCCCGGCCTTCAGCAGTCTCATGCGATCTTCAAGAATCAACGGATTCAGCTGCCAGTTTTCAATCGGATAGCCATAGGCTTCCATGCCGTACTGCGCCACGCACTCCACATCCCGAATCTGTTTCGGAGATAATTCGCTGCGATATCTGCCAACACGTGCCGGGGTGAGCGGCTCAGTGAGCCGCTTGTGGTGCGCCAACTTCGCGATCCGCTCAAAGCCCGTCGGCGGTTTTCCTCCGGCGGCATGCTGTCTGAGCGCCTCTGCTGCGTCATCAGCAGTCGCTCCAGCGAATGTCGCCACCCGCGCGAAGGTCTGCTCGGGTGTCGTGCACAAATCCTCGTAGCGACACTCCATCCGCTGGGCTGCAGGAATAATCCGTTCGGCGAGCAGCCAGCAGCCGACGGTGTGATGCCACTCCATTGCAGCCGTCAGCGCCTCGCAGGCCCCGAATCGCATCTTCAGCACCGAACTTACAACGTCCCGCGGATCGCGCACCATGTGAATGAATTTCGCATCCGGAAAGAGTTTCAGCAGTGCCGGGATGGCCATCACATAGAGTGGCGTGTTGTCGCCGACCACTGAGAGTTCGTTCCAGCGCCTGCCAGCCTCCAGCTGCCAGATGTAGTGCAGCAGTCCGCGAGCCCCCGCCAGCTGAAACTGGCTGCAAAACTCCCGCAGACCCTCCACCGTTGCCCGTTCCTGCCAGACATTGTGGGCGAGGAAGGAATTGATTTCCGGAATCGCTGCAGCGAAGTCATCGCTGTCACAATTTCGCACCAGCTCCCGCTGCATCGAGCCAAAAAAACCAGTTTCCTTGGCGATAAAGACATTCGGTAACTGATTCAGCAGCGCGGCACAGATCGTTGTTCCTGATCGTCCGTTGCCGACAACAAACAACGGTGTTGGCCTGTTCATGCTGTTCTCCACTGCTGTCTTCCGGCCTCCGCAAACGAAGCGAGTCGAATGCCGGTAAAGGTCTGTCTCAATCGCGATT
The DNA here is from genome assembly GCA_040382995.1 of Planctomycetaceae bacterium. Lineage (GTDB taxonomy): Bacteria > Planctomycetota > Planctomycetia > Planctomycetales > Planctomycetaceae > SXXK01. The sequence goes on from JBEIEK010000043.1 coordinate 15,607, forward strand.
TAAGGGGCCGACGTTCCACGTGATCCATCAACACTCTCCGCTCGTCAAGCGTCGGATGCGTCACAATTTCCCACGAACCTGTCTGGCAGCTGCCCTCTGCCTGAGCTCGTGCAAAGCCCGTTACAGATGTCCGCTGAAACGAGGCCGCGTCGTACTTCCGAGCGCCCAGATTGAATTGATTGCTTCGCTGCAGACGTACAGCAATCGACTGCAGAATCCCGCGCTCATCCAGCTCACGAATGAGCTGCAGCATTTCCGGGTTTTCAGACACGCCGTCCACACCAGCGTCGCCAACGACAACCTGCCACAGAGTGTTATCCAGATCCCACGCAACACACTTGACCTTCGTTGCCGGCTGCTGCGAAGAATGCTCTGCTGATGCGGAAGGTGCGTTGGTCAGACGCACGAAATGCAGCCATCTGAACAGCACATGCACTTCCTCGTCACCCTCAACCGCCAGTCGTATCCTGCTGTCCGTGCGATCGGTACCCGCGACTGGTTGACCAGGGAGTGACGACGGCCATTTCACGAAGAGCCGCTTCAGGGCTTTGAAGGCGCCATTGCGTTTCCGTGTGGGCGATACAAGCCGAAGTACCCTCGACGCCAGACTCGCCAGCTCTTCCACACCATCCAGCAGAACACGCTGCAGACGCAGGGAAGCGGGGGCAGACATGGCAGGTTGGGCTGAAATGATGGCTTCCTGCTTTCCCCAGCGGCGAATCTGAATTTCAGCACCAAAGCGGAAGCGCCCCCGGGCGGCTGGAGTTGGTGTGATTCCGGACACGAATCGCGCGTACCTGCGGTCTGCCCGCGGAGCATAGAAACTGCCACTGCGACAACACTGTGGAGCGGCGCACTCCACACAGTGCTCCTCCCACAGCAGCAGCCCCGCCGCTGTGACCCGGTCCTCGGTCATACCAGCAGGCACCGGCAACTCTGAAGTTTCACGGCGAATTTGACCCCGCCGACGCCATGTGAGCCGAAACATCTTTCACCCTGCGGACCGCACAAATCCCGGAGTTGCCATCTGGAACGCACCCCTCGTCGCGTCGCGGCCCCGTCCTTCGGACAGAATCACCCGCCTGCGACCATAATCAGTGGCCACACGCGCCTGATTCACGCAGGCCACCAGGAGCAAAGTCGCGTTCGGATAAACCACGGGCCCTGCGGTCAGCGAATATGCGAAATAGGCCAGAATGCCCAGCGTCGGCAGGAATACGTGTCGTTCCCTGAATAATGCCGTGGCCGGCAACTGCAGCAGCAGGACGGTCATCAGCAGATACAAGCACGCCGAAGGAACGCCCGTATCAATCGCAACCTGAATCCAGTTGTTGTGGGCGTGATTGATGTCGAGCACTGCGAGGGCCACTCTGGTCTGGCCCGGACCAACCCCCAGCAATGGATACTCCCGAATGTACTGCATTGCGACGTCCCAGATCACGGATCGTGGAGCCGAGGAGTCGTATTCAAGAAAGCGAAATCGCACCAGCAGGGATCGGATCGTCGGATTCTGCAGGAGAAATTCGGGAAACATGGCGATGAAGAGCACGGGTGCGATCACGAGCACGGACCAGCGTTTGTAATTGAACATGAAGTACAGCGCCAGCAACACCAGCATGGTCGCGATTCCGTTGCGGGACATCACCATAAACACGGCCAGAATGTTCAGGCAGAGCAATCCCGAAAAGGCAAACCGACGCAACAGATTTCCGGTGCTCGCACAAGCTATGACCAGCGGAATGGTCATATTGATCTGAGCGGCCATCTGGTTTCCAGCGCCGGCAGGATTGGAAATCTTCCACGCCTCGAAGACATCCACCTGTGTCCCCAGAATGACCACCCAGGCGGTCAGCCAGAGGTTTGTCATGAGCATCAGCTGGTTGCAGAATCGCGATAAATGCACGCTGGAAAATCCCATGCCCAGCATTGCAAGATAACAGCACAAAACGTGAAACGTGCTGGATACAACGCTGTAATTCGCCTCGGCTGACACAAGCGCCAGCACTGTCATCGCAATCGTGCAGAGCACGAATGTTCCGTGCACCTTTGTGTCCGGGCGAACGATCGCAAATCCGGCCATCAGCAGTGAACACACACTTCCGCCGATGATTGTCAGCGGATGCGATATGGCAGACGACATGCCTGTCGCCAGCGCCGCTGCCAAAAATGCCACAATCGTGATGAACATCAGCCCGAAACCATCCGTGGAATGTCTGTTTCAGCATTACAGGATCATTGCCTGACTTCCGGATCAGCATCCTGCCGATCAGCAGTTGGAGTCTAGCGGTTCGGCAAAAAGTGGACAAGCTGAATTCCAGTGGCCATTTCTGCCGGTTTTACTCGTCATGGACGTTCTGGCCAGTCCAGATGCTTGTGCAGGAACTTGTAAGTTCCCACACCATTGATCGTGTGCGGCCCCACGAACCACTCGATCTCCGTTCGCTCACCGATCTTCAGCTGTGCCGCATACAGATGTCGCACCTTTGCATACTCGAATGCCACCCAGTCGTCTTCACCGACGCCGTCAAAATGTCCTCGTTCCACCATAAACGGTCGTGGACAAATCAGTCCCGCCATCTCCGCATAGTTGAAGGTACTCCCAAGGTCCCACTCGAAGATCTCATATTCTCCCGTCCACATGTAGCTGAAGTTGTGTCGCGTACTGGCATTCTTCAGCACCCACTCATTGAAATCCGCAGAGCAGATCGACAGGCAGTAGTCCGTTACAAGCGCCGGGATGCGCATGGCCGACTTCCCACCATAACTCAGACCGTAAAATGCGATCCTCGCTGGATCGACATACGGCTGAGTTTTGAGCCAGTTGACAATCTGCTGATGCTGAGGCACGATGAGCGAGAACAGGGAACGCCCGAGTGGCTGGGCCTTTCGCTGGAGAGTGCGGAAACGATCGGTGAAGATATAGGGATTCTGGGGTGCAAACGTGATGAAGCCCCGCTCGCACAGCTTCGCTGCAAAGTCGTGGTAAGCGGGATTGTCTCCCAGAAAAACATCCGTTGGACGTCCCTCCAGCCCGTGCTGGCAGACCACAACCGGTCGCCGTTCGCCCTGCTTTAAGTCCTTCGGAAGCAACAGCACCCCATAGGCGAACACATCTGGAAACACGTCCAGCACCACCTCGTGCCCCGTCCACTTTTCTGTTTCCCAGCTCTTTCGAGACCGTGCATTGAACGGCAGGAGTGGCAGGGCAAATTCTCCGATGACGTCCTTGCGGAAAATGTCCCGGTAACGCTCCACGGACTTCTCGTACGCCTCAACAGAACTCAGGTCTCGCTGCGAATGGAACTCCCTGCGCACAAAAGGACTTTCACGCAGCAGCAACTGGCTGTGACGGTCCAGCTGTCGAATCAGGCGACCCTCCCGACCTGCTGTTCGCGTTTTCAAAAGCTCTGCGGTTACGACAGGCTGATCTGAGGCAGCCGATGAACTGCGAATGCCCAGGGCTTTGCAGAGCTCTTCTGCGAGGGTGACCGCCGGAGCGTCAGCGGCCGGATCCACCAGTCGGAGCGTTCCACCGAGGCTGCCCAGCCGAGCGACTGCTTTCGATAATTCGAGCGCCGCCTGGTCACGTGACGGTGAAACAAGTTCTGCTGGTGCTCCCCCGTTGCCCGCCAGCGTCAGCTGCGGACCTGCCGCGGTGGAAATGAGCAGCTGACGCGGAGCACACAGCATGGCCAGTTCAGCCGCGCCAAAGTCACGCAGCAGGCCCGAAAAATTGCGATCAATCGGCTCTTTCCAGCTGCCTTCACGAGGACCAAAAAAACCACTCGCAGCAGTGACGCTCAGTCGAGTATCCACGGCTCCTGCGAAGAGTGCTTCCATCCCGCCTTCACCATGGCCGGCGATTGCCGTCGGCAGTTGGGGATGCTCACGTTTGAACCAGTCCACGATCGCCAGCGCTGACTGAACTTCGTAACCTGCGAGTGTCCGGCCAAGTTCAAATGCCGCCCGGTGCAGGTATTCACGGTGCGTCAGATCCGCGCGTCCGAGCCGCTTTTCGCGCTGGCGGCTGATCAGAGCCGGAACCACCACTCGGCAGCCGGATTCTGCAAGAATCCTTGCCAACTGCTGGCCCGCAGGCCACTGCGGATCCAGCCCCGCCAGCTGCTCCGGCGTCTGGTCGGCATCCGGAAGGACCACCACACACGCCCGGATTTCTGACTTCGGCGTCAGCAGGAGTCCTTCACCGGTTGTCGACGTCAGCCCCTGACCCTGTGGCGATGGGTCGCCGAGGACGGGCCAGCGAATGGCTTCCACCTGATAGCTGGCGTTCTGCGCGATTATTGCAGGAGTTCCGGGGGCCGCGAGAATTTCGGGAGCGGCAAATTCCAGCCGCGAATCACGCAGACCAAGGCAGCGGATCAGAGACTGACGATGCGCCGTCAGCGAACGCTCATAGGCATCGGCCGATGAGGTATCCACGGTGAATCGCTGCGGTCGAGCAGCGGATTCGGCAGCGATCTGATCCAGCAGGAATCGGTCCAGACCGTCAATCATCTGCGAGGCCAGGTCACCCTCGATGGTCAGCGGCGTAGTTTGCTCCGGCTGCAGGACCGACTGGGCTGCTGCGTGCTGAATGCAGTGCGCCAGGCTGCTGAGAATGAACAGCGCAGTCATCAGGAGTTTGGAGAGCGACATGGTCGGACCTGTTTGAACTGAGATGCAGCAGCGGGGGATAGCGTCGCACGCTAACGCCACCGCGGCTGCAGTCAGTCTAATGGAACCATTCCGTCCGGTCGACCATTCGCACGCCGGGAGCGGGTCAGGCTGCCTGTCGTCCACAGCCCGGCAGTTTCACAGCAGCTGTGGCAGCAACGTGAAATAGAAGTCCAGTTGTGAATCCGGCGTCGTCTGTGCTGAGGCTGGCAGGACAACCGCCGCTGCTGGCGAATCGGTGCTGGTTACGTTGCTGTTTTTGGTGGTGTGCATACGGGCAGCAACCCGGGGCCTGCCTGCGCTGGCTCGGCTGGAGACAGCGTCTGTCCCGGCTGCTGCCAGTGCAGCAGTCTCGGCAAGACTGCTGCGAGGCTCTGGCCGCAGGCGGGGGCTTTGAACGGGAGTGACAGGATCGTCGCCGGCAGACTGAACGACCGTGGTGGACGCGTCGACAGTTGGGGAGTCGCCGGTCCATGACGGTGGTGGATCGGCGATGCCCTGGGGCGATGTGTTTCCAAAGGGCAGCGGAATCTGGGAAGCGGGCGCCGGGGCGACCAGTGTTCTGCCGGAACGATAGGTGATCACTGCGTCAAAGGTGTCGTCAACGACCCAGATGTCCATGGTGGCATTGGAGGGGTCAACTGTAATTCCGGTGGGCGTTACGACAAAGGGCCCGAGCATCCATGAGACGGAGCCAACTGTGACACCCTGGGTGTTGAGCGTGTAGCGGAAAACGCGGTCCAGTTTGGGGTCATCATTGACTGTCCAAAGGTAAGCCAGGCCGTTCTGGAAGCCGTAGACGATGTCTCGCGGCTGATTGTTGCCAATGGCCAGAGCAAAGTTGGTGCGTGGGGACTGAGAACCGGAGAGGCGGGAGGCGGCTGCCGGATAGTAGAAGACGCGGTCGGAGCGATTGTCGACGATCCAGATATTGGTGCCGTCGGTGGCGATGCCTTCCGGGAGTGCGTTCCATGGCATGCCGGCTGCCCGCCATGAACCTTCCAGAACGCCGGCGCTGGTGTAGACGTAGACGAATTGGTTGGCGTCGATGACCCACAGCCGCTGCCCGGCTGCCGTCGTGGCGATGCCGCGCGGCGAACGATTTGCAACATCGTTCAGGGAGCTGTTGATGGGAGTGAAATCCGGTTCATAGCGATGAATGGTGCCGCCAGCGAAGGGGTCGGCATCCACCACGAAAAACTTTGGTGGCGGTGGCGGTTCGTCGTCGATGTTGACGAGATCGACAAACGGAGGTGAGATCCTGCTGTAGGACGGGTCGGCAGTGTTGGGGGTGACGCTGATCTGATACCTGACGTCCCGATCGTAAATCGTGTCGTCCTGACCGGTCACCGTAACCGTTTGCGGGATGTTCCAGTTGGTATCGTCGAAGATCAGAGACCGAACGGAGGGGACGCCTTCGGTGAGGTCACTGGATGCAAGGTCCAGAGTCACCTGAGCGAGGGGTTGCGTGGCGAGGACAACGTTGAAGGTGACGGTGCCGCCGGATTCGGTCGTCTGCAGACCCGAGATATCCGTGATGAAGATGTCTGCAAAGTCATCGTTCAGGTTGGTGATGGTCAGGTCATCCGGATCCCTGCCGTTATACAGAGCATCCGTGGAGCTGGCGGGGCCGATCACCACGTCCCAATTGACATTGCCGTCATCGAAGGCGTCATCCACACCTGTGAGAGTCACAGTTTGAGGAATATTCCAATTGGCCGACGAGAACACGAGGCTGCTGACATCCGTGATGCCTTCAGCCGTGTTACTGGAAAAAACAGGCAGCGTCACATCGCCGCTGGGCTGGAGTCTGAGCACGACGGTAAAGCTGGTTTGTCCTCCGGCCTCGGTTGTTTCCGGAATGGCCGGTGGTGAAACATCAATCAGTGATTGGAAGACCATGTTGGCGACATCAAGTCGACCGCCGGTCGAGGTATTTGTCGCCAGTGATGATGTGGGGGCGACCGAGTTGAAGAGTGCGCGGCGGATGTCAGCGGCGGGAAAGCCGGCGGGTTGCAGCGACGCATACAGGGCTACGGCTCCGGAGACGTGCGGAGTTGCCATGGAGGTACCGTTGTACGATGCATAGGAATTGGAGGGCACCGTGGAGACGATGCCAACTCCAGGAGCACCCAGGTCGACGGTGTTGCGGCCGAAATTTGAGAAGCCCGCGCGGCTGCCGTTATTGGCGATGGCCGCCACGGCTACGACTGCGTCATAGCTGGCAGCCGTTTCCGTGGAGGTGGGGATCGTGGTGTTGTAGTTCGATGGATAGTTGGCAATGCTGTCGTTGTTGTCGCCGACACCATCAAAGCCACCATTGCCTGCAGCCGCGATAAACAGAATGTCCGCCTTTGCACCCCGAATAATGGCGTCCGCGAGGCCTTGAGAGTAGCCACCACCGCCCCATGAGTTGCTGGTGGCGACGATGTTCAGGCCATGGCTGGTCCTGAGGTCTGTGAAATAATCAACGGCTCGGATGGCGTTTGCTGTGGTGCCTCCACCGGCTCCAAGAAACTTCGCTGAAATCATCGTTACACGCCAGCTGACACCGGCTGTCCCGATACCGTTGCCTCCGGCAGCGCCAATTGTTCCCGCACAATGCGTCCCATGGTCGTCGCTCGGACCGTCGTAAATCGTGTTGTTGTTGCCGTCAAAGTCCCAGCCACGAATGTCGTCAGCATACCCGTTATTGTCGTCGTCAATCCCGTTACCAGCGATCTCGAACGGGTTCACCCACATATTGTCAATCAGGTCCGGATGGTCAAACTGAATCCCTTCGTCGATCACACCGATGTAAACAGTATCAGATCCCACAAAATCACGGTTCCAGACCTGTTCAGCCTGAGAACCAAAGATGTTGGTCGTGCCAGCTGGACCGGCATTGACCGGACTGTCACTGCTGTAGGTGCCCCAGAGACTGCCGTTTGTGTAGCTGGGATCGTTACTGATCAGTTCCCTGCGGTAGATGTAGTTTGGTTCCGCAAACGCAACTGACGGGTCGCTTTCCGCAATCTGAATTGCATCCTGAATGGATAGCCCCGGAGCGATGGAAATCCGCTGCAGCACTCCGGATCCCGAGCGCATCATCGCCCTTGTATGGAGCGTCTGCAAAACCTCACCACCAATCGCAGTCTGCACGGCAGTGGTGGAGTTTTCGTTGACCTGTGGCCGAAACTGCACGAGGATCTCGCCCGGCACATGCTCTGCCAGCTGCCCGGACGAACTGCCGGGGGGAGCGATTGTGGCTGCGAGCAGTGCCCGCGATTCGAGCCATTCCACCAACCCTGACACCTGAGCCCTGCGTCCCACGACGGTTCGACTCCGCCTCTGCCGCTTATGCATGCGCCACCCCTGGAAAACGTTTCGATGCGGAACGCGTCAGAGCAGGGCACTTCGCCTGCTGTGTCTGCGCGGTCAACGCAGCCTTCCTTGCGGATTCTCAGCTTTGAGCTGAGTTTTTCCTATAACCTGGAGTTTCCGGGGATGTCAAGGAGCTTAAGCGAATTCAGTTGATTTCGGGCTGGAATCATTACCGCATGACACCGGTGTCTGGCAGCGTCAACGCGTTAAGTCCTCGGGACGGCGCCCCTGATCGGAGTGAGTTGAATTCTGCAGGTTGCAGGTCATGTGAAGGGTGTGCGGTATTTGTTGGCTTGTGGTGCTTCAGCAACAGAGTTGATGCATTTGGGAAATGTCGGCGTTAGAAGTGGCAGGACTGGGGGCGGCAGGGGCTGGAGGGGCAACTGCCAGCCTGGAAAGGTTTGCAATCGGACGCGGAGGGCGTAAGAGAGGGGTTTTGGGTGATTTGTGGTTTTCAGGAAGAGCCGCTGGTGGCTGAAGTCCGGCAGCAGTTGATTCCCGCAGGATGTCTGCATGAAATTGGCGGAGAGAGCAGTGGTTTCGCGCACCCGAATCCTTGGACGTGTTTTAGCTCTGTTCGCACCGCTGGTTCTCTGCTTCATTGCGGCATGCAGCTACCGGCTGGCGACAGACCGGCACTTTTCCCGCGTGCATGTGCGATTGGTTTCCATTGCGCAACAGGGTGGTGTATCGACAGGGGAGCGAGATCCCCGTTATGACATCTTTATCTGTTCCCGGTTCGGCACAGCTGCGCGACTGGAGCCCGTGACCGGCCATGCTCATTACTGGAGGCACGCGGGCGCCGTTGTGCCTGTGAAATCGGTCCTGATCTGTGCATCTGCGCCAATTTCGCTGCGAGCGGATCAGGTGCAGGTCCGCTGTGGCGAGCATTGGTCGCGACCGAACTGGACGTACAGTGGCAGTGAATTGAGTGTGGTGGTACCGGACGAACAGATTCGCAGGGGACTGGAGAAAAACGGGTTTCCGCACGCTTTGGAGGTAAAGCTGCGAAACCCCCCGCAGCATCTGTTAAGTCACACGCGTGGCATGCTGAACTGGCAGGGCGATCTGTCACTTCAGTTGCTGTGTTTGCTGCAGGCCGCGGTTGTGGTGTTCACGGGACTGCAGATTCTGCGGTGCGCATTTCGGGCTGTGGAGTTCGGTGATGCGATCACGCCTGACGACAACGCAGCGGTGTTTGGAATGGCTTCGTGCCTGCAGGTGTTCCTGATGCTGCTGCTGATTTGTCAGCTGGTCTTCTTTTTTGGTGTATCGGCTGGGCAGCGCTCGGCGGTGGAGGCTGCCGCAGGGCTTATCTGTGGGCTGCTGTTTGCGACGGCTGGTACGTGGGTGATGAGGAAGCTCCTCGGGGTTGCGAGTTCGCGGCAGCTGATTTTTTTGGGGGTGCTGCTGGTGCTGCTCACGAGTATCGGCACCTGGAATTTTCGTGAAAATCTGCAGTGCAGACCCGGGGTGGCTGCTCTCCAGTGTCTGCAGGCTGGGGAGCTGCTGGCGGCGAGGGGGTGGAATGGGCTACCGGAGTTGTCACAGCCTGTTTCTTCGGATGCTGTCCGTCAGGCGCTGGTGTTTTCGTTGCCTGCCGTTTGGTTACTTGGCCCTGGCGTGGCATCTGTACAGGCCGCGGGGCTGTTCCTGCAGACCTGCTGTGGACTTCTGTTCTTCGTGCTTGCCAGCCGGATGGTTGGCGTGCGCGGGGCGGCAGGAGGACTGATTCTGCTGGTTTTGGTGGAACCGGAGTTTCGGTTTTTGGGTACGGCAGCGTCGCCGCGAATTGTCGAATGCTTCTGCATGCTGCTGGTATTTGGCTGCTTCGAGCTGGGCCGAATATGGCTGGGAAGGATCACGGCCAGTGGCAGAGATTTTCCGACGCTGACGTGGGTGGCTGGATGCCTTGTATTTGGTGGCGTGCTGACGCTGCTGGAGTTGTGTTCATCCAGGGGCTGGCTGGCCCTCGCTGCTCTTCTGCCGGCCGTTGTGCTGCTCGCGGTTATGCCGGAC
>JBEIEK010000044.1:0-25286 GCA_040382995.1 Planctomycetaceae bacterium
CCTGTGCTCATAGTGGCTTTGACCCGTGGGAGTGATGGTTGTCTGGCTGTTCGGCGCGTGCTGCGAATTGAACAGATTGGACAAGGCTAAGCGGCATATCGACGGGATGCAATTGCAGCACGTTGTACCCCAGTCACAACTCTGTAAAACTTATGTCACGGGTGTAAGTTGATTACTGGGATGGGTTTGCGACGAGTGATCAGGGCTGGGAAGGAAACTGGCAGGCGATGTGTTTGCTGGTCCTGAGAAGTTGTTTGGGGGGTTTTGGCAGGACAAGGGGGTTATTCGCGGTTGAGGGATTCATCGAGGTTGAGGATGGCGAGGCAGATGGCTGTCCATGCGGCATGTTCTTCGGCGGAAATTGCCGAGCTGCGCGGGGCGTCGCCCACTTCGAGGAGTTGTGTGGCGGCCTGTGGATTGTTGAGGAAGAGCAGGCGTTGTTTGCTGAGACCCTGCAGGAGTTGTGTGGATTCTGCGTCACTGGGTGCGCGGCAGTTGACGCGCTGGAAGGCGTTTGAGAGTCGCAGTGGGTCGGACTCGGCAGCGAGCCATGCGTGTTCCGCGAGGACTCGTGCAGATTCCACCCAGGTGGGGTCGTTCAGGGTAGTGAGTGCGTGCAGTGGAGTGCTGGTGGGCTGACTGCGCACACGGCAGGCCTGGCGGTTTGAGGCATCGAAGAGGTTTGCGGGGGCGACGGTTCGCCTCCAGAAGGTGTAGAGGCTGCGGCGGTAGAGATCTGTTCCGGTTGAGGCGGGGTAGGTGAAATCGCGTTCTTTGGTGATGGCGAGGGATTCCCAGATTCCGTCGGGCTGGTAGGGGTAGACGGGTGGGCCACCGATGGAGGGGTGCAGGAGTTGAGCGGATGCGAGGGCCCAGTCGCGGAGTATGAGTGAGGGCATGCGGAAGCGGGAGGCTCGGGCGTAAAGCCGGTTTTCGGGATCCTGGGCAGCGAGTGTGGGAGTGATTTTTGAGGACTGTCGGTAGGTGTTGCTGGTAACGATGAGCCGATGCATGGCTTTGGCGCTCCAGCCGCGGGCGGGGAATTCGGTGGCGAGCCAGTTGAGGAGGTCGAGGTGTGCGGGGAATTCGCTTTGGACACCGAGGTCTTCCGAGGTGCGTACAAGGCCTGCGCCGAAGAAGTGCTGCCACATGCGATTGACCTGAACGCGGGCGGTGAGTGGGTGTGTGCCGGAGACGAGCCAGCGGGCGAAGCCGAGTCGACTGCGGGGGGCATCTTCGGGGAGTGGCGGGAGGAAGGCGGGTGTATTGAAGGAGACCTGATCGGCTGGGGAGAGGTAATCTCCGCGGCTGAGGATGTGTGTCTGTCTGGGCTGCGCATCGCTCATGATCATCACGCGGGGGAGTTTGTCTGCGCGCCATGCGTTGAGTTGTGCCTTGAGTTCATCGCGTTGTTTGCTGGCGGATTCGCCGGCGGCTTCAGCCGTGGCGATGCGGGCTTCGAGGTCTGTGAGGAATTTCTGGTCTTCTGCGGAGGGGAGTTCAAGAAACGGCGCTGCGACGCGAATTCGCGCAGAAAAGTATTGGGGAGTGCCGGATTCGGGGACGCGGTTGAAGGCATCGAGCAGGCTGTAGTAGTCCCGCGAGGTGATGGGGTCGTACTTGTGGTCATGGCACTGGGCGCAGTTGAGAGTGAGTCCAAGCCAGGTGGTGGAGGTGGTTTCCATGCGGTCGAAAAGAATCACCCAGCGCTGTTCTTCGGGAATCGCGCCACCTTCTCCGTTCAGCAGGTGATTACGGTTGAAGCCGCTGGCGATTTTTTGTTCGGTGGTGGCGTCGGGGAGCAGATCTCCGGCCAGTTGCCAGATTGTGAATTGGTCGAAGGGCAGATCGTTGTTGAGTGCGCTGACGACCCAGTCGCGCCAGATCCATTGCCAGGTATCGCCATCCTGCTGGAAGCCGTTGCTGTCGGCATAGCGTGCTGCATCCAGCCATGGCAGTGCCATACGTTCTCCGTAGTGGGGGCTGGCGAGAAGTCTGTCAACCAGTTTTTCCCAGGCATCGGGGGCGGAGTCATTGACGAAAGCCTCAACTTCGGCGGGTGTTGGGGGGAGTCCGATGAGATCGATGCAGAGGCGACGGATAAGAGTTTGGCGATCCGCTTCGGGGCTGGGCTGGAGTCCGTTTCGTTCGAGTTCTGCGAGGACGAATTGGTCAATGGGATTGCGTGGCCATGCGGTGTTCCGGACGGGAGGTTCCGCTGGTTTGGCGGGTGTGGTGAACGCCCAGTGGGGCTCGAATTCTGCGCCGGCTGTGATCCAGTCATGGAGCAGTTGTTTCTGTTTGTCGCTGAGGAGTCTGCCGGAATCCGGTGGTGGCATGACGGAGTCGGGATCAGTGGAGTGGATGCGGTCGATGAGTGTGCTGGTGGCGGGGTTGCCAGGAACGACAGCGCCGCGGCTGATGGCGGAGTCGCGCAGGTCGAATCGCAGATCTGCCTGACGTTTGGCAGCGTCCTGGCCGTGGCAGTAAAAGCAGTTCTCTGCGAGGATTGGCCGGATGTCACGGTTGAAGTTGACGGGCTGGAAGGCGCTGGCGACCTGTGGCGGCAGCGTGAGTGCGGATGAGAGTGTGACTGCGAGCAGGAGGATGGGGTGGCGGTGAAAGTTCATTCTTGCGCTTCCTGGCGGGCACGGAGTGGATGCAGGGGCGAGTGCCGAGGGTGTGGGACTGGCTGAATACGGATTCTACAGACGTTGCCACAGAGCGCGATAAATTGGAAATCCAAGCCGACGTTTTTTGCGTTCGAAGCTGGTTTGGTAGTCCATGTCGTGTTCAGCCTCGCGTTGTTCGGGGGGTGAGTTCCGGGTGAAGTGGGGCGAGGAATTCATGAGTGCCGTGGCCATCTGGAAGTAATCTGCCACATCGGTCCAGTGATGCACAAAGCCGCCTGGCTGGACAACACGGGCGAGGAGTTCGGTGAAGGGCTGGTTGAAGATGCGGCGCTTGTGGTGCCGGGTTTTCCACCACGGATCGGGGAAGTAGATGTGAGCTGCGTGGACGGACGCTGGGGGGATGAGATTTGCGAGGGCGCGGACCGCGTCGCCCCCAAGGATTCTGGCATTGGGGAGGTTGCGTTTCTGCAGGCGTTCGGCGGCTCGGCGGCCTTCGGTGTAGTCGATTTCGAGCCCGACGAAGTTCGTTTGCGGGTGGCGGAGTGCGGCGGTGAGGACAAACAGCCCGCGGCCGGAGCCGATATCCAGTTCGATTGGCTGGCTGGCTGGGAAGAGTGAGTTCCAGTCGAGTTCCGGGGGGAGGTCGTCGAGTGTCTGGAACCAGGGCTGGAGTGGCCGAGCGGAGGTCGGCGAGGTCATGTTGTGGCTTTCGCGGGGTGCTGGGTTTGGGGAGGCAGCGTCGGGGGATTTGGGTGTATTGTGGCGGAAAGCGTGGCGATGCGAGTGGCTCAGGGGGGCTGCAGGCCGCTGAAGCACAGATTGTCTCGTTTTTGGGAATGTGGGTGATTGCAGGCGGAAAAACAGGGAGGCTGGATGGCGGGAAAAAGCGGGATTTGGCGTTGTGGGAGGGTTCTGCGTGTTGAACTTCCCGGCTTCAGCCGATACCTTTCGTCGCTTCAGTTCTGCGGGAGGTCGTCAATCGCCGCCCGTGAACAACTCTGCACGCCGCCTGCAACCGCGGGGTCGGCCTGAAAAAAATTGCTGGTGCACGGCGGGTTTCACTGACCTGGATGTGTGCCTGCGTCAAACGACGGTAACGGTTCTTCGAGCGTTTCGAGGGATGGTGCAGAGCAGCGGGTCCACTTGTGGAGTTTGTCAGGGAAATGGGTCGTTACACGGGTCCGAAGGGGCGAGTGAATCGCCGGTTGAACGAGAACGTCTACGAATCATCGGGTTCGGTGAAGGCATTGAGCCGGAAGGAATATCCTCCGGGGATGCACAAGCGTCGGAAGAAAGAGACGACCTACGGGGCTGCTTTGACCGAGAAGCAGAAGATTAAGTACTACTACGGTCTGCGAGACCGGCAGCTGTATCGTTATCTGGACATTGCGAAGCGTACGGCCGGGAACACTGGTGCGACACTGCTGGTGTTGTGTGAGCGTCGTCTGGACAATGTGGTGCGTCGTGCCGGTCTGACGTTGACCCGCCCGCAGGCGCGTCAGGGGATTGTGCATCGGCACTTCCAGCTGAACGGCAAGACGGTGAACAAGCCAGGCATCATGGTCCGTCCCGGGGACGTGATCACATTGCGGAATCGGCCAAACATCCGGAAGATGTATAATACGGTTGGCGAATCGTCCGGTGGGACGACGGCCGAGTGGCTGGCGGTGGACAAGGCCTCGATGAAGATCATCGTGACCACACTGCCAACGGTGGACGATGTCGGTCTGAAGGTCGACGTTGGTCCGGTCGTGGTGTTCATGTCTCGCTGACAGCAGCGCGACTGCGACAAAGCAGCTGCGGGGCCGGCGAGCAAAATCGCCGGCTCTTTGTTTGCGCCGCACTGCCCTGCCCTGTTTTCCATGTCTCCTGGACGACTGTAGTCATTGCCATGGACCCGAAGTACATTCGCAACTTCAGCATTATCGCTCACATTGACCACGGCAAGAGCACGCTGGCCGACCAGCTGCTGCTCAAGAGCGGCACCATCACGCAGCGTGAGTTTCGCGAGCAGATACTTGATGATCTCGACATTGAGCGGGAGCGTGGGATCACGGTCAAAGCCCGGTCGGTCACGATCAACTGGACCCTGGACGGGCAGCTCTATGAGCTCAACCTGATCGACACTCCGGGGCACGTCGATTTTCACTATGAGGTCAGTCGCAGTCTGGCTGCCTGCGAAGGTGCGCTGCTGCTGGTGGATGCGTTTCAGGGTGTGCAGGCGCAGACAGTCGCCAACGCTTATGCGGCGATTAACGGCAATCTGGAGATCATCCCGGTGGTCAACAAGATTGACCTGCCGGTGACTCGCATTGATGAGGTTCTGGAAGAGGTCGAGACGGTGCTGGGTCTGGACGCCTCGAACGCGTTGCGAGTCAGTGCCAAGACGGGTGTGAACATTGAGTCTGTGTTTGAGGCGATCATTCGACGGATTCCACAGCCGAAGGGCACTGTCGGCCGCCCGCTGAAGGCACTTGTTTTCGACAGCAAGTACGACAATTATCGAGGGGTAATCACGTACATTCGGTTGTTTGAAGGGAGCGTGCGTCGGGGTGATAAGGTGCGGTTCATGCGCGAAGGGATGGTCAGCGAGGTGCTTGAGCTGGGCCAGTTCCGCCCGAACATGAAGCCCTGTGAGGAACTGGGCCCCGGCCAGGTGGGCTATATCCTGACCGGCCTGAAAGAGCTCAGCAAAGTCACGGTCGGTGACACGGTGACGCTCTTCCACGAGCCCGCCACAGATCCGCTTCCTGGCTATCAGAAGCCCAAGCAGATGGTGTTTTGCGGAATGTTTCCGATTGATGCCACTGACTTCGAGAACCTGCGTGAAGAGCTGCAGAAGCTCGCCATGAACGATTCCAGTTTTTCGTTCGTTCCTGAAACGTCGGACGCGCTGGGCTTTGGGTTTCGCTGCGGATTCCTCGGCATGCTGCACATGGAGATTGTGCAGCAGCGGCTCGAGGGCGAGCAGAACATGGACCTGATCCAGACGGCCCCCAACGTCACCTATGAGATCCTCACGAGGGACGGGAAGACGATGGTGATCGACAATCCGCAGGAGGTTCCGGACGCGGGTATGATCGAAGAGTTCCGTGAGCCACTGGCGAAGGTCACCTACATCGTGCCGTCTCAGCACGTGGGCACGCTCATGCAGCTTTGCCAGGAACGTCGGGGCATTTACCGCACCACGGAGTATCTGGGGCCTCAACGCGCCCAGCTGATTTACGAACTGCCGCTCAGCGAGATTGTGTACGACATGTACGACAAGCTCAAGAGCGTGACCAGTGGCTATGGGACGATGGATTACGAGATCATCGGCTTCCAGGCGGCTGACCTTGTGAAGATGGACATTCTGGTGAAAGGTGTCCGAGTCGACGCTCTGTCGACGATTGTGCATCGATCGAACGCCGAGCGTCGTGGCAGGGCGCTGGTGAAGCGTCTGAAGGAAGAGATCAGCAAGCATCAGTTTGAGATTGCTCTGCAGGCGGCGATTGGTTCCCGCGTGATCGCGCGCGAAACGATTTCGGCGCTGCGTAAGAATGTGACGGCCAAGTGTTACGGTGGCGACATCACCCGCAAACGAAAGTTGCTGCAGAAGCAAAAAGAGGGTAAGAAGCGGATGAAGCAGTTTGGCGAGGTTGAGATACCGCAGAAGGCGTTTCTGTCGGTGCTGGAATCGAACAAGGATGAATGAAGGGTGTCACCGATGTCGGCCGTTGTTCTGGCTGGCGGCCGCGGTCTTTTGCTGCGGCTGTGAACCGCGGTCACGGGATTCTGTGAACTCAGCGGCTGTCTCGGCGAAGCCAACGGCGACTGCCTCGCAGCGGCTCACAAACGCCGGAATTGTACGCTGGGTTTCTGTCCCGGAATTGCCTCGGGAACTTGTGATTCTGGACAGTGTGTTCTGGGAACCGGCGGACACGGACAGTTTGCGTCAGCGAATTCTTCGCGAAAACTGCGTCCGAAATGCTCAGGTTCTGGAGATCGGCACCGGTTCGGGGCTGCTGTCGCTGTGCTGCCTGTCAGCCGGTGCGTCTCGAGTGGTGGCAACGGATCTGAATCCGGCTGCAGTGGACAACGTTCGAGAGAATGCGCGGCAGTTGGGTGGGTTGGAGCGACTGGATGCGAGGCTGGTGCCGAGGCGTGATCCGAGTGCGTGGAGTGTGATTGGTGCGGAAGAGACCTTCGACCTGATCATCTCCAACCCACCGTGGGAGGATGAGCGTCCGCAGAGTGTTGAAGAATTTGCCTTGTATGATCCGGGTTTTCAGTTGTTGCATTCGCTGTTAAGCGGTGCGAGACGCCATTTGCGGCCGGGGGGCCGGATGTGGCTGGCTTACGGCTGCCGGACTGCCATTCAGACGGTGCAGAAGACTGCAGCTGAGCTGGGACTGGAATGTGAGCTGCTGGATGAGCGTCGCCTGGAAGATCTGCCGGAGTTGTTTCTTCCGGGGATGCTGATTGAGATCCGCTGTGGCGTTGACCGTTAAGCAGCCGGTGAGGGGTTGCAGGAGTGCGAGGGGATTTGCCGACCTGTGGTGAATTGGCAGCGGCGGTTTGTAGGGATTTTTGCGAGTTGCCGACAAATGCCGACGGTGGAGTTTGGGGGATGTGCTGAGCGGGGTCTGGAGGAGGGCAACAGGCCGCAGATAATTTCGGGGGCACAGATCTGTGGCGGCGAGTTACGTCATGGTTTTGGGCTGTGCGTGTAGAAATTTGCGGTTTGTTGTTTTTCGTGCAGAGACTGACCATGGGTGGTTTGTTTGGATTGATGACAACGGGGGTGTTTCGGCTTCCGCGTTCTGCTCCCGCGTTGCTCCTGCTGGGGCATCTGCCGATGCTGCTGAAGTATTACGTGGAGTCGTGGAGTTATCCGTTGTACGGTGCGATGGTGCCGGCGACGATAGCGGTAGTGTTTCTGTCGCTGCGGCGGTGTGGCGGGCGAGTGGAGACCAGTTCGCTGCTGGGGTTTGCGTTGATCGCCGCTGATTTGTTGCTGGTGGCAGCGGGACTCTGGACGGGTTCGGCGTGGCTGGTTTCTGCGGGTGCGGCCTGTTGTGGCGCAGCGTGGTTGTGTGCTCGCGGCGCCCTCACGGAACCTCGCTGGATGCTGGCGATTGTGACGTTGCTGCTGCTGATTGTGCGTTTTCCGCCGGGGATTGATTCGCGGCTGCAGCGGAGTTTTGATGAGCGAGTGACGCGAACGGCGACGGCAATCCTGAACACTACGGGTGTGATGCACTACCGGGATTCGGGCCTGATACGGATGGAGGGTGTCTCGTTGCAGCCGGCTGCGGCGAGGGGGGGCTTTGCTTCGGCGTGGTGTCTGCCGGTTTTGGCGTGCGTTGTTGCGGCCTGGCGTGGGCGATCCGTGATTCATCAGTTGCTGCTGCTGCCTTTGACGGCGATTTTGGGGGGCATAACTGCGGTCAGCAACACGGTGCTGGCGGCACATTTGGCGGTGTGGTTTGACGTCGATTTGTCGAGTGGAATTTTGTCGCTTGTTTATCGGCTGAACTGGCTGATTCCGGGTGCGATGCTGGTGTGGAGTGCAGATCGGCTGTTGAAGTTTCTGCTGGATGGAATTCCTGAGATGCAGCGGACAGTGGCGGGCAAGCTTCAGCGAGTGCGTGAGAACGAGGACGGTGAGCTTGTGGTGACGGCCCGAAATCCAGTGATCGCGCTGTGGAATAACTTTGCGGCGCCGTGGCCTGAGAGTGTGGCTTCGGGGCTGGTATCTGCTCCGCTGTATTACGGCAAGGCGTCCGCGCACAGGACGGCAAGATCCGGGAGTCGGCGATCAAGGTCAGAGAGAACAGGTAGTGCAGGTTCCGTGGGCATGCAGCGGAAGGGATTTGGATACCTGAGTCGTCCTGCAGCCCTTGTGGCGCTGCTGCTGGCGGCCGCGCAGATTGTGAGACTTTTGGGATCGGGAGCCGGTCAATGAGCGAGAACATGACTGACAGAGCATCGACAGATTCTGCAACACGAGTCAGGAAAGCTGATACTCCAATGTTCGAGCAGTCCTATGGGGATGGTTATTTCATCAGCCGGGTCGTTGGGCTTGAGCGTTTGAAGAAGCTGTTCCAGCAGACGCTGGAGTGCAGCGGAAGGTGGTTGTTTTCGCGTGACGTTGAGTCATTACTGGCAGTGGTGCCAGTGCTGCTGACGCTGCTGCTGTTTGGTGCGGTGGCGGCGTGGGGGCTGGATCGAGGTGATCTGCAGTCGGTGAGGCAGTTGTATTTGACGGCATTGAGTGAGGCGGCGACGGCGGGGAACGTGGCAGGGCAGGAAGTCTGTCTGCGTCAGCTGCGAAGTCTGGCTCCGCGGGAGGCGGCGTTTCCGATTAAGCTGGCTGATCTGCTGCTTTCTGAAGGTCGCGTGGAGGAGGCACTGGAGATCGCGCGTTCGCTGGCTCCGCCGGACGCGGAGGGTTTTGCCGATGTGCGTTTGTGGCTTGTGCGTCAGGCAACATCTGCGAATCCTCCGTTTCCGATGACACACGACGAAATCGTGGTGCAGTTGCAGCGGGCAAATCAGGAAGCGCCAAACAACCCGGAGGCAGCCATGTTACTGTCTGAGCGGTATTGCCGTGAAAAGGAATGGCAGCTGGCGGAGCGTTGTTTGATAGCGGCATCGCGTCTGCATCCGGAGCTGAACCTGCAACTGCTGGAGCTGCAGTCCGGCATTCGTCGTCCTGCGGAGGTGCTGGCTGCGACGGCCAAGCTGGCGGTGCATCGTTTGCAGGAGGAGTTTCGGCGGACCTCTGGTGTGCAGCCCCTGATCGCATTGTCGGATGCTCTGCTGCTTGTGGGTGAGGGCGAAAGGGCGCGGAAGCTGCTGGAGGCGCATCTGGAGACATCTGAGGACCCCAAGGTTTCTGCGGCTTTGGCGGGTGTGCTGAGACACATTGCCCGTCGACTCATCGATCAGTCGGTGTCGCAGCGGGATCGCAGCTGTGCGCTGGTGATTGATTCGATTAACAGGGATCCGTCGAGCGGTGAGGCGGTGGAACTGCTGTTGCGATTGCGACGTCTGGGGGCCTTCATCAAGCCGGATTTTCTGAAGACAGCCGTGAATTACTGGCGCGAGCGGCACAAGCAGGCTGCGGCGGACTGGCAGCCACGGGTGCGACTGGCGGAGTTGTATTTGCTGAGCGGTCACGCGCGGGATGGTGCGGGTTTGCTGAGCGATGGGATTGCCGAGCATGCGGAACAGCGGATGCTGCTGGCCGAGCTGTTGATCGAGGCGCGAGCTCCTGATGAAGCATCGGAAGTGCTGGAGGACATCGTGCGGGAATCGCAGGAGAGTCTGCAGCGGGATCCGCAGAGGCTTTTCACGCGAGTTTTGTTGGCCGATGCCCTGCGCATGCTGCAGCGACCGCAGGAGGCGAGTGCGCTGTTTCTGGAACTGCGGGATGAAAAGCTGCTGTCAGCATTGCGTGAATCTCCAGCAGCGCTCACGTCGCGTGGTCTGGCCTATGTTGCGGAATTTGACCGGGTTTGCGGTTTGCGGATTCCGATGGTCAGCCTGGAGTTACCGGGGGACCCGGTGATTCCTGCCGCAGCCTCCGTCGAGGAACTGACGGCGATGCTGGTGGCGGCGACGGAGAGTGATACGGCCGCTGTGCCGGCGATCGATCGGCTGGCGCGTCTGGTGATAGCAGATGGTGTGGGTGCGAAGGAAGCAGAGCAGGCGTTGACAAATCTGCGTGTGGAAGGGCGACATGCGCTGCTTGTGCTGAATTCGCTGTCGGCCCGCGCCCTGTCTGCTCGGAAATATGATCGATCGGTCGTGTGGCTGGAAGTGGCCGACGCGCTTGCACGGGGTAAGAACCCTGTGATTCTGAACAATCTGGCGGTGGCCATGGTTCGCAGCACACCACCGACACCGGAGAAGGCACTGGAATATGTGGAGCGCAGCCTTGCGCTGCTGCCGGAGAATCCGGATCTGCTGTCCACACGGGCGGAAGTTTATCTGGCGCGTAACAATTTGCGGGCAGCTCTGGCGGACCTTGAAAAATCCGTTCAGGTGCGTCCTGACCGGCCGACCACGCACCGACTTCTGGCGACCACCTACGAGGCGACCGGCAAGGGGGACCTGGCAAAGCATCACCATGAGGAGGCGGTGCGACTGGAGCGCGAGCGACAGTTGGCGCGGTATCGTTAGATGGCGCGAAAACAGGCCATTTCGTGGATGCGGTGAGGAAGACACTGGTCACTGAAACATCCGCTTTGGGTCCCGGCAAGGCACAGCCTGCCACCCGGCAATTTGTGTTTCAGCACAAATTTGCCGGTTGGAGGCGGGCTGAATGGCTTGCTTCCGAAGGCGGTGCCAGAGACGATACGGAGAGCAGGCAGGGCGTGACTTTCCGTTGTTCGTCTGAGCCGGGCTTCGCCGCATTTCTAACGGGAGAAAACAGTGTCCAGCCCAGGAAAGGCTCCGCAGGGGCCCAAGGTTTCGCCGGCCAGAACAATCGCCTCACTCATTGTGCTGCTTGTCGTTGGAGTCGTCTGTCTGATCGAGATGCGTGCCGGTCTCGGACAGTATCTCAGCGGGAAGGAACTCAAGGGGGTTCTGGGTGGCGATGACACTGCGGCGCCCCTGAAGAGCGTCAGGTTTGCTGAAGCCAAAGCGCTCCTCAGCATGAGCCCGACCGAGGAACTGGTCCGCGAAACGACTCATGAAAAGGTCTACCGCTTCTCGTGGTACAGTCTGCTCCGACCGTTGATCGGCGAACCCAGTCCACAGATCTTTATCTCAGTAACGACTGACGAGGATGCGATTGCAACCGGTTTCTTTACATCGGAGGACGAGCAGCCCGGAGCGGGATACGTTTATCAGCAGCCACCGGAAGGGGCTGGAAGTGTGTCTCCACCACCGCTGCTCCCGCCACCGTCTGATGTCGATGGCGCGCCCGGTACTGGTGGTCCTGGTGGTCCTGGCCCCGGAGGTCCCGGTGGCATGCGGATGCCAGGCGGTTTTGGGGGCATGATGGGGCCGCCGGGTGGTGGTCAGGGTCGAAAGCGTCCAGCGATGGAGGGCGACGAGCAGGCTGCTCCGGTTGAGGAAAAGGCGGACGGCGAGAAAGAAAAAGCTGGTGAAAAAGCTGGCGAGAAAACTGATGAGAAGGCGGCAGAGGAGGCTGCAGAAAAGGCCCCTGAGACCGATGCTGGCAAGGCCGAGGAAAAGGATGCGTCGGCCACACCGGCGGCAAACGATGCGAAACCGTGAGTTTCTGTCAGAGGTCAGATAAATGGATTTGTACTGTGTGCAGCAGTCGCTGGTGACAGCACCACTGGCTGATATCCGGTCTGAGGTGTTCGGTCAGTTGTCCGGACTTGGTCTCCGCGTGCCTGCCGGGGAAGTTGCGATCCCGGTGGGCAGTCGGGGGATCAGCAACATTCCGGAGATCATCCGCTCCTGCGGCGACTGGTTGAGGGAGCAGGGTGCAAGTCCGTTTATTGTGCCGGCGATGGGCTCGCACAACGGGGCTACGGCAGCCGGCCAGCGTTCGATGGTGGAGTCTTTGGGGGTTACGGAAGCGGCGATGGGGATGCCGATTCGCAGCAGCATGGAGGTGGTGCAGATTGGTGAGGTGCGTACGGGGCCGGTGTTTATGGACCGGCATTGTTTCGAGTCGGCCGGTGTGCTGGTGGTGAATCGCGTGAAGCTGCACACCTGTTTTGCGGGGCCGGTGCAGAGTGGTCTGACGAAGATGATGGTGGTGGGCATGGGGAAGATCCGTTCTGCGCGGACCTTTCATTCTGCGGGTGCTCAAGCGATGAAGGACATGCTCCTGGAGATGGGGCAGTATGTTCTGGACAGTGGTCGGATTCTTGCGGGGCTGGCGATTCTTGAGGACGGGCATGACCAGACGGCCGAGTTGCATGGGATACTTCCGGGCCAGATTCTGCAGCGGGAAGCTGAGTTGCTGCGGCGGCATGAGCATTACTTTCCGCGGCTGCCGGTGGATGCCCTGAATGTGCTGATTGTGAGAACGATTGGGAAGACATACAGCGGCACCGGGATGGACACGAATGTGATTGGGCGGCGTGGGATTCATGGGTTTGAAGATCTGACGACACCCGCGATTCGAGTCATCGGTGCTCTTGAACTGTCTTCGTCATCGCAGGGCAACGCTCTTGGCGTAGGCAACGCCGACTTTATCACTCGCCGACTGCGGGATGCCATCGACGAGGAGAAAACACTGATTAATACGCTCACGACCGGAGACATGGATCGGGCGAAGATTCCGGCGACTCTGGCGGACGATGAAACGCTGGTGAGGGTGATTGCCGAGCGTTATGGGGAGCACCGCTGGATGTTCATTCCCAACACGCTGCATCTGGAAAAACTGTATGTAACGGGTGATCTGGCGGAAGAGTTGTCGCAGCGATCCGGTTGTCGGGTCGAGCGACAGGCGGAGGTCTTGCAGTTTCGCAGTGGACAGCTGGACCTGACCTTTTAGGTGGACGAATCCATGCGTACAAAACAGGATCGGTTGCGAGTCTTGCAGACAGTGTTGTCCACGGAGGAGTCCGAGGGGCAGCTGCAGGAGTTGTCGATATCACCTGCTGCAACTGTGGCGGCTGCGGTTCCGCCGGCGAAGCCTGTGCCACCTCCGGCACCGGCAGCGAAGCCGGCGCCGCCTGCTCCCCTGCCCCCTTCGTCTGCTGCCCCCGCGGCGTCTGGACCATCCAGCCCATCTGCGGGAGTGCCACGTCTGCGGTCAGGTCGACCGTCGCTGCCGACGGGACCGCGTCGGGCGGGGGTTCAGCCGGGGGCGGCCCCTGGCCGGCTGACATCTTTGGATGCCTTCCGGGGCTTCATCATGATGATGCTGGCTGCGGGGGGATTTGGAATTCTGCGGTTTTCGCGTCTGCCTGAGGACGCTCCTGTGTGGGCGCTCCAGGACCGGGCCGCCTGGCAGCAGCTGGGATTTCACTTTGACCATCCGGTGTGGATCAGTGTGTTCGACGGCTGGAGGGTGTCATTCTGGGATTTGATTCAGCCGGCGTTCATGTTTATGGTTGGGGTGGCCATGCCATTTTCATACGCGCGGCGGCAGTCTCAGGGGCAGGGCTGGCTGTCGATGACGGTGCATGCTTTGATTCGTGCAGTGGTGCTGGTGCTGCTGGGGGTGTTCCTGTCGTCCCTGGGCAAGCCGGCCACCAACTGGATCTTTCCGAATGTCTTGTGTCAGATCGGTCTGGGTTACACTTTTGCGTTCCTGCTGCTGAACCGGCGTTTTTCGATTCAGCTGGCGGCGCTTGTGCTGATCCTTGGTGGATACTGGGCCTGGTTCCGCTTCACGCCGCCGGCTGCTGATTATGATTATAAGTCAGTGAATGCGGACATTGAGAAGGGCGAGGTGTTTGCAGGGGACTGGGCGGGTTGGTCGAAGAACGCGAATGCGGCTTATCGGGTGGACGACTGGCTGCTGCGACAGCTTCGCAGCCCGCAGTCTGAGGGTGCAGAGGCTGAGGCCGCTGGGGCGAGCGCTGAACCGAGTGGGTTTGACTGGCGGAAGGCGTTTTTTGCCAATCCGGAAGCTTATGTGCCGAATGCCGGTGGCTATACGACGCTGAATTTTGTGCCGTCGATCGCCACGACGCTGCTGGGAATCCTGTGTGGTCAGTGGCTGCTGTCGAGCACACTTGCGGGCTGGCAGAAGCTTCTGCGTCTGCTGTTGCTGGGGGGCATCTGTCTGGGTTTGGGACTCCTGGCGCATGCCACGATTTGCCCGGCGGTCAAACGCATCTGGACGCCGTCGTGGGCACTTGTGAGTGGCGGTTATGTGATTGGGATGCTGGCGTTGTTTTATGTGGTGTTTGATCTGCTGCCTCTGCGGTGGCTGGCGCTGCCACTGGTTGTTGTGGGGAGCAATTCGATTTTGATTTACCTGCTGGGGCAGACGCTGAATGGCTGGGTGCGGGAGCAGGTGATTCGAGTGCATTTGTCGGGGGCGATTGAGCAGGCTTTTGGTCCGCGGGCTCTGGACGAGCAGTGGTATGGAACGCTGGTGATGCCGACGACGGTCTTTGCCCTGTACTGGCTGCTGCTGCTCTGGCTGTATCGCCAGAAGCTGTTTATCAGGATCTGACGGGGGCCGCGCGGATGTCGTGGGATGTGATCGTCATTGGTTGCGGCGGCTTTGGGGCAGCGTGTATGGCGGAGCTGGCCGGTCGTGGTCTGCGGGTGCTGGGGCTGGATCAGTTTGCACCGCCGCACGATCGAGGGAGTTCGCATGGCGAGACGCGGATCATTCGCAAGGCCTATTTTGAGCACCCGGATTACGTACCGCTGCTGCAGCGAGCGTGGGACTTGTGGGCTGATTTGTCCGAGCGCAGCGGTGGGGGCCTGCTGAATCGCTGTGATCTGGTGATGACAGGTGCAGCGGATTCGGAGGTAGTCCGTGGTGCGCGGGAGTCTGCGGCGCAGCATGGTCTGGCGGTGGAGAATCTCACAGCGGCGGAGGGGCGGGCGAGGTATCCAGTGCTGGCGATACCGGAATCGCACGATGTGGTTGTGGAGCGAACTGCGGGGTGGCTGGCAGTGGAACGCTGCGTGGCTGCTCATTTGCAGCAGGCGAAGAATCTGGGTGCAGAACTGCAGACGGGTGTGCATGTGACGGGGGTTCGGGGGGCGGGTACGGGTGTGGAGGTGGATTCGTCGGTAGGCCGGTATTCTGCTGGCGCGGCGATTGTGAATTGTGGTCCATGGACTGGGAGCCTGCTGCCGGATTATGGGCGGCTGATTACGGTGCTGCGGAAGACGCTGTTCTGGTATGCGGCTGTGGGTGACGCGTGTGTCGGGAGTGCGGAGGTATGCCGGGACTTTCCGATGTTTCTGATGGACCTGCCTGCGGGGCAGTTTTACGGGGTGCCTTCCGCGAATCCCTGGGGCATGAAAGTTGGTGAGCATTCGGGTGGCGAGTTGGTTTCAGATCCTGGGCAGGTCAGGCGTGAGCTGACGGCTGCAGACGCGGTGGCTGTGGACGGGTTTGTTGGCCGTCATTTGCGTGGTCTGCAAGCGGGAGCGGTGCGGGGGGCGGTGTGTCAGTATTCGATGAGTCCTGACGGCCATTTTCTGGTGGACCGTCACGCGGAATGGCCGGTGGTGGTGAACGCGGGTTTCTCGGGTCACGGGTTCAAGTTCACACCGGTGATTGCCGAGGCTGCAGCGGATCTGGTGGAGCGGGGGCGGACGGGGTTGCCGATTGATTTTTTGTCACGGCGGCGATTGGGTGTGGTTTGAGATTTTCAGAGAGCTGAGATGTATGGCTGGCTATGAGACATTGCGGTGGGAGGGTGATGCAGCGAGTGGTGTGTTGCGGCTGACGGATCAGACGCTGCTGCCGGAGCGTTATGCGGAAATGACCTGCGGCACGGTGCCTGTGTTGTTTGAGGCGATTCGTTCGCTGCGGGTGCGTGGGGCGCCGGCGATTGGTGTGTCGGCGGCCTATGGCGTAGTGCTGGGGACTCAGAGTGCCCGAGGACTTGGTCGCGGCGATTTTCTGCGGGTGCTGCATTCTGTGTGTGAGGAGTTGGCACGAAGCCGGCCTACGGCCGTGAATTTATTCTTTGCGCTGGACCGGATGGAGCATTTTGCGGTGCGTTGTGTAAGTGATTCGGTGGCCGAGCTGCATGATCGTCTGCTTGGGGAGGCGCAGCGGATTGAGCAGGAGGACCGGGAGATGTGTCTGGCGATTGGCCGTCACGGAAGTGCATTGCTGCGGAGCGGGATGTCGTTGCTGACGCACTGCAACGCGGGTGGTCTGGCGACGGCGGGTGATGGCACGGCATTGGCGGTGATGTTTGCTGCGGCGCGGGAGGGGAAGCAGCTGCATGTGTTCGCCGATGAAACTCGCCCGCTGCTGCAGGGGGCTCGGCTGACAGCCTGGGAGCTGCAGCAGCGTGGGATCGCGGTGACATTGATCTGTGACAGCATGGCAGCTCAGGTGATGCGGGAGCGTCGTGTGGACATGGTGATCACGGGGGCGGACCGCATTGCGGCGAATGGAGATGCGGCGAACAAGATCGGGACGTATGGACTGGCGGTGCTGGCGGCTTATCATGGGATTCCATTTGCGGTGGCGGCGCCATCGAGTACGTTTGATCTGCAGCTGCCCTCAGGAGCTGGGATACCAATTGAGCAGCGGGCGGGAATTGAGATCACGGAGGGTTTTGGGCGGCGGACGGCCCCGGAGGGGGTTGGCGTTTACAATCCGGCTTTTGATGTGACACCGGCGGAGCTGATCACATATTTGATCACGGAGCGTGGTGTGATTGAGCGTCCGGATCAGGCAAAGATTGCTGCGCATTCTGCCTGAGGCTGCTGAGGAAATCGGCAGACGTTGCGGCGGAGCTGCGATGGAGGGCGAATTCTGCGGGCTGGCCTGAATGCAGTGACGGGATCAGCACGATGTCGGCTGGCCGCTGCCGGGAACCGGATTGATCGCGCGGGCTGGAATCTGAGATGCTTTCCGCCGGAACTCTTCGGGCCTGCGCGGCCACGGCAGGTGCGGTGGCGGAGCGGGTCTGAGTCTGGCAGGGATGTCGGGCATGTATTTGATATTGCGTCCGGTGCGGCTGTTGCTGCAGGCCGTGGTGATGGAATCGACTCCGCGACAGATGTCGCTGGGGCTTGCCTTTGGGGTGCTGCTGGGGCTGGTGCCCAAGGGCAATCTGCTGGCAATTGGTCTGGGGCTGATGCTGGCGGCAACGCGATTGAATCTGGCTGTGGCGGCGCTTGGAGCCATGGCAGCGGCATTGGCTGCAGTGGCCTGTGACGGGGTGTTTGATCAGATTGGCTGGTGGGTGTTGAGTCGTCCGCAGCTGACGGGGGTTTGGCAATGGCTGTATGAGAAGCCATTTGTGCCATGGACTGACTTTAACCATTCGATTGTGATGGGAAGTTTTGTGACGGGGCTGGCGTTGATTCTGCCGGTGCATTTCGCGTCGCGGCCGTTGTTTGCGAGGTACGCGGGAGTTGTGCGGATGTATGCCGGCCGTACGTGGCTGGTGAAGGTGGTGCAGGGAGTGGAGGCGGCCAATCGGGTGAGTGCCGTGGAGTGAAGTGGTCGAACTGCCATTCTGCAGACAGGACTGAGTGATGCGCTGGAAATGGATTGTTCCCCGAGTGTTGCTGGTACTGATGATCTGGTCCTTTCTCCGCTGGGGGCTGGATCCTGCTTTGCGTTATGGGCTGGTGAGTGGCCTGCAGTCAGCGACGGGAGCGCGCGTTGATGTGGCGGCTCTGCGGACAGGTTTCTTTCCGCCGACGGTGACGATCGAGGGCACGGCGCTGGCCAGTCCGCGGCGTCCGGGGAGGAATTTGTTTGAGTTTGAGCGGATGCATTTGCAGCTGGAACCGGATTCGCTGTCGCATCGTCGGTTTGTGGTGGAAAGCGGCGAGGTGAGGAACCTGCGATTTGACACCAATCGAAGTGATGACGGCCGGCTGGCTCCGGGTGAGATCTCGGAGTCGACAGAACCATCGTGGATGCAGGAGCAGTTGAAGGAGGTCAGCGATCAGTGGCTGCATCAGCTGGCTGAGCAGGCACGAGCGCAGCTGGACCCGAACACACTGGAGACGTGGCGACTGGGTTCCGGGAAGTTTGACAAGTGGGACAGTCGGTTTCGGGATCTGGCGGATCGTGCGCGGAGTCTGGAGCCACGTGCGATGGCGGTGAAGGACGGTTTTGAGTCGATTAAGCGGCTGGAGCCGCTGGAGCAGATTGAGCGTGGGCTGCAGCTGGCTCAGGAAGTTGACGTACTTGTGCGTGAGGCGGAGCAGATGCAGCGGGAGCTGCAGGCGATTGTGCCGGAGGTGAAGGAGGATTATGAGGAGTTGAATGCGGCGCGGCTGCGGGATCAGGAAATGATCCGGCACAAGCTGACACTGCTCAAGCCGGACGGCCGGCGGATTTCGCAGACACTGCTGGGACCGGCGATGTATCGCCGTGTGCAGCAGGTGATTACGTGGGTGCAGGCGATTCAGGAGTATCGGCGGGAGTTGGCGACGCAGATGCGTCCGCCGCGAATGGAGGGCCGCATATTTCCAATTGTGGAGGCTCGACCTGCCCCGGTGTTTCTGCTGAAGCACTTGTCGCTGTCGGGATCGATTTCGATTGACGAGGAGCCGGTGCCGTATGTGGCGGCGTGGCGGGATGTCACGGAGCAGCCACGGCTGCTGGGGCGACCGAGCGTGTTTGAGTTGCGCGCGGAGGGCCGACGACCGCTGGTGCTGGCGCTGACGGTGGATGCGACGGGCGAAGAGTTGCAGAGTGAACTGGAGGCGACGTATCGGGACGACGAGGGTTTGCCGGTGGCCGTGGGGAAGCGTGGCGAGGTGTGGTTTGAGGGTGGTTTGAGGAATATGGACTGGTCACTGAAGATGAAGCTGGGGGGTGAGCGTCTGCAGGGATTCGTGAGTTTGAAGTCTGACATTGAGGGGCTGAATTTTTCGGCGACGGAGGATGTGCGACCGGAGATTGTGGAGGCGGCCAATGAGGCGTTGGGGGCGGTGCGGAATCTTGATGCGGTTGCCGCCTTTACCGGCACGCTGCTGAAGCCGGAAATCAATCTGACTTCGGGGATCGGCGAGCAGATTTCGCAGGGTGTGCGGCAGGCTTTTCTGACTCAGCTTGAGAAAGCGCGGACAAGGCTGCTGCAGGAGCTGGACGAGCGTGCGGCTGAGCAGCTGGCGAAGCTCAAGGCACGCTGTTCGCTGGAATATCAGGAGTTGCTGGCGGACAACGGCAAGCTGCTGGATCAGGTGCGGGAAGTGCGGACGGTGTTGACGAGTCTGCAGAGTGGCAGGCTGGACGCGGGAATGCTGGTGCGGCAGGCATCGCAGTCGAAGCTGCTGCGGGAGAAGGATCGGGCGAAGCTGGAGCAGGTGGATCGGGTGCTGACGGAGTTCGAGGGAGCGATGCAGGGGCGGATTCCGCAGGCGTTGATTCAGAAGCTGCCGATTCCGGCGGAGGCGCTGCAGACCGGGGTCCCGACGTTGACGATCCCTGGATTTCTTCCTGGAATACTCCCAGGCCTGCTGCCGCAGACGGCGGCGGAGATGGCGGGAGGTGCGGTGGCTGGTGGTGAGGGGGCCCCTGCCCTGCCCGGTGCGAATCAGCAGCCGCTGCCGACGCGGGTGGAGGATTTGCTGCCGTTGGCGATGCCGGGGCTGTTTCCGGGATTGTTTCCGGCGCTGAATCCCGGGATGGCTGTGGAGAACGGCGTGGGTGTGGCGGGTCCGGCCACCGGCACTTCGCGAACGGCCGACGGACCGGGAAGTGTGGTACCGGGGACGAAGCCGAAAACGGCTGTGGGACCGCAGTTGTTGCCGTTCTTCCGCCCGCGGCTGAAGCGGTGACGATTCTGTGGATTTTTCGGGCGGGAACGGGGCAGTTTGATTCTGTTTCTTCGTGAAAACTCAACACAACCTTCCTGGAATTGCTGCTGTACAGATCGGAATTGCGGCTTTTTGGGCCACTGGCTTGCCACGGTCGGTATACTGCCCGGTGGACGCTGATTCTGGCGGTCTGCGGGTGTGCGTGGGGGTAAGCAGTCTGATCCTGGTGCAGAGGGATTCCAGTGAAGATAACGATGATTGGCACTGGCTATGTGGGGCTGGTGACGGGCACCTGTTTTGCGGAGAGTGGCAACGACGTGACGTGTCTGGATGTGGACGCGGGCAAGGTCGAGCTGCTGAATCGGGGCGGTGTGCCGATTTACGAGCCTGGCCTTGAAGAGCTGGTGCGGCGGAACGCTGCGGCAGGTCGTCTGAAGTTTACCACATCCGTGCAGGAGGCCGTGACCGGGGCCCGCTGTGTTTTCATCTGCGTGGGGACTCCGCAGGATCAGTCGGGAGCGGCTGATTTGAAGTACGTGAAGGCGGCTGCGGAAAGTATGGCACCGCACCTTCGCGAGGGGGCGGTTGTGATTTGCAAAAGCACGGTGCCGGTGGGAACGAATCGCCAGGTGGCCAACTGGATTTCCGCCCTGACGTCCACGCGGTTTCTGATCGCATCGAACCCTGAGTTTCTGAAGGAGGGGGCGGCGATTGATGACTTTACCAAGCCGGACCGGGTTGTGGTGGGAGTTGACGAGGAGGAGGCAGCGGATGTTCTGCAGGAACTTTATAAGCCCTTTCTGCGGACAGAGAAGCCGTTTATCACGGTGGGTATCGAGAGTGCCGAGATGATCAAGTATGCGGCCAACTGCATGCTGGCGACGAAGATCAGTTTCATCAACGAGATGGCGAACATCTGCGAGAAGGTGGGAGCGGACATTAACGAGGTGCGCAAGGGGATTGGGCACGACGCGCGGATTGGTTTTTCATTTTTGTTTCCGGGAGTGGGATATGGAGGTTCGTGCTTCCCGAAGGACGTGCGGGCGCTGGCGTCACTGGCCGAGCAGCACGGTGTGGACGCCGGCATTCTGAGAACGGTGGACGAAACCAACAGTCAGCAGAAGAGCGTGCTCTTCCGGAAGCTTGTTCAGCATTTTGGTGGCGATATGACGGGCCGCACGATTGCCGTGTGGGGGTTGTCATTCAAGCCGCGGACGGATGATATTCGGGAAGCTCCGGCGCTGGTGCTGATTGAGCAGTTGCTGCAATCGGGCTGTCGGGTGCAGGTGCACGACCCGGTGGCTCAGGACAACGTCCGCAGGCTGCTGGGAGAGTCCGTGAAGTACTGTGTGCATCACTACGACGCCTGTGATGCTGCGGACGCTTTGTGCATTGTGACGGAGTGGAACGAGTTTCGAAATCCGGACTTTGACTACATTCGGGTGAAGATGAAATCCCCGGTGATTTTTGACGGGCGGAATTTGTTTGAACCGAAGCGGATGGCGGCTCGTGGCTTCCACTACAGCGGAATTGGCCTGAGTCCGCTTCCGGTGGCTCAAACCTGATTTTCCCCACAGCCGCTCTTGAAAATTCCGCTGGTCCTGGGATAAACAGCCCCTGGATTACTCATTTGCTGTTTCAGGAACGCTGTGTATGTGCCGACATTCGCTGCTGATGTGTGCCTGTCTGCTGATTGCTGTGGTGTGTGGCTGCGGAGAATCCGGTGACACTCCGGGCCTGCCGCAGGGCCTTGGCGACTACGAGCAGACTCGCAAAACGCAGGACCTTCCGGTTGCAAAGGAAGAGATGCGTCCCGAGGATCTGCCGTACAATCTTGGACCCAACCCGAACGAAAAGGTCACGGCGCCGCAGACCGGAACTTTCAGGGTGAAGTTCGAAACAACCGCCGGAGACTTCGTGGTGGAAGTGCACCGCGACTGGGCTCCGCTGGGGGCACAGCGGTTCTACGAACTTGTGCAGGATCGTTTCTACGACGACTGTCGATTCTTCCGTGTCGTGCCGGGATTTGTGGTTCAGTTTGGCATCAATGGTACCCCGGAAAAGCACCGCAAGTGGAACCGCAGAATTTCGGATGACAAGGTGGTGGAAAGCAACCGCCGTGGAACGCTCTGTT
This sequence comes from Planctomycetaceae bacterium, assembly GCA_040382995.1. Classification (GTDB taxonomy): domain Bacteria; phylum Planctomycetota; class Planctomycetia; order Planctomycetales; family Planctomycetaceae; genus SXXK01. The sequence continues at coordinate 22,126 of JBEIEK010000044.1, forward strand.
TCGCCACCTCGGGACCTGATTCCCGAACCACCCAGCTGTTCGTGAACTACTCGGACAACACCAACCTCGACAATCTCGGATTTTCCGCCTTTGCAGAAGTGATCGAGGGGTTCCACAACATCGAGGGCATCAATCCGCAATATGGTGAACGGCCTCAGCAAAACCTGATTGAGCAGCAGGGAAATTCATATCTGGAGCAGGCGTTTCCGGAGTTGGACTATATCAAGCGGGCTGTGTTGATCAGCGAGAGCGGCAATGCTGAGGGTGAAGGCAAATCCGAAACTCCCAGCGGAAAGTAAGTCCTCATGTCGCGCGGGTTTGGTCCGGCAATCATCACGGTGCTCTGTCTTGTTTGCGGCTGCGGGCAGGAGTCAGGGACGGTTCCGACGCCCGCGGGTGCGGCCGGGGAAGCTGGTCAGCCGTCTGCGGCTTCTGCAGGCTCCGCAGCAGTTGGTCACTGGTCGTTTGTCGATCGGACAGCGAACAGCGGTCTGAGTTTTCAATACGAGAACGGTGAGGAAGCTGGGCATTTTTCCATCCTTGAGTCGCTTGGTGGTGGACTGGCACCGCTGGACTTTGATGGTGACGGCACTGAAGACCTGTTTCTTGCGGGTGGCGGAACGTTCCGCGACCAGGAGATTCTGGCCGCACCGAACGGCCTGTTTCGCTGGCGAGGTGCCTGGCAGTGGCAGGATGTTTCGGCTGTTGCGGGTGTGGCCACTGCCCTGCACTACAGCCATGGCGTATCCCGCAGCGACTACGACCACGACGGCTTCCCTGACGTGCTCATTACGGGTTACGGTGGTGTCCAGTTGTGGCATAACGCAGGGGATGGCACGTTCACGGCGCAGGGGGCTGAATGCGGACTGACGGATCAGCAGTGGAGCAGCAGTGCAGCATGGGGAGACATCAACGGCGATCAGCACCCTGACCTCTATGTCGCTCACTATGTCGACTGGTCATGGCAGAACCATCCGTTTTGTGCCGGGGGACCGAACGGGGGACGCGAGATCTGCCCGCCACGCAGTTACACGGGGCTCAGGGATGTGCTGTATTTCAGCAACGGCGATGGCACGTTTCAGGATGTGACCGACACGGCGTCGCTCACGCCGGAAGGCAAGGGGCTGGGAGTGGTGATTGCGGACCTCGATGGTGACCGTGACAACGACGTGTATGTCACGAATGACACGGTGGCGAACTTTCTGTACCAGAACACCGGTGATGGCCAGCTGCAGGATGTGTCGCTGCACAGTGGCGCCAGTCTGAGCAGCACGGGGGTACCTGACGGCAGCATGGGAGTGGACGTCTGTGATTACAACAACGACGGGCAGCCGGACATCTGGGTGGTGAATTACGAGCGTGAGACCAATGCGATGTATCAGAACGCTGGCGGAATGGTGTTTCGGCACGTCAGCCAGCGGATTGGATTGAACGCGGTCGGAGGCATGTATGTGGGCTGGGGCACGACGGCTCAGGATTTTGACCGCGACGGGGACGAGGACATTTTTGTGTCCAACGGGCATGTGATTCGGTACCCGCAGAACACGGCATTGTTTCAGGTGCCGCTGCTGCTTGAGAATGAGGCAGGTCGACGGCTTGTGAATCGCTCTGAGTCCGCAGGTGCATGGCTGCAGCAGCAGCACATGGGACGTGGGGCGGTGGCAGCGGACTTCGACGGGGATGGAGATCCGGATCTGGCGATTTCGCGTACACGTCAGCCAGCGGTGGTGCTCGAGAATGCATCGCCACCGGTCTGGAAACGCTGGGTGTCAGTGAGGCTGGTGGGGCGTCAATCGGCACGGGACCCTGTGGGAGCAGTGGTGCGGCTGGTGGCCGGAACGCATCAGAGTCGCTTCGTACGCGGCGGAGGAAGCTACGGTTCTTCGCAGAGTGCCAGTGTGCATTTTGCGGTGCCGGACGAGGCTGCGGATGTGAAGCTGGAGATTGACTGGCCGTCAGGCCAGTCGCAGGTTCTGCAGCCGGAGCTGAATCGGAGTCTGACGATTGTGGAGCCGGTCAAGTCCCTCTAAGCCGCCGGACGGCAGTCCGCGGGCGAAGGGCGGCGCCAACACGTCTGGCGGCGAGGGCGTGGGGGAGGGAACATTGATTCCTGGTAAGAGGCATTCACGGAGGACGGCCAATCATCGCGTGTTGGTTCTGTGTGGGATGTGGGAAGGCCGAAGACGAAAGGTGAATTGCGACTGAGCCCTGGATGAGGCGAAATGATGTAGTTATGGGTGTGAGCCCAATGGCGCTGGAGTTCTCTGTCTGCATCACCGCAGAAAAGTGTGAAAGGCGTGGGGCCGATTGACATCGACCGCACGCCTTTCAGGTCGTTTGGAATTGGACGTTGCGGTAGATTTCTGCGAGGGGGATTGAGATTCCGAGTGGTTTCAGAACAAGCATGTCGGTGAGTTCTGTGGCTTCTGTGAGCAGCCAGCCACCGGTGGTCTGGCGGGTGAAGCATTCGACGTGGGGCCGGTCCTGGGAAATCAGAACGAGAGCGTTCAGAGATGGGATGCTGCGGTACCACATGGCTTTTCTGCCACGGTCGTAGTGTTCGGTCGAATCTGAGAGGACTTCAGCCAGCACCGTCGGATTCACGACGGTGTCGGGGATGTCAGAGTCCAGCTGCAGTTCTCCGCAGATGATGGTGGCATCAGGATATGTGTACAGTCCGTTGCTGCTGACCTTGATGCGGAGATCAGAGTTGTAGGCAACACACGAACCGGGATTGAGTCGCTGGCGGGCTTCTGCGGAGAAGTTGGTCGCGATCAGCGAGTGCCTTGGAGAGCCTCCAACCGTCGCGAAAGCCTCGCCCCGAAAATACTCGTGCCTCTGTCCCGTGCGCAGTTCCAGATCGAGGTACTGGGCGATCGAAAGTCCCTTCTGGTCGGTTGCCATCGTATGGCTCGCGTGGGTGGTTGGGATCATATTGCTGAGACTGCAGCAGATTTTGCGGGGTGAGGCCGTTCATTGTTCCCCGACTTTGCCGGGAAGTGGCGGTTGGGTTGCTTCGCGGGGGCTGCTCCTGGTAGCATATGCAATGCCGGGCGAATTGTCGTCTGGTCATCGGAGAGGTGACAGAGTGGCCGAATGTGCCGGTCTCGAAAACCGGTGTGCCCGCAAGGGTACCGAGGGTTCGAATCCCTCCCTCTCCG
>JBEIEK010000045.1:0-25229 GCA_040382995.1 Planctomycetaceae bacterium
ATCGCCCGCTGGCGACGCGACAAAACGACGGACCAGATCGATACGCTGGACGGTCTGAAGTCGCTGGCGGCCGGTCTGGGGAGTGCAGAAGAACACGCACAGACCCCCAAAGCAACAAAAATCCGGAAGAAAAAATCGCCCGCCCCTGAACAGGGCGAGGCGGCACCCAAGCCACCGGAGCGGTTGGGTGGATTGTTTGCGGGCATGGATGACGACGAACCGTGAACGCTGCAGCTTATTTTTTCGGCTGCGCTACAGGTGCCTGCAGCCGTTCACGCAGATCTGAACCGACAGCGATATCGGTGAACTTCGAGAGGTCTGTCCAGAGCGTGCCGGAGCCGGCGTAGAACAGGTCCAGCCGGATGTCCTGCGGAAGTCCGGTGGCAAAGATCCACTGGTTGTAGGCTTCGCCCGATCCGAAGGCTTTGACGGCCAGCGCGAAGAGCTCTGACTTCGCCTCGGCCTCCAGCTTTTTGGCATCCGCTTTGGCACGGCCCAGATTGACGGTGGCCTGAGCTTCGAGTTCAGCAGTTTCACGTTCAATGGCGGCGACAAGTTTGAGTGTTTCGGCACGCGTCTCTTCGGCGGTTTTCTGGCCTTCAGCAATGGCTTCGGCCACGAGCTTTTTCGTTTCGGCACCGATCCGCTCGGTCTCCAGTTCCACCTTTTTCTCGGCTTCGCGGAGTTCGGCTTCGGTGCGTGCGGTGAGTTGTTCCTGATCGCGTGTCAGCTTCAGTTCGTCAGCGACGAACTTTTCCTGAATCGGTTTACGTACGTTCTGGGGGATATGGATGTTGCGGACAAACCCGTGAAGCAGAGTCAGGCCCTTCGCTTCAAGGATGGTCTGAAACGAGGCAGAAACGGCGTCCTGAAATTTCTGTCTTGTGTCACCGACCAGCAGATCGACGGCGCCCAGTGAAGAGCCCTCATTGCGGCAGATGCTTTCGATCTGTGGCACCACACCCTTTGTCTGCACGGCTTCCAGACTGCCGAATTTGCGAATTACGTCAGCCGCCTGATCCGGCATGATTCCCCAGACAGCGGTGAAGTCCATGTGAATCCGAAAACCGTCGGTGGACGGAAACGTAATGCCGCTTTCGTCGTCGGCCACCAGGGGCTCGCCACTTTCGTCGAGGACCGGCTTGCCATCTTCGCTGACAAAGTTCGAGCGCACGGACAGGGGTTCATAACCAATTCCAATGATATCCACATGCTGCTCATTCGGATTGATCGGATACAACCCCGGCTGCAGCACATTTGCCTGGATGCCGGCCTGCAGACCGGCCTGTGGGTTATCGGCGAGGTTGGTGACGACACCTGCATAGCCTGCGGGGATCGAGACCCAGCCAACGTGTTTTTGCTGCTGACCGTTCTGAATAACTTCCTGCTTGACGATTTTCACTGTGTAGGCGTAGTCATTAATGCGGTAGCGCCCCGGGCCAAGTACTTTGCGGAGAATTCCTTTTTCAGTGGTTTGATCGAGATCACCGTCCACCAGAAAGCGACCGTCGGGAAGGTCGCTGCCCATGCGACTGGTCACCACGGCCACTTCGCCGGGACTGACCAGGGTATCCTTCACAAGGTTGGTCTCCCACCAGCCATACCAAAGGAAATGCCGCCCTGGGCCAAGCATATCCCTGAGGACACCCTTTTCCAGTGGCCTTCCCCGCTCGTCGACCTTCGCAAACTGTCCGGGCGCGGAGATTGGACGATCTCCGGGAAGGAATGGCAGGGGAGGTCCCTTATAGCGGAGCACGAGGCTGTGTCCGTCCGGCACATAGTGTCGATTCACGGTCCATTCAAACGTCGTGACCGCAGCGGCGAGGCTGAAGATGGCAATAAAAGTTGAGATGATTCGTCCACGCAAGCCATCACCCATTCGCTCTGAAAGATTCATATTGCATCACCCTGATAATTCAAAGTTGTGAACCTGCTGGGTTTATTCCTGTCCGCCGGCCGCGGCGGGGGTGGTGGGCTGAGTTGCTGCGGGTGTCGTGGTTGATGGCAGAGTGCTGGCTGGCTGCCCAGGCGCTGCAGGCGTACCCGGCGCTGCCAATGCGGCACTGGCGTCCTCCGTGAATGCGTCAAGGATTTTCATCATCGGGCTGTCAGCTGTATTCACCATCATCCTCCGCCAGGCTCCGCTGAGCTTCTGGTAGAGGACGTAGCGGGCGTAAGCACGACCATCGCCACTGAACGCCTGCACGGCAGTCTGCCAGCCGGCCGCCTCGGCCTCGTTCTCAAACCGGACCACATCTGCGGCTGCCTGGCCCCGCGCAGTGATCGCCTGGGATTCATCCAGCGATGCTTCCAGCTTCAGCTGAGCCACAGCCAGCTGCTGGTTGGCCAGTGTGAGTGCCACCTGCTGATCCTCTTCAGCCTTGGTCGTGGTTTTGACGATGTCCTGATCGGCCGTTACGAGTGCCTGTTTCTGGGAGACCATGGCCTTTTCAACTGCCAGTTTCTGCTCGGATTCCTGCTGCAGTGTCTGCTGCTTGTACTGCAGTTCTTCCTGCTTGGCGATTTCCCGCTTCCGCACCGGCTCGGCAATTTTCTCGGGAGGTCGAATTGTTGTGATAAGGGCCTGAATGATTTCGATGCCCAGCGGTTCACAGGCTTTCTGCATTTCCGCTTCAAATGCCTTCTGAAAAGCCGAACGCGTCTCGCCCTGAATGAATTCACGTCCCGAGGAATTGGACCCCTGCAGACGGCAGAAGCTGCGAGCATTGGGCATGATCACTGTCTGCACAATCTCCTCGTCAATCTGCGGACCATTTTCCGAGCGGTTGAAGAGCACATAAACATCGGCAGCCTTTTCGGGGTTCACGCGAAACTCGATCACACCGTCCAGACTGACCCAGAATCCGTCCTTGGACGGAAAGCCCATATCATCTTCCTGACCGAGGTTGAACCGCTGACTGCGGCAGTCGACGAGGTCCACGCGAGTCACGTAGGGATTGAGGTAGTGCGTGCCCGGCTCAAGTGTCTGCTTCTGCACTCCCCGCTCGTTTGCCGCCACCAGCAGCGTGTTGGGATCCTTTGCCAATGGTGCAGCAAGGTTTGTGACCACGCCCTGATAACCGGCCGGAATCGTGGTCGGCTGATGTTTCTCTACCACGTACAGATAGGGATTGATCGGGTAACGGCCGGGATTGAGCACGCCTGGGACGATGCCCTTGGTTGTCGCTTCACCCTTTTCGTCGACCCGTGCGAGGAACTCTCCGTAACCGGGGTCATCTCCCGTGAGGCTGACCCGAACCCCCATTTCACCGGAGGCGATTTCAACCTGTGGCACCACTTCCCATGACCACACGTATGGGTTGCGGAAGTATCGACCTTCCGTGAGCACGTCCCGCTGAATGCCCTTGTGTTCCGGTGTCGGAGCGATTTCATCACCGTTCACCAGATCCTTGCCGATTTTGCGAGTGAGCACGGCGATCTGCCCGCTGCCAACGTCGATCAGCGTCACGTTGTAGGCGGCCACGATCAGCCCGACGACAACCAGCGGAGCAACCATCTTCAGCAGGGACGCCGTCGGCGAAGGTCCGCGACGCCCGGCCCCGCTACGCTCGAACTGCACAATTTCCGATTCCGACATCAGTCAGCTCCTGAAAGTCAGGCACCACTGTCCCACCATCCGCCACAATCCCTGCGATCCATCCAACCGCCAGGTTTTAGCGGCCTTGTCTTTCCATTCGTTCTTCATGCCACGCGATAACGCAGGCATCACTGGAAAGCTCATCGAATTGCAGCGGATTTCCGGAAATTGTTTGGAGTGCCCTGCGGACGGTCGGTTGATCGCGTCGACGTTCCCTGCAATTCGATGACGCAAAAGCCCACGACACGGAGGGCGAAGCGGTGTGAACGCGGCAAGCTGAGATTTTTTTTGGCGCAGCTGCCCAGGGCCCGCCCTCACCCGGGGCAGGTGACCAAAGTGGACGGATGACTCCCTGGTCCGGAACATTCAGCACAGGTGTGTGTCGGAACCGCAGCGGCGTTGCTGCGCATTCGAGAGCGACGGACCATGGGTTGCAAGTGAAATCAGCCCCGCAGATGCAGGTAGCAGTGAATGTGTGGTTCACCGCGAAAGTACCAAACCATGTCCGGACCTTCGATCTGCCAGGTGTCCCAGACCTTGTCGCCACCGATGTCATACCTGCCGGCAAACCATGACACATGCAGGCGATCGACGATTCCCTTCTGTTCAATGGTCTGCATCGTGGCTGTCACATCGTCGGGACGAAACATGGCCAGCATCTTCCGCATGGTCTCGACGAACAGTTGTTTCTGATCGGAAGATAAAGATGCCACCGCGAGTCCCTGAGTGGCGGTGGGAGGGCTGATCACGGATTCAGGGTCCTCGCTTCGCGGTTCCGCGGAGACAAGTCCCTGCTGCCGCTGAACTGCGTCAAGTCCCTGCACGAACTGGTTGAAAATGCGACCCTGATACCAGTACGGATTACCAGGATGATCTGGTGCTTCGTTGAAGTTGTCCCGCATGTTTTCTTCGGCGTGCGGGTAGTGACCGTAGAAGATTGGAGCACCGCCGAAGCCGCGACCTTTGTCAGAGTGCGCATTGCAGCGGCGAGTGACGTGGTGACCGGTGAAGATGAATTCGAAGTCCGGGTCATCCGGCGTTCCGAAGAAACCAGCGGCCGGCGCATTTTTCGCCTGAGCGTACTGATCAATCTGCACCTGTTTCCGAATCTCCTCAATGTATTCCGGGCTGTGCAGGGAGTCGAAGATCCTGCGAATGAGTTCCTGCTGGTCGGGCGTGAATGTCGCAGGAATCCGGAAATTGGGATGGATGTACCACCAGTTGCTGACATACTGACGGCGAGGGTGATTTGCCGGCAGGCCGACTTTCATCCGCTGCTCATCCGTCAGGCTCTTCCAGAGCTGCATCGGGAGCGAATCGGTGGCGGACCTTGTTGGCAGCAGCAGGGCTGGCTGAGCGGACAGGGTGGGTGTGGCCAGAAGCGTGGCGGAGGCACCAGCGAGACCAAGGAAGCTGCGGCGGTTGAAGGAGTTCATCGAGGGCTTTCCGGTTGAGTTGCGGATATAGTTCTGCGGCTGCGGTCAGTGGTCAGCGGTCAGAAGAGCGCAGTGAGTGGTTCGCCGACGTCAAGCAGATTGTAGGGGCGATTCTGACTGTCGTAGGCTGTCAGGTCTGTAACGCCCATGGCGTGGTAGACGGTTTTGGTGATGTCGGCGGGCGTCAGCGGGCGATCTTCAGGGTACTCTCCGTAGCGATCGCTGCTGCCCCAGACCTGCCCGCCACGAATGCCACCACCGGCCAGCAGGTCGGTGAGGCAGTGAGTCCAGTGATCGCGACCGGCACCGGAGGGACCACCGGAGCGAGGATCACCGATGCGGGGCTTGCGGCCCATTTCGCTGGTGACCAGCAGCAGTGTCTGGTCGAGCAGACCGCGTTCGTGCAGATCGGCGATCAACGCTGAAAAACCGCGGTCGAACTCCGGAAGGAGCCAGTCCTGGAGGCACGCAAAGTTGTTGCCATGGGTATCCCAGCCACCGCCACTGGCACACTTTCGCCGGTTCGACTCTTTTTCATCTCCCATCCAGAACACGGTGATGAATGGCACCTGAGCTTCCACGAGCCGCCGTGCCAGAATCAGACTGGTGCCGTTGATTGACCGCCCGTAGCGGTCGAGTACTTCCGGGGACTCGTCGGCAAGATTAAAGGCGGCCGTCGTGCGTGAGGAGGCCAGCAGCGAGAAAGCGCGGTGCTGCTGGGCTGACCACGCGGCAATTCGGCTGGATTCATCCAGTCCGCGGCGGGCGGAATCGATGGCTTTGAGCATGGCCGTGCGGTTGTTGAGCCGCTCCGGGGTGATGTCACCTTCGAGCGTAATTGCCGGTGCCTGAAAGTGGAGTGGCTTTTCGCGGCTGCCGTTGACGTAGAGCGGATCAAACTGGGTTCCAAGGCGAGCGGAGAACTGGCCGGGGCGAGTGTAAGCGGGGGCGCCTTCCATGTGGGGCAGGGTGATGGCGTTGGTGAGCTCCGGATGGGCGGGCCGACGCGACGCCACCACCGCACCCATATAGGGCCAGTCGGACGCGTAAGGCGTCCGATTATTGCCCAGACTTAGAAAGGTGGAGTCGGGTACGTGACCGGTCAGGTTGTAGTAGTAGCCGGCGTGGTGGTCGTTGGTGCTGACAGAACCACCGATACTGTTGACCACGGCGAGGTGATGAGCCTGTTGAGCGAGCAGCGGCAGGTGCTCGCACAGGTGCAATCCCGGTGCTGACGTGCTGATGGGCCGAAATGGACCGCGGTATTCGAGCGGTGCATTGGGCTTCATGTCCCACGTATCAATATGCGATGCGCCGCCGCTGAGAAAGAAGAGGATGGTGGAACGAGCAGTTCCGCCGGTGGTGCTGTCCAGACGCGACGACGCTGTGGAGGCGACACCGGGAGCAGCAAAGCTGTATCCGGAAATGCCGGCAGCGGATGCGACGAGGAATCGACGACGTTGCATGTCGGGTTCCTTTTCAGGCTTGAGACAGCGGAGGAGGGGGGATGTGGCAGGATGGCTGGGCAGGACGACAGCGATCTTCCAGTTGGGCGGAATTCCTGTTGGGCGGACGATAATGGCGGCAGCCCGGAAAATCCCGACGTCAGGCTATCTCACAGAGGGCAGAGAGACAACTGCAAAGGCGGTGAATTTCGGAAACGCTGGCGGGGGAACGGGGGAGCCAGGGATGTCGAGCAGGTGGCAGGGGCAACCGCCACTGAATGATGCCGAGCCGCCGGACGGCAGTCCGCGGGCAAACGCCGCTGGCTGGGCGCGTACCTGCGGTGCGAAAACGCAGCCGGGGGCTTCCGCCCATCCGCTCAGCCCGTCCGCTCAGCGCACTTCCTGAACGCCCGGTTCTATTGCCATCCGAAATGGCGGTGCATCCGGAAGATTGCCGGTCATATCGTACATTTCGGGCGCGGGGATTCGAGCCGGGTCGCGGACGACCTGCAATTTCAGCAGGACGGCCCAGGTGAGCACGAGCAGCAGACCCATGGCCACGCCGTTGGGCAACGCGTCTTCTCCCCAGACTTTGAGCGCACTGCCGGCGGACTTGGCCAGTCGCACCCGAGCTCCGTCCCACTGCACACTGTAGACCTCGTCCAGCAGCAGGTGCGAAAGAAAACCAACACCAACCCCCAGCCCCATGAGTATCCGCACGCGCAGGTCTGTTGCGGGATACACCAAAAACATCAGCTCTGCCGCAATCAACAGGGCCGGTATACTGTGAAACATGCCGCGATGGACTGTAAGCTTTGCGAGCAGAAACGTGAAGCCGTAGCGCACCAGTGCCCAGACGGCGATCCCGGCAAACAGCGTGTGATCGTCGGAGACACCCAGCGCATGTGCGTGCTGCACGACCAGCAGGGGAGCCAGTGCGGAAGTCAGGGCGGTGAGCTCGCGGATAGGTCGGCCCCCTTCCGCATCAAGGTCAGGCAGCATTCCGGAGATCCACGTGAGCACTCCGGCAACGACGGACTGCATCAAACTGAAGCCTCCCAGCAGAAAAGCGGCGCAGCCCCAGCCGATGCCCAGCATTCCACTGACTGTGATGTGCTCCCGATATCCTGCCATTGCTTCGCAGTCATTCACTGTGTTCCACCGTTACACCACGGTGAATTCTACGCGGATGCACGGCGGGCTCCCACACCCGTCCGGCGTTTATCCGTTCAATCGCTCGGCAGCCGCAGCTGACGCGCTGAAGTTTGGTGAATTTGGGCCGAACATCAGCGATTTTTGCCGAAACTTATCGCTGTCGCCCCTTCCTGCGACCGCCACCTGATCGCGGCCGTTTGGCCGGCCCGCGTCCCTGACCATTCGCTTTCGAACTTCCGGAAGCCCCACCGCGCTCTCTTTCCCCCGCGTCACGAGTTCGCCGGGCGGCCGGGCGCTGCTGGGCCGGAACCGCCTCCTCCGTCCTCCGCCGCGAGCGTACTCCGGGACGTACCGGACGCAGCTCCATCTGCCGTCGGTCGACGTCCACCGCCACCACCTGCACTCGCAGATTGTCGCCCAGCCGAAACACCTGCCGCGTCCGCTGGCCGGTCAGCGTTCGGCCGACGGGATCAAATTCAAAGAAGTCATCCCCGAGCGCCGACAGATGCACCATGCCTTCCGCAGGAATGTCAAGTCCCTGGCAGAACATCCCGAAACTCTCCACACCGGTCACCGTGGCCTCCAGCTCGCTGCCCACACGCGAGGCCATGAACCGCAGCAGCCGAATCCGGATCAGCTCCCGCTCCGCACGTTCAGCCCGGCGTTCGGTGAACGAGCAGTGTTTGGCCAGGCTGAAGAGCGCTTCCGGTGGAGTCTTTGGCGCGGCCCGGCCGTGAATCAGACGATCCAGAAGCCGATGCACGGTCAGGTCGGGGTAGCGGCGAATGGGACTGGTGAAATGGCAGTAGTCGGTTTCCGCAAGCGCAAAGTGGCCCGCAATTTCCGGAGAATACTCTGCCTGCTTCATACTCCGCAGCAGCGCGAAATTCACGGCACGTTCGAGTTGTTTACCGGCCACGCTGCGAATCAGCGCCTGCAGCTCATGACGGCTCTGCGGCTTTCTTAACGTCAGCCCCAGCCCCTGGCAGAACTGCTGAAAGGAATTGATCCGAAGTTCGTCCGGATCACTGTGCACGCGTCGCAGGAAGGGAATACCACGGCTGGCGAGGAGCTTTGCCACCGCGATGTTCGCCGCCAGCATGAACTCCTCAATGATCTCGTGGCTTTCATCATGATGTCGCTGCCGTGCACCTTCCACGGCGCCGTCGCGACTAAAGACGATTTCAATTTCCGGGATGCCCATCTGCAGCGCACCCTGAGCAAACCGGCGCTGCCGCAGCAGCATTGCCAGCTCGTGCATCCGCAACAGCAACTGCTTCACGGGGTCCGTCACGTCGGGGTACTGACGCTGAGGCTGCTCAATAATGGGCATGACTTCTTCGTAGGCGAATCGCCGGGCCGTGCGGATCACCGTAGCCGCCACTTCCGAACCCCGCACAGAACCGTCAGCTGCGAATTCGATGAACACCGACTTCGTGTACCGCAACTGGCCCTGCTGCAGACTTGCCAGACCATTGCTGATCACTTCGGGAAGCATCGGAATCACATGCCCCGGCAGATACACGCTGGTCCCCCGCTGCTGTGCTTCCTGATCCAGCTGACTGCCCTCAGGCACAAAGTGTGACACGTCTGCGATGTGCACCCCCAGATGCCACGTGCCGTCTTCGGTGCGACTGAGCGAAATCGCATCGTCGAAATCCCGCGCGTCTGCAGGGTCGATCGTGATAATCGTCTCGCCCGTCAGGTCCTCGCGCCCGCCAAAGGACTCCTCGTCAAACTTCGCTGCCTGAGCCCGCGCCTCGGCCAGCGCTGCTTCGGAAAAATCGACCGGCAGGCCAAGGCTGTGAATCACCGTCAGGGTGTCAATGCCCGGGTCGCCACGACGTCCCAGAACCTGAGTCACCACGCCTTCACCACGGCGACGATCCGTGGGAAACCTTAGCATATCAAGGACCACTTTGTCGTCCGGCTGAGCGCCCTTCGCGCCCGGGTCACCCACATGGATCGGGCTGGAAAAGATGGTCCCGTCCACCCGGACATAGCCCTGTCCGCCGGTTTCAAAATAGGTCCCCACAAAAGTGGTGGCTGCCCGCTCGAGGACCCGATCGATTACTCCGCAGCGCTGCCCGCCACCTCGGCGCCGGGAGAGCAGCCGCACGAGCACTTCGTCGCCGGTCTGAGCGTCTCCGACGTCGGCTGCCGAAACATACACATCCGCCCCGTGCAGCTCAGGCACCCGCTGGGCAGGAATCACGTAGGCAGCACCGCTGGTAATTCGCCGCAGCACCCCTGTCACAGTCCCGATGCTGCCCCGCGGTTTCAACCGCCCCCGCTTGTCCTCCCGCAGGCGTCCCCCCGAGACCAGTGCCGCTACAGCCTCTGCAAATGCTTCCAGCTCGCTGCGTTCCACACCCAGTTGCTGCCGCAGTTCCTTCGCAGTGATGGGCGCATAATCCACCGCCTGGACCGCAGTGAGGATCCGCTGCTGAAGCGAACTGCCGCCGGACGAACTTCCTTCAAGCTTCACGCCACACCCCCCCTGCATCCACCAGCACATTGGAGAGCCGCTGGATCGTCGGCTGACTCCGCTCCCACGGCTGATTCGTCAGCACCACACCCCAGCTGCCCGAACGACGGTCAGCCCACATCAGCGTTCCCGTGGCGCCCCAGTGCCCAATACTGTCGGCAGGCAGCAAATCACAGAAACAACCTGAATGATCCAGCCAGTTGAACCGCCAGCCATAACCCCACGGGCGCCGCAGCCGATCCTGCTCACCCAGCCCCGCTGAATACTGCGTCTGATTGCTCACAACGGATTCCACCACACTGAACGACAACACCTGACTGCCCTCAGAGCTGCTGCCGCCCCTGAGCATCAGGCCAAGAAGTTCGCCTAGATCCGCTGCCGTGGTGATCAAACCACCCCAGGGCGCTCCGAGCGTTCGCCAGTACAAACTGTTCCAGTGCCAGTTCGAATCTGCCGGCTGACTCGCAGGCAACTCACAGGCAATCGTCTGCTCCAGCAACTCCTGAGCGTCGGACAGCGGCAGACCGAGCCAGGAATTCTGCAGTTGCAGAGGCTGAAAGAGCAGCTGCTGGAACAGTTCCGGGAAAGTCTGGCCAGTGACACTGCGAATCACCGACTCCAGCACAGCAAATCCCATGCTGCAATAGCTCAGACTTGTCCCCGGCTGAAATGCCGGATCGATACGGGACACGGCGTCGGCAAATTCCGGCACCTGAGCATGCCGCGCCCGCAACTGGTCGTTCTCGGGGAGCATATCAGGCAGCCCGGAAGTGTGTGTGAGCAGGTGCCGGAGCGTGATGGTCCGCAGCGGGCCGCGAGAAAACGCCGGGAGAAATCGACGCACAGGTTCATTCAGCCAGAAAGCCCCTTCCGCCGCCAGCTGCACCGCCAGCGTTGCTGCGAAGGGTTTTGTGAGCGACGCCACCAGATACCGCGCCGGCGGTGCGGCCACATCGCCGACCGACAAACGACCGGATTCGCATTCAGCCGTCCGTCGCCATGAGCACCATGCGGACAGGCCCGCAGATGTCCCAATTGCCAGATCCGCGAAACGCAGTGCAGAGTTGCGGAGGATGCGTTCGATGCGCCGCGTGTGATGTTCTGCAAGGAACATGAACTCTTCCCAAAACAGCAACAGAGGCCAGCCAGGTTCCCACGACGGCCTGTAATAGACCATGTTTGCGAAGAAAAGGCGAGCGGGTGCAGGGGCCACTATCAGTTCGCAGGCTGCGAACCCGGCAAAGGTGCAAAAGTGCATGGCACCCGTACGCGGAAAACGTTTCCAGATTTCTTTTTGCGACAGGTCGCAAACCGGATTATAAATGCAGTCTCAGGAGAATACGTCAGCGACGCTTCGTAGTCCTCGTAGAGGATACGACTGAGATCGAACTGACGCGACCGAAGCAGCAGATTGTGGAATGGAAGGCTGTTTATCAGGTCACTCAAAAGCCCACACCACCGAAGACGCCACCCAAATTTCAGGAGTTGGTTCGGATGGTTGCATGGCTACATGCTGGGATCTGCCTGGCCCTGGCCAACAGGAACGGTGACAACTTCATTCATTGATTGCAAACGAAGTCAACTCTTCGAACCGGCACCATTGCTGCTCACTCCACAGCGTTGCCGCTGCACTTTCGCGCCCAGACCGCGTGACCTCGCATTTCATGCCAGGCTTATGGAACTGGACTGACAGGCCGGAAACGCAGCAGCAATCACCTGAACTGCTGAAGCAGCTGCACCGTTGGGCTGGCCCCCAGCAACCCTCCAAACAGCCCCCCCTTGCTTCACTTCGCCAGAACAAAACTGCCACTTTCCTTCTTCGACCACCAGCGTGCATTCAGCTGGCCGCAGCTGACTATTCCCCGGAAGTGAAACGTGCCAAACAGCGGGCCCAGATTTCGACTGCCGCTCAAGGTCACCGTCCCGTCCGCATTGCGCTGCTCAGACAGCACTGCTGAATACTGAAACGGAATCAACGCACAGAATCGGCCTCGAAAAACCACCCGCCAGCGACCTGGTGCGGCACATTCAAAGCTGGCCTGCATCGGACCTTTGTGGTCCGAGGAATCGCTGTGACATTTGAAGGCTCCAGGGGACGGCGACGTTGTCAGAAAAACCTGCTATCCTGCGACAGCCCCTCAGCGCGTGCCAGCCGGTACCCGTGCCCGTCACCACAGAATTCGCTGCAAACGGGTGCGATTTTGACGAATGTGCCGAACAAAACGGCCCATAGTCGCGTTTCGCTCCGTCGAAACGGACACCCAGTCCGTCTTGCAAAAGAACAGGCGACTTCCAGAAGCACAGGCAATTCGGCCCCCGGCCAGAGCCCCGCCCCCATCGCCCCCCTCTGGCGTGAGGTTACCGATCGTCCCCGCACGCCCCTGAACGGCTCAACTCCGCGTCCAAAGCTTCCTTCCACGCCAAAGCATTCGGCACGAACCATGCCACCGAGTCTTCCCGGTCCCCAGCCTGAAAGGTCACCTTGAGCAGATCCCGACCGACGGACTTTCCACAATGACTGCGGACGATGGAAATGCCCGTCACCTCAGCAAGGGGAACTCGGAACCGACGCCGTGGCCAGAGCATCTGAAATTCAAGTGCCTGATCGGTCAGCACAAGGGCTCCATTGCCTCGCAATTGCCTGCCCCACAGCGACTCCCGTCCAAAGTAATTTGCCCTGTAGTCCTCCCTCTGAAGCGCCTCTGCAGGATCCAGACACTCGGCCACCCGTCGCCGGAGCGTCCTTGCTGCGCCCCTTGCCAACAGTCGGATCACAATCGAGACCAGAGTGAAACCAAGGAGAAAACCGCCAGTGATCACAAGCCATGGGGGTGGTAGGTGCATCGGGTGAGGCCTGACTGAGTTGAAGGTCCGGGGGTCAACACCGTCGCGTTCACCCCGCTCAGCGTTCGTGCACCGTGTTGTGTATCCGGCCTTCGATCGCAGTGCCATCGGCCGCCTTCAATCGCCAGCTGATCTCCATGCCCCACGTGGGTTGCAGTTCCGGGAGCTCCAGCAGGACGGTGTGGCCGTTGTCCTCCAGTCTGGCGCTGGCTACTTTCAGGGGGCGTTCGTTGTAGTGCTTCGAACCATACGCTGCCGAACGCTTCAGGTCCCACACCCTGACCTGAAACGCCTGCTCCGAAAATCCCTCGGTCGACAGTGGATCTGTAAATCCCAGCCGCATCCCTCCGGGCAGAGCTTCCAGGTTTTTGGGCAGGGTTGTGGGTTCCCCGGTTGCCCGCAGCCGATACAGACCGCCCGGCTGAGTCGCGCTGCCGGCCCAGGCAAACATGCCGCACAGATAGAGCTGTCCGTCCGCAGCATGAAAGCGGCCGCGCATGACACCGGTCGGAAATGCCGGCAGTGGCAGCTGGACCATGCCCCCCTGCACTCGCTCACCACGCTGCTCATAAGGCACCAGAAACACCTTGCCAGTGCCGTAGGACAGGTTCAGCAGAGACCCATTGAGCGGTCCCCAGCGATCGCTGTCGATTCGCAGAAGTTCACCCGGTGACCGGTCGAATTCATTGGTAATCCAGCACAGCGGGGGTTCCATGGCATCATCAGAGGTGTCACTGACGTCGTGCCAGCCAAACATATTGCCGTAAAACTTTGGCCGACCGTCAGCCGACAGTGTCACCCAGTTGATGCGATTCTTGGGGTTCCAGAAACCTTCCTGATCGGTCACCAGAAACGAGCCGTCAGGGTTGAGACACACACCGTTGGCCGCGCGAAAGCCATTCGCCAGAATTCGCGTTTGGCTGCCATCGGCTGACACCTGCAGGAGCGTCCCGTGCTGCGGTACCACGGCCTCCAGCGCATGGCGGCCGGACTTGGCGTAATAAAAGTTGCCCTCGGAATCCGTCTGCAGCCCCATCGCAAATTCATGAAAATGCTCCGTCACCTGATGGTCCGAATTCAGACATTCAATGAAGTCGGCCTCTCCATCCCCATTCAGATCATGCAGCACCGCCAGCTGATCACGACATGTGACCACCACTCGGCCGTTCACAATCTTCAGACCCAGCGGCTGAAAGAGCCCCGTAGCCGTTCGCCGCCACGTTAGCTCTGGTCCGTCCGGCAAGCCGGAGACCGTCCAGACATCGCCGTCCCACGTGCACACCGCCAGCCGCCCATCGGGGTAAAAGTCCAGTCCGCTAAACCGCAGCTGAGCCAGCCACGGATTGGATTCCGGGGCTGTCAGCTGATCAGCGGCAAAGCCACGCCCCGCCTGCAGTGGAGCAATCCGCGTCACCAGCTGCTGCGGCCAGCGCGACGGTCCGCCATGAGTCAGGGCTGACAGATCTGGCGCGGGTTCAGTTATCACCGGTACAGGTCCCCCTGATCCCGCTTCAGTTCGCAGCCAGATCGTGAAACGCAGCGGTTGATCTCCGGCGGGAATCCGCAGGCACAGGCGGTCCTCCAGCACGCTCCATGTTACCGTTGTCCCGGTTGGCAACAGTCCCGCCTGCAGGGGACGCTGGTCACTGCCCGCCGCCGATGCTGCTCCCTGACGGACCTGACCGACCCGGTTGCCCGCAGAAAGATCTGCGGTGGTTGAGTTTTCTGTAGAGCTGAGCGGCCAGTGCGCGACCAGACCAGCGGTCGCCGCCGCCACCCGCTCATCCGACTGCAGCTCGTCCGTCAGGCGTCTCTGGAAAAACCGCACGTCCCGCAAATCCCCAGTGAAAAAGCTCAGCGGCTGCGGAAAATTCGGCGTTGTGAAACCCAGCCGGAGCACTCCATCGGCCAGCGGACCTTTGGCTGCCAGTCGCCCCGCAGCGTCCCGTTTGCCGTCGATCCAGAGCTCCAGCTCCTGAGTTTCCTTCGACCACACCGCTGCTGCAGAATGCCACTTGCCGTCATTGACTCGACGACGCGACATCACCGCGCCGACCCAGCCAATGTCAAAGCCAAGCCGACCGTCCCGGATAAAAAATGTCTGCCCGTCCGGAGTCCATTTGTCACCCGGCTGGGCATTGGCGAACAGAGTCCCACCGGAGTCCGTGCGGAACCGCGCAGTGATGCTGAAGTCCTGCAGCAGGTCAATTCCCGCAGTGTTGGTCACTTCCACATAGGTATTCCCGTCAAACTTCAGTGCACCGGATGCGGATGCAGGGCTATCAGCAGAAGAGACGGACGAGCCAAAACGCACACCAGCTGCGTTTTGCAGTTCGGAAAGTACAGCGCGTGGCTGTTGAGCCACCGCGAGCACCAGCTCCTGCTTCCGCGGACCAATATTGAAGGTTCTGAGAAATGCAGGTGCGGCGGATGGTAACTTGACGTTCACCGCAGAGCCACCTGCGGGTTCCTCAAGGACAAGTCCCGGTCGTTCCAGAACCTGAGTGCCGGCAACCTCGTACGACAGAATCACGTCGGCACCATGATGATACTGGCCGCGAAAACGGGACCAGTCGCGCGGCAGTGGTCCATACCGCCGGCCATCCCGTCCCTCCACGCGCTGATCGTCCCTGAAATCCCCGGTCTGTGGATTGGCCCAGCCCGGCCCGTCGCCGTTTGCTGCCGTCTGCTGCCCACTGATGCTGGGGTGAATCCCATGTTCGCCGTTGAATTGAATGCCCCGCCAGTCAAGAAAATTCCGCTCCGAATTTCCGGTTTCGAGCGAGCTCCAGGCAGCCGCCATTCGCAGCGTATCCAGTTCGTAAAGCATCCAGTGGCGGCCGCGAGCAACGCCGCCGGCCCCAGTGTCGAGCCGGATCGCAATCCCCTTCTGGGCGATGTTGCGGATCGATCCAGGCACCTCCATCGTGTGTGCCAGCGATGGGCCGTAGTCCATCGCATTCCACAGCTGAATCTCGGAAGGGTCAGGGCCGCGCGTATCGCCTTTGGGAAGCCCCGCCAGATAAGCATCCGTCACCGCCACATACTGGGACGGGTTGCGCTCCCGCAGATAGCTTTCACGGATGTAATGGATCACGTTGTATTTCTGAGACGGAACCATCCAGGTCTGAGCGGCCATCAGACCAAAGCCGCGCGTGAGCGTCTGATACATCGTCCATGGATCACTCCCACTGCGAAATCGGCCCTCGGCAAACCGCAGCGACGTCGGCAAAGACCCAGGCTGGTCAGGAGTGCCGTGGCAGTTGCGGCAGACTCGCTGGTATATCGCCGCGCCACGCTCAAACGCAGCGTCATCCAGCCCCCGTATAAACCCCGCATGATCGATGCGGCTTTCGTATTCCGGAATCTGCACGGTCAGCAGCTCAGCGGCAGGCAGCAGCTGGCGGGCACGATCCGCACCACCCGTCTGCAGGTCCAGCAGATACCTGACAAGATCCAGAAACTGCTGACGGCTGGCCAGCTGATTCACCTGCCCGGCCGGCATCAGTGATGTCTTCAGCTGAACGATCTCCTCGATGTCGGTCTGAGCCAGGCGGAGGGTTTCACCGGGACGGGCGGCATCGCGCAGCAGTACCTCGGCAGGGGTGCGGGAGGCGACGAGCCCGTTGAACACCCTGCCGTCCTGTATTACTACGGTGACCGCCTCATAGCCCCTGCGGATGGATTCAGAAGGACGCAGAATGGAGTTCACCAGCTGTTCCGGCGTGACGTCCGCGGGCAGTTGTGTCAGGTCAGGCCCCAGCTGAGGCCGCGCACTCTGGCCGGCGGAATGGCACACCGCACACTGCAGACTCTGCTGATGAAACACCACAGCGCCGCGGGCCGCATCTCCCTGCTCGCGAGCCTCACTGGCAAGCGCGGCGACAGGTTCGCTGAGAAGCCGTTCTTCCAGCGACTGAAAAAACAGCGCGGCAAGGAACAATGTCCACATGGTTTGCATTTCTGAGTGAGAAGCAGAACGAAGGGAAAAGATCGGTAGACTCCCTGGCCAGGCCCTGAATTCTCCCGCCACGGCCCCGGCATTGCAACCATTGTTTTCCAGCCAACCATCCGCTGACTCACCGCCGCATTGAAAAAACGAATACCCGGCCTCCTCAAATAACAATTTTGAAAATCGCATTCGCGGCGAATAACAAGGACATCCGCCGTTTCATCCGTCTCAAGGAGTGCGCCATGCTGTGTCCCCTGTGCAAAGTGGAACTCAAGATGACCGACCGAAAGGGAATCGAGGTTGACTACTGCCCACAATGTCGAGGGATCTGGCTTGACCGCGGCGAACTTGACAAACTCATCGAACGGTCGGAACGTCAGGTCACAGAAGACTTCGGCAGGGAAGAAAGCTGGCCCCGCAGAGAAGACAGGCACAGGTCTTCGTCAGACCATGAAGACTCTGCAAACTATCGAGGAGGCGAGCGCTACGACCAGAAACCGCGAAAACGGGAGTCGTGGTTCAGTGATCTGTTTGATTGGGACTGACGCTGACAGACATCACCTTGGCTCCGGGATGGCGAAATGCCGCGATTCCTGCCCATAGTCGCGTTTCGCTCCGTCGAAACGGATACCTGACTTCGCCCACCCTGCACCTCCGTCCCCGCGACGCTCAAAAACGCTGGGGCCCGTGGTCGTTGTCATTCGCCCCGTCAAATGTGCAGCAGCCGCCCGGCTTCTCACTTGTTCCGAACACAGCCATTTGACATGCTTCGTCCCCGTGATCAGCTCCATGCTCTCTGCGCCTCCTTCTGACTCGAATCGGAATTCTTTCAATGTCCGCCGCTTCTTCCCGCACTGCGGTCCTTCTCTGCTGCCTGACGCTGCTGCACAGTTCCCATCACGTCAGCGCCGACGAAGCTTCCGGTATCGCGGTGCCTGCGCTGACTGCCGAAGAACAGGCGGCTCTGGAAAAGATATCCCAGCCACAGGTTTTGGCGACGGTCGCGTTTCTGGCCTCCGACGAAATGGCCGGTCGGAATACGCCATCCCCCGAACTCACAATCGCCTCGGCGTACGTGGCAGCTCGTTTTCGCGGCGCAGGACTCGAACCGCTGGGGCCGGACGGCAGCTATTTTCAGCGCCAGGAGCTGGCTCAGTACGGCCCCCCGGCAAGTCCGGCACAACTGCAGTCGGGCACCGCTGCCGCGCTGAATGTGCCAGTGGTCTTCGCGGCCGATCGTCCGCAGCAACTGGCAGGCCCGGCCACAGATCCTCGCCCGGGTGCCGATCAAAGCGGACAAATCCTCGTGCTCGACGAACCACCACTCCCACCCCAGGCCGCCGAAAATCCAGCTGCCGCCGCCGCCACTCTCGCCCGACGCATCCAGCCTCTCCTGGCCTCAAAACCAGCAGCCGTGCTGATTCGAACTGCCATCGGCAGCCCGCTTCGTGAAGCACTCGCCAATATCGCCGGCAGACCCCTCGAATTGCCCGCAGCCCTCCAGCCGGCTCTCGCTGTCCTGCTCGTCCCCGACACTATCCAGTCCGGCCAGCCACTCCGGCTGACCGTACCCGCGCGAATCAGCCAGACAGTCGAAGTTCGCAACGTCGCTGCCGTGTTGAGGGGAACCAGTGCTGAATTGTCCAAACAGGCCATCATTTTCTCCGCTCACCTTGATCACATCGGTCGCCAGGCAGGTGATCGTGGTGGCGACACAGTGAATAACGGCGCGGACGACAACGCCACCGGTGTCACTGCAGTGCTCACACTGGCCGACGCCTACGCCGCCTTGCCAAAGCGTCCCGAACGCTCCGTCGTTTTCCTCACGTTCTGGGGCGAAGAAAAAGGTTTGCTGGGGTCCCGGCAATACTGTGAACAACCGCTCTGGCCCCTCGAACAAACCGTCGCCAACATCAACATCGAAATGATCGGTCGGCCGGAAGAAAACGCCGCAGAAAAGATGTGGGGCACCGGCTGGACCCGCAGCAATCTTGGACCGCAGCTGGCAGCGGGTGCCGCCCGGGCAGGAATCACCGTGTTCCATCGCGAGGATGTCAGTGAAATGCTTTACACCCGCAGCGATAATTATTCGTTCGTGCAGAAGGGCGTCATCGCCCACAGCTTTTCCGCCGGGTCTCTGCACGCCGACTATCACAAACCCACGGACGAAGTTTCCCTGCTGAATCTGCCGCACATGACGCGGATCATTCAGGGGCTGTTCGCCGGCAGCCTGCCACTGGCTCACGGACAGCTCACTCCGGAAAAATCGAACTGACAGCCGAATTAGTTCCCGGCTTCAGCAGCACGCAGTTCACCGCTGACTGGGTCCAGCAGAGGCACGCAGTCTGACGAGGAGATCGCGGCACAGATTGGCAGGTCCGACTGCTGGTTGATGTGAATCAGGTTGCGGCCCCCCTGCGTCATTCTGAAGAAATCTGCCAGCTTCGCGCTGTCGTCCATGCCGGTTCCCAGCAGCTGCACGGCGGCACCACGAGCAATCGCAGCGCTGTCGTTCATTGACGGTTCAGTCCCGGCCAGCACCGCCAGCTGCTGGACAATCGCGCCCGCTGCAAGCACATCTTCGCCCGAAACGATTCCATCGGTGCCTGCACAGACCAGATGAATTTCCGCCGCGGTGGCTGCCAGCCATTTCGCAAGGCTGGAAAGATTGAGCCAGCAGCCGATGACGATGTGCCGGGCGTCCTGACAGCGCAGCAGCGCGCGGGTGCCGTTGGTGGTGGTGAACACAATTTTCCGACCGGCGACCCGGTCCCGGGTGTATTCAGCGGGAGAATTGCCGAGGTCGAAGCCGTCGATTCGGACGCCTCCACGTTCGCCGCCAAGGAGCACTTCCGACGCCGCCGACGATGCCCTGAAACGTTTTGCCTCGGCAGGATCGCCGCACGGAATCACTCCGGCCGCGCCATGATCCAGCGCGGTGACAATCGTTGATGATGCCCGCAGCACGTCGATAATCACTGCAGTCTGCCCGGCGACCGCCCTGGCGGGCATCAGATCGGGCAGCAGATGAACATGCACAATTCCTGACATACTGTTGTGGACTCCTGAAGACCTCAGCCGGTGTTTGCTGGTTCTATTCCCGTGACGATGCTTTGGATGCGGCCAGAACGGAGCCGCGTCAGCAGCTGGTCGCCGGGCTGAACGTCGGAGGACGACTGGATGACCTCGCCGGTGACGGTTTGGGTGAGCGAGTAGCCGCGGGCAAGCACCTGCAGGGGGCTCAGGGCCTGCAGGGTGGCAGCGAGTTTTGCCAGCTGGTGTCGGCGACGTTCCAGCTGCAGCTGCAAAGTGCGTGTCAGACGTTCACCCAGCAGGTCGCAGTCCTGGCGGCGCTGCAGCAACAGGTTTTCCGGACGCTGCAGCACAGCGCGGGATTCGAGCGCGGCCAGCTGCAGTCGGCAGCGATCCACTTTCATCAGCAGGCTGCGGCGAAATCGTTCGGCGGTCTGCCTGAGTGACTGACGGAGCTCTTCTGCGGCGGGGACGACAAGCTCACCGGCCTCGCTGGGCGTGAGTGCGCGACGGTCGGCCACCAGGTCCGAAATTGACACATCAATTTCATGGCCCACGGCGCTGATCACCGGAACTTTGCAGTCAACTACGGCCCGGGCCACCAGCTCGGTGTTGAAGCACCAGAGATCCTCCAGACTGCCACCGCCCCGGCCGGTGATCACCACGTCCACACCGGGGATCCGGTGCACGATGCCCAGGGCCCGGGCAATATCTTCAGCCGCGCCCTCTCCCTGCACACGAACCGGAACGATCACGATGTCAGCAGGTGGCCAGCGGCGAGTGATTACCTGGATCATGTCCCGGACCGCAGCGCCGGTGGGACTGGTGACAAGGGCAATCCGACGTGGAATTCGAGGGATCGGGCGTTTGCGGGAAGACTCGAAGAGTCCTTCCGCGGCCAGTCGCTCACGCAGTTGGCGAAAGGCCAGTTCAAGCGCCCCTGTGCCCTGAGGCTGCAGACGGCTGATGGAGAATTGGCAGGTTCCCCGTGTGACGTAGACCTGCAGACTGCCAGTGGCAAGGACCTTCAGACCATCCGCAGGAACGAACTTCAACCTCTGAGCTGTGCTTTTCCAGATCACCGCAGAAATCTCTGCCTGGTCATCCTTGAGTGTCAGATACCAGTGCCCGGCGGGACTGCGACGGCAGTTGGAAAGTTCACCTTCAACCACACACTGCGGCAGCGCCGTTTCGATGACCTCCTTCATCGCAGTCACAAGCTCGGTGACACTGATCACCGGAAGTTCATCTGTGTGCACAAGAACGCTCCGCTGTAGAAATTCCGGACTGCCGACGACACTCGTACAACAGAATTCCCGCCGCCACTGCCGCATTCAGCGAAGTAATGCTGCCGAGCATGGGAATGGCAGCCTGCACGTCGCTGCAGGCCAGAAGTTCCGGGGCAACGCCGACGGCTTCAGATCCAATCAGAAGCACCAGCGGACCGGCCAGACTGGTGTTCCACAGCAGTTCCGGGGATTTTTCGGAGGCGGCGGCAATCCGAAAACCGCCCTGCCGAAACAGCGACGCCGTCTGCACCAGATCCGGCGTCTGAAAGATTCGCAGATGGTTCACCGCCCCCGAGGATGCTCGCGCGACGTGAGGTGTCACGGCGGACTGAGACGATGACCCGATCACAACACCGGACGCCCGAACGGCATCGCAGCATCGCAGAATCGCGCCGAAATTCCATGGGTCCTGAATCCGATCCAGCATCACAAACAGCGGGGCAGCCGTGGTGTTCGAAGCTTCACGCAGGGCGACCGCCAGATCCGCAGCGGATTCCAGTGGAAACTCGCCCATGCGAGCAGCCACACCCTGGTGATCGGGCTGGCGACAGAGCTGTTCCAGGCGGGCGCTGGAGACCTGCTGAAGAGGTACCGACAGCCGCACGGCCGTCTGACGCAGAGACTGCAGAACGTCGGTCGCCAGAACATCACTGGTGAATAATTCAAGCACCGGCCAGCGGGCAGCGGCCAGCGTTTCCTGCACCGCGTGACGCCCCCAAAGCCAGGCACGCTGATGACTGCCCGCGTAATTGCGACCTGAGCCGCGATGAGTGCTGTGGGTGGGATCACGCAATGCAGGAGTTGTCCAGAAAAATCCAAACGGATTGTCAAAACCGGCCGCTGGAAGACCGCCAACCACAAACCAAAAGCGATCAGCTGCCTAAAGCGACTTCAGCCATGCGGTGAGCAGCGAATGGTAGGAATGAAGGTCGTCGCGGTGCGACATCTCTGTGACGGTGTGAATGTACTTTACGGGGCAGGCGAGACAAATCGTGCGTACACCACTCCGACTGCGCTGAATGGCGGCGCCGTCCTGGCCACCCCGTGGCAGAATGGCTCGCTGGCAGCGAATCCCGTGCTGCTGCGCCACGGATTCAAAATCGGCAACCAGTCCCATGTCGGACATCATGGAGGCATCCATGATGTGCAGGCAGACGCCTTCGCCCGCAACGGACACGCGGTCTTCGTCGGGCACGCCCGGCGTTTTGCAGCACAGCGTGGTATCACAGGAAACGGCGAAATCGGCATCGACGGCAAACGCAGCCGGTCCAGCGCCCCGCATGCCGACTTCCTCCTGAACCGACCAGACCGCATGGATCTCACAGACGTGTGTATCGAGATTTTCGATGGCGCGGATCAGCGCCCAGCAGCCCACACGATTATCAAGACACTGAGAAACTACAGAATGTCCCAGATCGTGGAATGGACCGTCCAGCACTACCATGTCGCCAATTCGCACGCGACGTTTGGCTTCTTCAGCCGTCAGTCCGCAATCCACGAAAAACTCGGTCACCTCCGGGATCTTCTTCTTGTCGGCCTCTGTGGCGATGTGGACAGGACGTCCGGCCGCATTCATCACCCCAGGCAGATCGCCGTCCGCCGTGCAGACTTTGACCGTGCGGGCGAACAGATTGCGCGGATCAAAGCCACCTGCGGGATTGAGTCGCAGGTAGCCCTGGTCGTCGATATGCCGCACGAGGAAGCCAATCTGATCCATGTGGGCCATCAGCAGGACTTTGGCGGGGCGATCCGGAGGCGTTTGGCCAGCGGCGAGACGCGGCCTGCGCACGGCAATCAACGACCCCAGCGCGTCAACGCGAACGTCATCAAACATTCCAGACGCAGTCACGTAATCCTGAATGACCTTGCGAATGCGTTCTTCGCGGCCGGGAACGGAAGGGGTTTGCGTGAGCAGTCTTAGCAGATCCATGAGAATTGGTTATTTCAGAGGGCTGGCGAGGTGACAGCGACGGCCCGCTGTACGCGAGCGATGGCTGTCCGTATGATGATCGGTGCGAGGCAAAAGATCAAACCGCGAGCCTTGCAGGACAAAACGGCCCAAATCGACCAAACCCCATCATTCATCCACCGTTTCACCATGTCCAACCCCTACAGCGTTCCGGCAGTCACGGACGAGATCCTGCAGGCTGACGATCCTCAGGGTTTCCGAATCATCGGCAACCAACTGGTTTGCAGCAAAACTGCAGCGCTCCCGGAAATCTGCATTGTCACCGGCACCACAACTGACCTTGTCCGCATTCAACGCAAGCTTGTCTGGTCCCCACGCTGGCTGCTGCTGGTGCTGCTGATCAGCCCAATCTTGCTGCTGCTGATCTACCTTCTGGTTCGGCGGCGCTGTGATGTCTCATGGTCGATGTCGAGAAAACTCGTCAGGAAACTCTGGGGCCGATTTTTTCTCGGACTCGGCGGCGTTCTGATCGGTGTGCCGGCAGGATTCATCTTCTCATCCGCGATCGGGTTTTATCACATCGCCTTCTACAGTATGCTCGCCATGATCGTCGGCGGGATCATTTTGATGCTGCTGTCCGGATACCCCCTGAGAGTCGAGCGGCAGCAGGGCGGGAAGATATTCTGGTTAACCGGGTACTCGATGCATTTCATCAAAGCAGTCAACCAGACTCTTCCTGCGACTACTGCTGGCTGAAGGTCTGGCCACGCAACCCGTCATCGCCACTTTGGTCAGCCGGAGCCTCCAGTCCGCCGGTCAGCAGCAGTCCGTCGACGCGTGCGTGGGCCTGAGCAAGTAAGGCAAGGGCGTCGACATATTTGAGGTTGGATTCAAAATATGTTCGACGCACAATCAGCACCTGCAGGAAATCAAATTCACCCGCGGCAAATGCCTGTTCCGACAATTCCAGCGTCTGCGCTGTTCGCGGCAGGATCTCATTTTCGTACTGCCGCACTGCCACTGCTGCCTCATCAAAGTCCTGCCGGGCCTCGGCCAGACGCAACTTGATCGATGCCTCGATGCGGCTGACTTCATGCACAGCCCTTGAATATTCCCCGTACGCGGCGGAAATGTTGCCGCTGTTGCGATTGAAGACGGGCACCGGAACGCCGACGGTGATGTTGATCAGGCCTTCACCTGTGGCGTTGTCCGCACCCGCGCCAAATTCCGTTTGCAGATTCGGAATCTTTTGCTGCTGCTGCCGCTGCTGGTGGGCCTGAGCCGCCGACACCCGCAAGCGGGCAGCCTGCATTTCGGGGCTGGACTGCAGCAGATTCTGCAGTACGGAATCC
Source organism: Planctomycetaceae bacterium (assembly GCA_040382995.1). Lineage (GTDB taxonomy): Bacteria > Planctomycetota > Planctomycetia > Planctomycetales > Planctomycetaceae > SXXK01. The sequence goes on from JBEIEK010000045.1 coordinate 24,502, forward strand.
CAGTTCATCTCCGCGATGGGCTGCTTCAGGTCTCCGCTGAGCGATTGCTGGGGAAGTTCACCGGTTCCGGAAACGGCTGCCAACTGCTGCATCGCCCCCCGAAGAGCCACTCGAGCCTGCTGTCGGGCGACGTCGATTTCCGACATCTGCACCTCGGCCTGCAGCAGGTCAACGACGGAGGTCTCCTGCGCCTCACGGCGACGCCGCGAAACCTCCACGCCTTTGACCGTTACCTCGTGAAACTGATCTGAAAGCTCAATCCGGCGCTGGGCCGCCAAAGCTTCGTAAAACTGCATACGCACGTCTGTGAGCACTCGCTGCTTCTGACTCTCGTAGTCCCACAACTGGGCCTGCAGTGTGCGGTCCAGCACACGACGATTTTGTCCCAGCTTGCCGCCAGTGACGAACTCCTGAGATACAAAAGCCCCGTGCTGATCCGTGCCGGCGTCAGCAATCTGGCTGCCAAAATAGCCAATGGTCGGATTGGGCTTCAAACCCACCTGACTGCGAAATCCCCTCGCCTTCATGATCGACGCCGACAACTGGCGGATTGTCGGGTTGTGATCCAATGCCAGCTTCTCGATCTCGGCCAGCGTCATTCCACCGGCCACGGGAGCAGGCTCATCCACTTTGCCCGCAACTGCCGCTGCGTCCGCCGCAAAACCCGCAAGCTGGATTGCTTCGGGGTGCGACTCGGGGCGAACAGCTCGCGAAAGAGGCGCAGACCC
>JBEIEK010000046.1:0-24995 GCA_040382995.1 Planctomycetaceae bacterium
CGGCGCTTTGGGTTCCGTAGCGGGCGTAGACGGTACCGTCGGCATTCAGAAACAGAGCGGCCCAGTTGAGATCGTAGTCGAACTGAAACTGGGTCAGATCGACGTTCTTCATTTCCACCTGCCGCACGGAAATGAAACGATCTTTGGCGAATTCGCGGATCCGCTCGTTGCCGTTTGCCACATCAGCATCGAATGCTGCGCAATCACGGCAGGGCACGCAGCGAAACGTGACAAAGAGCGGTTTGCCTGTGCGTTTGGCCGCGGCCATGGCAGCGGGGATATCGTTGTAGACCCACACTTCGGAGTCACGGCCGTTTTCGTCCCGCAGACGATCACGAAGATCGTCTGCGGAAGCGCAGACAGTGCAAACAGGGAGGCTGCACATCGCGGCCAGAAGTACCATTCTGAGGGGCTGAGATTCGGGCATCATTCTTCGTTGCGTCCGCCGATGACACCGAGCTTGATGAGGTAGTACATGAGCGTCAGCAGGCTGCCGACAAAGGCTGCCACGTATGTCAGAGCGGCTGCATTGAGGACTGCGTCGACGCCTTTGCGTTCGTCAGCGTCGATGATGCCAGCTTCCACGCACAACAGCTTCGCCCGGCGGGATGCATCGAACTCGACGGGGAGAGTGATGAACTGGAAGAGCACGATAGCACCGAAAGCAATCACGCCAACCCACACAAGCGACAGGGAATTCAGGAGCATCCCCATCGGAATAAGAATGTTTGCGGCGTAGGATCCGATGCCGACCATGGGAACCAGCGCCGAGCGGGCCCAGAGCGGAGCGTATCCGTGAGCATGCTGGATGGCATGCCCTGCTTCGTGGCAGGCAACGCCGATCGCCGCCACCGATGAGCTGCCGTAGACCTGTTCGGACAGGGCGAGGGTTTTGGTCATGGGATTGTAGTGATCGCTGAGGTATCCGTACGTGGGAACGACCTGGACGTCGTCGATACCGGCCTCGCGGAGCAGTACCTGAGCTGCCTGGGCGCCGGTGTATCCGCGACGGGATCCCACTTCAGAGTAGCGATTGAAAGCACGTCTGACCATCAGGCTGGCGATGCCGGATATCGCAATTGACGGCAGAAATACATACAGGACGTAGGCCATATCGAGGTGAAAGCCGAACATTTCTGCGTTCCTTTGCAAACATATCATGGCGACCGGCTGCCGAACTGGCAGCAACCGTTGTGCGGTTATTGTATCCGCAGAGAGCGTGCCATCCGGACAAAATCGGTGCGGATTTTCGGGGGACGAAGTGAGTTTTGGGGTTGGGAATCGGGCGGGGCGACCGCAGGCTGCCGCGCCCCGGAAAAGCCACTCATCCCCATCGAAATTTCGCAAATCCACCATTTCCGCCCATACATCGCCCGTGCCCAACTTTCTCGTTTCACGCTGCTCTCCAGACTGATAGAATCACTGGCCCGGCCAAATCAGTCGAAAACACCCGTGTTTCCCCCTTTTGGGCGGCAATGAACCTCCAGGCAGCTGCTCACCCTCCTCGCACCCCAAGCGTCCTTCAATGCAAGCCTCTGACTTCAACCCTCGGCTCCTGCAGGCATCTCGACGACACCTGCTTCAGATCGGCTGCTCCTCCGCTTTCGCACTCGGGATGCAGCGCCTGCCAGGCAGCAAAACCGGCACCGCCAGCGCAGCCGACACGGCCCTGCCAGCCCCGACAGCCCGCGCCAAATCGCTGATCATCGTGTTCTGTACAGGTGCCATCAGCCACCACGACACCTTCGACATGAAGCCCAATGCGGCCCTCGAAATTCGCGGCGAATTCCAGCCCATCGCCACATCCGTCGCCGGCCTCCAGGTCTGCGAACATCTGCCGCGGCTCGCAGCCCGCGCCCACCGCTACACACTCCTGCGAACGCTCAGCCACGGCGACAACAACCACCTCATGTCCACACACCATGTGCTGACCGGGCACCTGCAGCCGGGCGGCTTCTTCGATAAAGTGGCCTCCCGCGACGACTGGCCCTGCTACTCCGCCGGCTGCGAATTCCTGCGGCCCCGCAGCGACGGTATTCCCAGTGGCGTCAACCTCCCCACATTCCTCATGTCAGCCCCGCTCACCTGGCCCGGACAGCACGCCGGATTTCTGGGCCCAAAATACGATCCGTGGCAGATTGTCGGCGATCCCAACAGTCGCGATTTCCGCGTCGACGCGCTCACACTCGCTCAGGGCCTGGATCACACCCGACTCAGCCAGCGGCAAACACTCCTGCAATCGCTGAACCAGTCCAACCCCGCGTCCGCCAACTCCGCCTCCGGAAGGCTCGCCGAAGATCAGCGTCTGGCCTTCACCATGCTCTCATCCGGAAAGCTCACCCAGGCCTTTGAACTGCAGCGGGAACAGGACTCTGTTCGCGACCGCTACGGCAGGCATGCCTTCGGTCAGTCCCTGCTGCTCGCTCGCCGACTCGTCGAGGCCGGGGTACCCATCGTGCAGGCCAACATGGGCCCCGTGCAGAACTGGGACAATCACGGTGCCATCTTCAGCACGCTCAAGGACCGCCTTCTGCCACCGCTTGACCAGGCCGTTGCCGCTCTCCTCGATGATCTTGAAGAACGCAGTCTGCTCAATGACACCATGGTGATGGTCCTCGGCGAATTCGGCCGCACCCCCAAAGTCAACAAGGACGGTGGCCGGGACCACTGGGGCCCCTGTTTCACCGGGCTGTTTGCCGGTGGCGGGGTCGTTCCCGGACAGGTGCTTGGCAGCACCGACGAAATCGGCGCCTGGCCCGATTCCACACCATGGTCCCCCGATGACCTCGGCGCCACCGTCTATTCCGCTCTCGGCATCGACCCTCATTCCGTCGTCCGCGATCGGCTCAATCGCCCCGTGCACCTCAACCAGGGAACTGTGATTGCACCGCTGTACGGCAGCGACGACCGTCAGACGTAACGGCAAGCCTGGCCTCCGCACAGCATCGCCGCCAGGACTCGCCTGCGCTTGAACCTCGGACAACCCGCATGGGCTTTTCGCGTTTCTTCATCGACCGCCCAATCTTCGCCGCCGTAATCTCCATTCTGATTACGATGGTCGGAGCACTCGCTCTGCAGCGGCTGCCGCTGGCTCAGTATCCGCCAATCGCGCCACCCACGGTCGAAGTGGCCTGCAACTATCCCGGTGCAAGTGCTCAAACCGTCGCGGAAACAGTGGCCGCACCGATCGAACAGCGTGTCAACGGTGTCGAAGACATGCTCTACATGAACTCCTCAAGTACTAACGACGGCTCCTACGCGCTCACCGTCACCTTCCGCCCCGGAATCGACCTGAACCTTGCTCAGGTGCGAGTTCAGAACCGCGTCAGCCTCGCTCTGCCCACACTTCCGGAAGCCGTCAGGCGGACCGGCGTCACCACCCGCAAACGCTCCCCCGATATCCTTCTGCAGGTCAGCATCAACTCCCCCGACGGTCGCTACGACCAGCTGTACCTCAGCAACTACGCCAAACTTCATCTGGTGGACGAACTCTCCCGACTGCCTGGCGTGAGTGAAGTGCGAGTGTTTGGACAGCGCGACTACAGCATGCGGGTCTGGCTGGACCCGGACAAGCTCGCAGCACGCAGTCTGACAGTTGCTGAAGTCTCCAATGCCATTCGCGAACAGAACGCTGAAGTCGCCCTCGGTCAGCTGGGTCAGGCTCCCGCATCCACACCCCGCACCTGGCAACTCCCGCTCACCATCCGCAGCCGACTGGAGTCGCCGGAAGAATTCGAGCAGATCATCGTCCGCGCACTGCCTGATGGGCGGATACTGCGTCTGGGTGAAGTCGGTCGAGTGGAAATGGCGGCACGTGCGGAAGAAACCAATAATCGCTTCAACCGCAAACCCACTGTCGGGCTGGCCATCTTTCAGCTTCCGGATGCGAATGCGCTGGAAACAGCCGATCTGGTGAAGCAGACCGTTCACCAGTTGTCAGCGGACTTTCCAGAGGGCATGATGTATGAAGCGGGCTACGACACGACTCCGTTCATCCGGGAATCCATTCAGGAAGTCTTCAAATCGCTGCGGGATGCAGTAATTCTGGTGGCGCTGGTGGTGCTGCTCTTCCTGCAGGGCTGGCGTCCGGCCATCATTCCCCTGATTGCGGTTCCGGTGGCCATCATCGGCACCTTTGCTGCCATGGCGGCTGTCGGCTTCAGCCTGAATAATCTCACCCTGTTCGGACTCGTGCTGTCCATCGGGATTGTTGTTGACGATGCGATTGTCGTCGTGGAAGCCGTTGAGCGCAGGATTGAACTGGGAATGGCTCCCCGGGAAGCTTCGATCAGTGCCATGCAGGATGTCACCGGACCCGTCATCGCTGTGGGACTTGTGCTTTCGGCCGTATTCCTGCCGTGTGCTTTTGTGTCGGGAATCGTCGGTGAGTTTTTTCGGCAGTTTGCGCTGACCATTGCCATCTCCACGGCAATTTCCACTGTCAATTCGCTGACTCTCAGCCCCGCCCTCACGGCCCTGCTGCTCCGACCGGCCCATGGCCCCAAAGACTGGTTCACACGCCTGCTTGACCTGCTCCTTGGCTGGCTCTTTCGCCTCGTCAATCGCAGCATGCAGTTTTCAGTTCAGACTCACACCGCAGCCACACGTCGACTGCTGCGATTTCCTGCACTGGTGGTGCTGCTTTATTGCGGACTGCTGCTGCTCACATGGACCGGCTTTCAATCACTCCCGACCGGCTTCATACCCACTCAGGACAAGGGTTATCTGGTATGCAGCGTGCAGTTGCCCGATGCTGCCGCGGCTGAACGCACACTGCGCACTCTGGAGCGGGTCGAGGAAATCACGTTAAACACTCCGGGAGTCAAAAGCATCAACGCCATCGCCGGCAACTCCTTTCAGCTCGGAGCCCGCGCATCCAACTTCTGTTCCATGTTCATCATTCTCGACAGTTTCCCGGAACGCCTGCCGCAGGGGCTCACAGCTTCCATCATCCAGGAGTCGCTTCTGAAGCAGTATGCGGCCAGAATTCCGGAGGCTACGGTGAGCATCAATCCGCCGCCGGCCGTTTCGGGGCTGGGCCGTGCCGGCGGGCTCAAGCTCATGGTTGAGGACCGCGGTGCTGCTGGCCTGAGTGCCCTTCAGGAGCAAACCGACAGCCTTGTGCGCAGGGCTGCGGAGCGGCCCGAGCTGCGTGGCACGCTCAGCGTCTTCAATGTCAATGCACCGCAGCTGTTTGTCAATGTGAATCGCGACGCCTGCCTCGCTCTCGGCGTCTCCATGGCCGAACTCTTCGGGACCCTGCAGGGCTACCTCGGCTCCCGCTACATCAATGACTTCAGCATGTATGGCCGCACATGGCAGGTTGTGGTTCAGGCTGACCATCCGTATCGCGACCGTCCGGAGGATGTGCAGAAGCTGCATGTTCGCAGCCGCGATGGCCGCATGATTCCTCTGGGATCCGTCGCTGCCGTTGAACGTATCGGCGGCCCGCTGATGGTAACCAGATATAATATGTATCCGGCAGCCGCGATCACAGCCAACACATCGCCTGGCATCAGCAGCGGTGAAGGCATCGCCACCCTCGAAAAACTTGCACGCGACGAACTGCCCGCATCCATGGCCGCCGAATGGACGGAACTCTCTTTTCTTGAACGCACATCCGGCGACACCGGACTGCTGCTCTTTGCTGGTTCCATCGCCTTCGTATTCCTTGTGCTCGCCGCCCTCTACGAAAGCTGGACACTTCCGCTGGCCGTCATTCTCGTCCTCCCGATGTGCGTGCTGTGCTCGATCGCCGGAGTCGCTGCGGCAGAAATGGACATCAACATCTTCACGCAGATCGGCTTTGTGGTACTCATCGGACTGGCTTCCAAGAATGCAATTCTGATCGTGGAATTTGCCAAACTGCGGCGAGAACAGGGCGCTGACGTGCAGGCTGCCGTTATTGAGGCCTGTCAGCTTCGCCTGCGCCCCATTCTGATGACGTCCTTCGCATTCATCCTTGGCGTTGTCCCGCTGGTATTCGCCACCGGTGCCGGTGCCGAGATGCGGCGGGCGCTGGGAACTGCCGTCTTCAGCGGGATGCTGGGAGTCACACTGTTTGGGGTTTTTCTGACGCCTGTGTTTTTTCTGATCGTGGATCGAACGGCGACCGCCATGAAAGCGATTGTTGCACGGTGGGGCACGCCGGCTGCAACTCGACCCGCAAAAAGCCCCGGAAGCTGAGGCCAGCGATGATTCCAAAGCCCGTGGATTTTTGCAAAGAGCTGATTCCGGATCCGAAGCTTGCCAGTACTGCTGTGGCTGGGCCTTTTCCACTGCCTGGGGGCTGGCAAACGGAGCACGTATCCGTGGGAAGCAGCACCTGGCAATTGACCATTCCGGCAAACCCCGATGCACTGCTCGACGATCCAGACTCGACCCTGGCAAATCTGGCGGACGATCGGATGCCTTACTGGGCGTTTGTCTGGCCAGCCGCCCTGCCAATGGCAGCGGCTGTGTTGCAGGCGGACTGGCATGAGAACCTGCGGGTGCTGGAACTCGGCTGCGGCACAGGGCTTGTGGGTCTGGCAGCGCTCGCGCGTGGCGCACACGTAACGCTCACAGATTACGAAGCGCGAGCCGTGCAGCTGGCCCGGCATAATGCAGGACAGAATGGATATTCAACATTTTCCTCGCGAGTGCTGGATTGGCGGAAACCTGATTCGGAGCGGTATCCGGTGATTCTGGGATGTGATCTGTTGTACCAGGAGTCCGCGTTCGATCCGCTGCTGAATCTATTGCAGAGGATGCTGGAGCCGGATGGCGAATGCTGGCTGGGGGACGGTGGTCGGAGCGCGGCCGGGAAGTTTTGGTCACTCGTGCGGGAACGCGGATATGAGGTCGAGCTGCGTGGCGAAGATGGTGGACTGCGGGAAACTCCAGTCAGAGACTTCCAGCTGTTCGTCATCAGGCGGAGAGGCTGCCGAAGGTAGGCCAGGTTCCTGCCGGAAGGGGTCGATTCTGCCGTCGGCCACTGTATAATCCAGGAGGCCAATCACGTCTCCCCGCATGGACACCACCGGAGCAAACTCAATTGAGTGACCTGCCCCCTGCAGTTTCCCCAGAAGAACTTGCATCAGGACTGCTTGCACGAATCCGCAGCTATGGTCCCTGTGCGGTTGCATTTTCGGGGGGTGTGGACAGCGCGGTGGTGGCGCAGGCCGCCTTCCTCGTTCATGGATCGACTGCGGTGGCTGTGACGGCGGTCAGTCCCAGTCTGGCAGCGTCTGAACGCGTCTTCGCTGCGCTGCAGGCACGGGCGATTGGGATTCGACATGTGGAACTTGAAACCACGGAATTCACAAGGGAAGAATACAGAAGAAACGCTGGTGATCGCTGCTATTTCTGCAAGGACACCCTTTACTCCCTGACTCGGACTCAGCTTGCGGAACTCGGTGTCCACGTGCTCCTGAATGGCGCAAATCTCGACGATGCCGGTGATCATCGTCCGGGTATGCAGGCGGCGATCGATCACGGAGTCCGCAGTCCGCTGCTGGAAGAGGGCCTGAACAAGTCTGCCGTGCGGGCGCTCGCCACCTTGTGGAACCTGTCGTCGGCCGATAAGCCGGCGGCCCCGTGTCTGGCAAGTCGCATTGCCTATGGCGTGGAGGTCACCGAAGAGCGTGTCAAACGCGTCGAAAGGGCCGAGGCCTGGATTCGACAAGCAACCGGAGTTCGTGTGCTGCGGGTGCGTGTTGAACAGTCCGAGCTGGCGAGGATTGAAGTCCTTCCGGAAGACTTCGCCCTGCTTGTGGCTCCTGAGGTCAGGCAACGCCTGATCAGTGAACTCAGATCGCTCGGCTTCCGCGCGATCACGCTGGATCTGGAGGGCTTCCGTTCCGGAAATCTGAACGGCCTGCTTGTGCCGCTTGGCCTCGGAGCGCATCACGCCACGGGTTCCAGAGCCGATGTTGCAGGGGGCCACAATGTCTGATTCAGTCGCAGGGATCAATTCGCCGCTCCCCTATCCCGGAATGCTCATGGCCATCGACTACGGAACAAAGCGTGTCGGGGTGGCGGTATCAGACCGTGAGCAGCGGTTTGCCAGCCCGCTGCACAATCATCAGCGGCAGGGGCTGCAGGGTGACGAGCGATTTTTCCGCAGGCTCCTTGCCGAATATCGTCCAGTGGGACTGGTGGTGGGCTTGCCGCTGCACATGAATGGCGAAGAAAGCGAAAAATCGCGGGAAGCCCGAGCGTTTGCTGAGTGGCTCTCAGGCCTGCTGGGAATCCCGCACACATTTCAGGATGAGCGTTTAACTTCGTGGCAGGCCGAATCGATGCTGCTTGCGGCGGAATTCAGCAAAAAACAGCGGAAGGAACGGATGGACAAACTGGCCGCCCAGATCCTGCTGCAGACGTGGCTGGAGCGACATCCCCGTTAGCCCGTTATGGCCCGCAATCCCTGCCCCGGGAATTTCCGTTTCTCAGCAATTCCGCCGCATCTGACCGGAATGTGGTGCAGAAATTCCTTAGTATTTCGGACACGCAGGCAGCAGCATTTTCAATGCTTGTCTGTTGTCACCTACTCTATGATCAGGAAGTCAGCCTCGTGTCTGTGCTCGTTCAGAAGTTCGGCGGAACCAGTGTCGCCAATGCCGAAAAAATCCGCAAAGCAGCCCAGCGGGCCGTGGAAGCACGCCGTGCCGGATACGACGTCGTCGTGGTCGTCAGCGCCCGCGGTCATAAAACCGACGAACTGATCGACCTCGCCCGCGAAATTACTCGTACACCCCGTCCCCGTGAAATGGACATGCTGCTGGCCACCGGCGAACAGGAATCCGTCGCCCTCATGGCGATGGCCGTGCACGAACTGGGCGAAGAAGCCATCAGCCTCACGGGTGCGCAAATCGGCGTTCGCACCGACACCACCCATACCCGAGCTCGCATCGTCAGCATTTCCACAGAACGCATGCGCGAACTGCTCGCCGCTGGACAAATCGTCATCGCGGCCGGGTTCCAGGGGGTGGACGCTGGCATGAATATCACCACGCTGGGACGCGGTGGCAGCGACACCACCGCTGCCGCACTCCCCGCCGTGCTCCAGGCAGAACTCTGCGAAATCTACACCGACGTCGAGGGCGTCTTCACGACTGATCCCCGCGTCGTCAAATCCGCCCGCAAAGTGGAACGCATCTCCTACGACGAAATGCTCGAACTCGCCAGCCTCGGTGCCGGCGTAATGCATTCACGCTCCATCGAATTCGCCAAAAAATACTCCGTGCCGCTCCGCGTTCGGCCCGCCTATTCCGATGGCCCCGGAACGCTCATCGCCCCAGATGCCGGCAACTCACCGGCAATCGTAACCGGCATCGCCTTCGTCCGCAGCGAAGTGCTCATCTCCCTCGTGGGACTTCCGGATCAGCCAGGTGTTATCAGCAGCCTCTTCACGGCACTCTCCACCGCCAAAGTGCCCGTGGACATGGTCGTCCAGAACGTCGCACGCGAAGGCTTCGCCAACGTCTCCTTCACCGTCGCCGAAGATGACCTCGACGCCGCGATCAAGGTCGCCCGCGACGTCGGCAATGCCGTCCACGCTCAGGATGTGAAACATTCCGAAGGACTCTCAAAAGTCTCCATCGTCGGACACGGCATGCAGACACACACCGGCGTCGCTGCTCGCATGTTCAAACTGCTCGCCGAAAATGCCATCAATATTCAGGTCGTCACCACCAGCGAAATTCGCGTTTCCGTCCTCATCGACAGCAACCGCTGCACAGACGCCGTCGAAGTGATTCACCGCGGGTTCGGACTCGATCAGCCCACCACACTGCTCCCGGACGTCGGTCGCGAAACCAGTGCCAATACTCCTGATGGCCCCATCCCTGATGCCACCCGCATCGCCGATGTTGTCGCAAGGCTCGATGGCATGGAAAGCATCCTCGTCAGCGATGTTACCGTCGATACCGCTCAGTCCCGCATCACCGTCACCGAACTCCCCGACGATCCCGGTATCGCTCAGGCGGTCTTCACTTCCATCGCTGAAGGTGGCGTACTGGTCGACCTCATCGTCCAGAATGCTCCGCGACAGGGCCGTGCCGGAATCTCCTTCACCGTACCAAACTCAGATCTCGATCGCTCGCTCCTGCTCCTGCGCGAAGTCCTCGACCGCCATCCTCAGGCAGTCGTCACGTCCGACCGACTCATCGGAAAACTCACTGTCTCCGGCATCGGTCTTCGCAGCCATACAGACGTCGGTCGTCGCGTCTTCCATACGCTCGCACAGAATTCCATCAACGTCGAAATGATCAGCACCAGCGAAATCAAACTGAGCGTTGTAGTAGCCGCGAAGGACGCCGATCGAGCACTCAAGGCACTGCAGGCCGAATTCGCTCTGGTCTGAATACCGCACCGAAAATCCTGGTACAGATGAAAATCGAGCCCCGACCGTCAGGGAGGCGGACTTGTCTATTGGTTGCAAAGCCGGCACGGATTATTGAACGACCAGATCACCAGCGGGACATCGAAGATTTGTAGCTTGAACCTCTATGACGGTCGTCCGCCGCTCCGTCTGGGTTGCCAGAGCGCACACCATTTCTTCCACACAGCTTCCCAACTGGAAGCGCCGCGTCACAGCCACGCTCTGCCCCTCGTTACCACCAATCGAACTCTAATCGCTCGCCTGATCTGGTGCTGCTGTTGCCGCTGCAGCGGGAGCCTTACCTTCCGTCGCCTTGCGATTATCCCGCACCTTCACGAAACCGCTCATCGCGATAATCACAGCAGCGAGCACAAGCACCACAGTCTTCCATTTGGCTGACTGATCACGAAACTTCTGCGTGCCGGCAGAACGACCCACAAGTGCAGACGCGAAGAAAAAGGCGATCAGCGCCAGAATGATCTTGGTACCGATCAGACCGTGATAAAGCCCGTCCCCTTTGTGGGAGGCCATCGCCAGGAAGTAATTCACGAACCCGGAAAGCAGAAACAGCGCGATCCCGACATGCACAAACTTCTTCCAGCGCTGGCGGATGGCCTCCAGCGCGGTCGTATTTCCAGCAAGGACGGGAGCAACAACGAACCTGAGCGCAGTCAGACCGCCAATCAGCACAACCGCAGTACCAACGTGCACCCAGCGAGAAACTACGGCAACAAAAAAGGACGGGTCCATGAGGCCAGGCTTTCATCGAAAACTGACAGAACGACAAATCCCGTCAGATGATAGTCCACTGGCTTCAAACGGCGAATTCAACTCCCGTCACTCCGGGTTGGTTTTCGCTATTTCTTTACCGTGAAGCAGTACAGGTGTTTACTGGAGCGAATCAACAGGCGGCCATCGCTGATCGCCGGAGAAGCACTGAAATCCTCAGACTCGGTCGTGATCCGGCCGGAAGAGACCTGTTCCAGCTTTTCCGTTGGCTTGATCACGTACAGTTCACCACTGCGGCTGACGTAAAAGATCTTGCCGTCTCCCAGCACCGGTGATGAATAGTCCTGGCCCCCCATGCCGCCCCGACCGCCCCGGCCTCCGCCAAAACCTCCAAATCCGCCACGGCCGCCTCCGGGGGGTTGTCCGGGTGCGCCCGGAACACCCGGTCCCGCTGGGCCACCCGGAGGACGCCCCTCGCGCGAACCTTCTGACGCACCATCAGCGCCCCGAGATGACTGCAGGCGACCCTGGAACACTTCACTGCCGTCGGCAGCTTTAATGCACTTAACCGTGCCACCTGAAATCAAATACAGGCGACCATCGTGCAGCAATGGTGTGGAAAAGCGGTTGCTGTCGTTGCCCGACCAGGCAACGTGGTCAGCCGTTACGTCTCCCCGGCCACCGCCACGAATCGCAATCGATCCACCGCCACGGCCCTCCACAGCGTAAATCATGCTGCCGTCCACCAGCACGCTGGAATTGAACTGGTCCGTTTGCATTGCGCTGCAATACCAGCGAAGTTTTCCGGACTGTGGATTGATGGCCCAGATTTCGGACGGCGCACCAATCACCACGTCCGTGCGCGAATCGTCGACGACACTGAGTGCGGGCGTTCCCCAAACACTTCCCAAAAGGTCACTTTCTGCCTTCCAGAGTTCCTTACCAGACGCTGCATCCAGCCCCACCACGGCCCGAGATTCGGGCCCCGCTGCCACCACAAGGACGTTGCCTGCGAGAATCGGGCTTGAAGAAGAGCCCCAGGCACGATCGTCAGACCCCGTCCCGACAGCCGCGTGCCACAACTGTTTGCCGTCCAGATCCCACGCATAGACGCCCGATTTCCCGAAGAAACCGTACACGTTTTTCCCGTCTGTCACCGGCGTGTGTGATGCATAGCCGTGTTCCGGAACCCCCATTCCGCTGTATTCATCCTCCGGAAGCACTGAGTCGATCGTGTGCTGCCAGAGCACCTTTCCGTCCGTGGTGGAAAGGCAAACAATGTGCCGCTTGAGCGCCTGCATGTCCCCGGGAGCGCTGCGATCAACCCCGTATCCGGAGTAACAGGTCACAAACACCCGATCACCAGCAGTAATCGGGCAGGATACACCGGCTCCCGGAAGCGGTGTTTTCCAGGCAAGCGTCTCGGGCGCCTGAATGGAATCCGGAAGTGCATCCGGGTCGGTACTTACACCCGTCCCGTTCGGGCCACGAAATCGAGGCCAGTCGCCCGCGTGGACCGTCGCAGAGAGCGTACCTCCCAACAGAACACTTAAAACCCAGCGATGCAGATGAGCGGAGCGACGGATCATTTTGCCGGGTCCTTCGGAAGACAGAAGTGAATGCCAGCGGGCTGCACAGATACCTGACGCCCTCTTCAAGGTATCGCTTCAACACGGCAACTCTGAATGGAGACCGCAGAATCTCACGGAAACGCTGCCAATTCTGAGAAATCAGAGGCTGGTTGGGTCCATCAACTCCACCGCATTGCCAGCCACGTCGCTGATGTACACCGACCGCGTTCCGTCGCGGTGCGGCTTCAGCCCCGGATGAGTCGTCGCACGGTCAGAAACGAAGGCCACGTGCGGCGGGTGATGCCCCGGCAGCACCAGAGCCAGATGCAAATTGGCAAACTTCAAAAACCCCCACGTCGCATCCTGATACGCAATCTCGCATGAAAACTGCGAGCGATACCATTCAATCGCCTCAGCAATGTTCTTCACTTCAATCGCGACGTGATGCACTGAATCCAGATTCTCTGTCATGGTTGGCTCCCAATGGTCATTTCATGAGTCCGAAAACGAACCGTGACCACATTGTAGACATCCCACGGCCAAAGTGGCTTTGCGAAACGTGGAACGCCATGCTTTCAACCTGCCGTCCCGGTGGAAGCATCCACCTTCTGTGGCTCTTCCTCCGTCGGTCCGGCGGGCTTGTATTCGCTGCACCCGGACGCCAGGAACAGCAACCCAACTGCCACCGCAAAAACCATCCGAATTCGAAGAACCGCCACACTTTTTCGCAAATTTTGCATGTTTCAACTCTTTCCGTCCGGGATACGCCTGAGCTGGAGTTCATCAAACCAGAGGTCGTCATTGGGAACATTCAGTCGCAGATCCTGAAAGACTCCATCGGCATCCGGCACGAACTGAATCGTCCCCTCAGCAAACCACGCGAACGTTTTTCTCCAGCGAATCACAAACGTGTCATAGTGCAGATGCTCAAGCTCGGCAACAAGCTCGGGATTGGGCAGCAACCGCAGCACAAGGCGTCCATTCTCCTCGACAATCGAGGCATCGCCGTACAGCGGACAACGCCAGGCACCAGTATAGGCCGCGAGTGGATGTGATGGCCGGGTGTCCGTGGCTTTGGGCTTTACTGCCTGAGCGATTCGGGCTGCGAATTCCCGACGGCCGTCCTGATCGCGTTTCAGACCCTCTGACAGCCAGTCCTGCGTCGGACCACCAAGATATTGATCGGTGATCGTCATGCAGAGTGCCTGCGGAAGACCAGTCATGCTGTTTGTCAGCACCACCACTCCCAACTGCTCCTCCGGTACCAGCATCACCTGGGAATACATACCGTCGTAGCCACCGCCGTGACCGACCGTTTGACGCCCGCGATAATCCGCCAGCATCCACCCAAGCCCACATGACCGAAAGTGGGTGGAAGGTATCCGCTCCCGCGCTGCTTCACTCACGGGAATCACGGTGTGCGGTGACCACATCCGGTGTGATGAAGCCCGAGAATACAGACGTCCGCCCCCCTCCAACTCACCCCGCCGCAGCTGCAACAACAGCCATCGACTCATGTCATCCGCACAGGAAATGACGCCACCCGCAGCTGCCATGGTGTCCCAGTTGACCCACGGAATCGGACTGTCGCCCGCTTCAGATGTCTTGTGCGGTGTCGCAGCGTTTCCCAACGCAGGCAGCTCACTGGTTGACAATGCTGTACGCTGCATTCCCAATGGCTGCAATATGCGGTGGCGGACGAATTCAGACCACGGCTGGCCCGAAGCACTGCGAATCACCTCTCCAGCCGCGAGAAACATCAGATTGGAATAACCGTACTCGGCTCGAAAACGGTTTTTCAATGGCAGGTGACGCATGCGACGCAATACGTCCTCCGCCGAATAACCTGTTCCCCACCACAGCAGATCGCCACTGAAAGTGCCCAGTCCGGAACGATGGCACAACAGGTCATCAAGGCGAAGTTCTGCAGACGCCCAGTGCTCCGTTAACTGCAGCCATGGCAAATGCTGCTGTACCCGATCGTCCCGCCGCAGCTTCCCCTCCTCCTCCAGCATACACACAGCCGCAGCTGTAAACGCCTTGGTGTTGGACGCGATCGCGAATAACGTCTGCTGATCCACAGCCTCCGGACGCCCCAGCTCACGCAGCCCGAAACCCTTTGAGACAACCACACGGCCGTCCTTCACGATCGCCACGGCCAGACCAGGCACCTGCCACTGCTGACGTGCAGTCTCGATCAGAGTTTCCAGAGCAGCCGCATCGGGGGGCTGAGTTGCGGTCGATGGCAGCGCTGCGGGTGCAGTCTGAGCGATCGCAGGTGAGCTGGTCTGCCACAGCAGAATCAGAAGTGCAGTGATGAGCAAACGATTCATGGATCTGCTCCGCAGGTCGGCGAAATGGACGAGCCGTCAGGTCAGTCGACTACGGACGCGATTCTGACAGGTCGTGGCAGTGCATGCCAGCATAGGCCCGTGCATCCGCCAGCAAACGGAAGCAGGCCGACGGATCACTCTCCGCCGGCCTGCAGCATCACTTTACGGTCTTCAAGACCCGCAACAGATCAGCTGTTGACATCCTCGTCGTCGTCATTTCGTCGCACCACACGCGGCAGAACGATTCCCGCCAGCATCGCCAGAAGACCGGTACGCGAAGCCACCGAATTCCGCTCGGCTGGTTCCACAGGAGCGACCTGTGGTGCTGCCGGAACAGTGGGCACAGACTCAAATCCAACCAGCGTCTCCGGAGTGCCGGCTGCAAGGAATTCCGCCATGAGCACATCGATCTCCGCTGCTGATTCCTCAACCGGCTCAACCACCGTGGGAACAACTGCGGGCGTATCAATCACTTCCGGATCCACCTGCAGCACCACGCCCGTCGAATGTACGGCGAAGCTGCGAATCCCGTCATCTTCAACCTCCGGCATCACCGTGGTAAAGACAGCGTTCAGTTCCACACCGGCAATCAGCGGAACGTTCCCGCCTGGCTGATCCGATGAGTCACCGGAGACCACACGGAAGTCCATCGGCTGACTCCACGGCAGCCCGGTTCCGCCTGCATCAAGTCCTCGAACCCACCAGCGATAGGTACGTCCGCTGACAAGCGTGATCGGGGACGTGAAGGAGTTGTTCTGCAAACCGCGTTGGTTAATCACCGTTGGCTGAGCGGCCTGCGAGAGATCCTTCACCAGAATTTCGTAAGTCACCACACGAGTCCCACCGGTCCAGAAGAAGGTGGGAATGCTGGTGGCAAATCCCGACGGTCCGAGCAGCGTCGGAGCGTCACCCACGCCAACGCTGATGGAAAAGTCCGCCGAAGCACTCCACTGCGAGACGTTATTGTCCTTGTCAAATGCCCGCAGCCATGCCCGGAAAGTGCCATTCTCGAACGGCAGCACGGTCTGATAGGAGGTTCCCGTGAGATTCTGCAGTCGCAACACCTGTTTCTGGCCGGTCGTCAGGTTGTCGACCCACAGGTCGTATCGCACGTATTCCGCCACACCGCGCCAGACGAAGTTTGGAAGATTCGTGTTGATGGAACCACGCGGAGCAAGAATTGACGGTACCGGGACGTTGAAGTCAGTGGGCCTGCTCCATGCCGTGCGACGGCCATCGGCGCCAATAGCCTGCACCCACCATCGATAATTTGAGGTGATTAACGAAGCGGTCGGGGTATACGTGATTTCCTTCGCACCGGGAATGTGATTCACAAACAGCCGAATCACCTGCTTCACGCCTGTCGAAAGATTGTCGACCCACAGGTCATACCGAACCGCGGTGTCAATCGCCTGCCAGCGGAAAGTTGGAGTACTGTCGGTGGTCACTCCTATTGGCGCGATCGTCTGCGGGCCGAGGCGGTAGTCCATCTGGAACGAATACCTCTGACTCCACAACCCAGCTTCACCGTCTTCGGCCAGAGGTCTCACCCACGCGTCAAAAGTGCCGTTCGGCAGCGGTGTGATCGGAGTGAATGTGGTGCCCTGCACCGTGGTATAGATCAGCTTCACCTGACCGCCAACCTGATTCACCCAAAACTCGTAACGGAACGCCCCCAGATCGGTCCACTCAAAGGTTGGAGTGGTATCCATCGTCGGGGTCAGCGGCCTGGTGATGGCCACCTGTGCAATGGTAAATGTCTGAACCGCACTCCACGCACCCGGGTTGTCATCTCCGTCAAATGCTCGCACTGACCATGTGTACTCACCCGCGCCCAGTGAATTTGGCGTCTCGTAACTGTTCGTGGGAATGAACTGCTGACGAATGACATCAGTCCTCCGCACAGGTCGCGTGCGATCCACCGCAAGCTCATAGCGAGTCGAACCAGGGATGTCAGACCAGTTGAAAAATGGAGTCAGGTCAAACGTCACACCCGCTGGCTTAGTCGGAGAAATCGTGGTGATCGTAAACGCACGCTCGTCACTGACCGATTCACCCATCGCGTTGGAGGCAATGACCACAACGCGATAGTTACCCGGTGCGAGGTTGTTTGTCGGAGTGAACGAAGTCGTCGACAGATTCTCGGCAAGCGTTACGTCCGGACTGCCCGTCCGCTTCAAAACCACCTTGTACTTCGCCGGACTGGCAGTCCACCGAATCTCTGGTGTCCGATCCGTGGTGACGTCAAACGGACGATTGATCACCGGAACCGTGGGACGCCCAACAAGTACCTCCGTCTCAACAAAGCTGCTGGCCCCCAGACTGTCTGTCACCACCAGCCGAACTGTATAGCTGAGTCTTGTCGCGTCGTTGTAAGAGAACGTCGTGGTCCGCACATCACCCGCAGTGGTCAGCGTCGGTGTCAGATTCGGCCAGTCAAAAAACCACTGCAACTGGCTGATGGTGCGACCGGAGAATGGATTGGGGTGAGAAGAACGCGACGCGTCGAAGAAGATGGTCTCTCCGAGAGCGGCAGGGTTCGGGTTGGCCGTAAAGATCGCCACAGGATCATTGGTCAGAAACTCAGTCGCACCCACGTCGATCCTCAGATCGCCGTCCCGATTGCCGTCCACCAGTCGCGGATTGCCACCACCGTCCTTCTGACCAAGAATCGGGGAAATCGGATAAAGTGAATTGCTTCCGGCGTCAATCGCTGCACTGCCTGGGATCAGAGGGTTGTAGCCAACCCCATTTCCGCCCACGTATGTCAGGTCACCTGTAGCCGTTGCCAACGGGCTACTGTCACTGCCGACCTCGTCAGCAGCCAGCAGTCCCGCTGCAGCCTTGTTGATAAACGTCTGGTCCAGCACCTGGATGCGGTTGAAACCCAGCGATGTCAGCACGCCGTGGAAGTCCAGCGACGAAGATGCTGTCGATCCTGGCAGATCTGCATCCGTCACGTTGCGCTCAAGCAGCGAATTCACCACGGTCACAGCGGCACCAGCTTCACTGTTGATTCCACCGCCACGAGAACCGGATTCGTTATTGATCACACTCACGTTCTGCAGTAACGCAGTGCCCGCAGTCTCATTGAACAAACCACCACCACGTGAACCCGCATAGTTCGTCGAAAGCGTGGTACTGGTCAATGTCAGCGAACCCAGGTTGTTAATCGCACCACCGCGCGAACCAGCAATATTCTCAGACACCGAGACCACATTCCCAGTGATCGTTCCGGTGTTGTAAATGCCGCCACCCTGGCTGCCAGCAATGCTGCAGATGATGTTCACGTTCAGCAGAGTCAGCGTACCGGCGTTGTAGATACCACCACCCTCGAAGGCTCGACCGTTGCGAATCGTCATGTTCTGCAACGTCAGCCGGGCACCTGGAAGAATGTGAAACACGCGGTCCAGTAATCCGCCGTCGATGATCGTTGAATCAGCACCCTGCCCGCGAATGGTCAGTTCCCCGGTAACATCAAGGTCACCGGTAGCCGCCTGATCCTCGAAGTCTCCGAAAGTGCTCAGCTGGAAAATCCCGGCACCCAACTGCACGACATCAATCCCCGGAGATGCGTTGCTCTCCATAATCGCAGCACGAAGTGTCCGCTCACCTGTGATGGCCCGCGATACGCCGTCTCCCGGATTGGTGTCCGGAAGGTCAATGAGATCCGGCGAGTCGACTGCGGTCGTCCACGTGTCAGACTTTTGAGCCAGTTCCAGCACCGGATTCAACGGATCCTTCAAAAACAGTCGATTGCTTTGATCCAGATCCCGAATTCCCGAATTTGCCGAGATCAGAGTGAGCGCGTAATCACCCGGCTCAGCGGTCAACCCCGACAGATCAATCGAATACCGATGCAGGGCAAGTTGGTTCACAGTGAGCGTTGTCAGCGGAATATCAACACCATTGCGGCTCAACCGGAAATCCGTGATGTCAACGCCCGTCACATCCTCGGTGAACGTGATGAACACCACACCAGCAGAAACGCTGCGAGGATCCGGAGTTACTGGTCCGAGGAATTCCACGTCGGGGCTGCCTGGCTTCGAGCCACCGGTGTTTCCGCTGCCGGTTCCACCGCCACCACCACCGCCACCGCCACCACCGCCACCGCCACCACCGCCACCGCCACCACCGCCACCACCGCCGCCACCGCCACCGCCGCCACCACTGTTCTGGGGAGCGTCAATGATCAGCGAATAGGACCGGACAGTTCCGTAGACGAAAGGCTTGCCGAAGGGGTCAAATCCGGTACTTTCGAGCTCGTCGCTGAGGATCTCAACGATGTATTCCCGTCCGGCAACAACATTCACGGAAACAGAGGACGGAGAACTGAACGCGGCAGACTGGTAATTGGTTGTCGTGTCTGCGTTCCGAACCATTGCAACCTCTTCGGTCTGCCGATCCGGCTGCACTTCGTAGATCATGTAGAAGATACTATCGTCGGCGCTGTTATTCACACTCACGTTCAATGTCAGTGCGCCAGTGCCACCAGCAGTGAACCGGTAATAGTCGCGATCCGCTTTCAGATGAATGTTCAGGTTGTTGTTTGGTGTGATCGCGGCCACGGAATTACCGGCACCTGAGACTGTGCCGAGCCGAGTCGCCCCAACAAAACTGTTGTTGTTTTCCAGAGCGTCCGCAGCAATTGGGGTTTCACCCGCACGAACATTGAACACGTCGCCTCGGTTCAGAGAAAACGGCGTGTCCCCGATGAAGCTTGGAGTATTCACTCCAGTGTCCCACTGGTAGTCGGCAAGGATTCCCAGTTGCGGTATGTCCCCTTCAAGTCCCACACGATCAAAGAATGTACTGAAGCCCTGGGTGCTTGAATTCTGTGTGAATCCGCCGAAGTCGAAGTCTGCTTCGACGCGCCAGGTCGGAGTTCCCAGTCCGTCGTAGGACCACTGCGGCCTCGCACCAAAGATGGCGCCATCGTCCAGAATCATGGTGTTCGCCCCGGGCACGCCACCAACCTGGTCACCGGTGCGACCTATGGTGCGCGTGGCATTTCGGGGACGCCCTGAGTTGCTCCAATGGCCATTCGGGTTGTTGTTATGAGGAGCGTGATCCGGAGGAGACTGGTTATCCAGCTGGTTGCGGGACTTAAATTCCGCCTCGATGTTGTCAAGAAAGGCAAAACCGTTAATCACATCCAGCGAATTGCCTGTGTTCTCGCGGAACACGAGGTCGAAACGTGCCAGTGGGTCACGATAGCCCTGATTCCAGCGGAAGTCCGGATTGTCGCCGAGGTTGAATCTGTCGGCGGTGTGTGGCGGAAGTTGGGTCACAACACTGTCAAAATAAACGTCAGTTCCATAGTTACCGTCAAATCGGTTCTGCCAAATCTCTGCATCAATACCTGAGAGACTCAGTTCCTCACCGGCCGATGCGATGTTCAACCGTCCGATGGTGTCTGCAGTCCCCACACGAATAACCAGTCCGCCCAGGGTGCCGGGGATCAGTGTATCACCATGCATCCAGTCAACGACCGGCGTTCCACCGGCATCGTTCTGCCCGCGTTCAAAGATTGTGGGAACTCGCGACTGCGGGCTAAAGCTGCCGTTGGACTGGATCAGGTTTCGCTGAATGCGAAGCTCAATATTGGGGTTCGGGACTGCACTGCCGGTCAAATTCGGTACGAAAGGGTCAGCCGAACTGAACTGGACCTGATCGGGTGAGGCCGTATTGAAGACATAGATCCCCTCGAGCGCATTCGACAGGATCTCGTTACCAACAAGAGTCACGTAGACGTCCTGCTGGTGGCGGTTGAGAATGTCAATGCCACGACCACCGTTGTTGGTGATGCGGGAGTTTGAAACTTCAAGGGCTGAGTTATACCGGGCCGGCCAATCCTGACCACCACCTGTGGCACGAGCGATGCGGAAGATGTCATCTCCCAGATACTCGACACCGTCTCGGGCGTTACCGACAATCACCGCATTGTTAATGGTCACTGCAATATCAGATGCAACTTCATCACCCTGCTCAACATTTGCGATCGCTGCCTCCTGCGTCGGGTCAATTCCGATGTCGACACCGGACGCACCATTGAATTGGAATGTGGCATAGTTCACCTGCACATGCCGACGACGTTCGTCTCCGAGCGCTGTCAGGCGATCAAGATACGGACTGTTGTGCTGAGTAATCATCAGGCCACTGCGGCCATTAAAGTCGAAGCTGTTGGAATTGAGCTGAGTGCCGTCGCCGAAGACCGCACTGAGGCCCTGTCCGAGGTGCACACCATCCTTGCCATTGTTATTGAACACAGACCGCATAACGCGCAGGTCAATGTCCATGCAACCTACCCGACGTTGGTACGGATCATTCTTATCTTCGACTGAAATGCTGCGGAAGCCGTCCTCACCATTGTTGCTGAGCGAGCAGTCGAAGAGGTCGAAGCCACCAAAGGCGGCACCGTGATTGCGAAGCCCCGTCCTGGTGTTGTTGTCGAACGTGACCCGAGTGAACAGCGACGATACTCGCAGCGTGTCGAAATAGTTGAACGCGTCGATCGACAGCCCGTCGCCGATGTTGTCGCTGATGATTGTATCCGTGGCGTCAAACGTGATATCAATCTGCTGGAAACCACGAATGCCGACACCACCGGCCGCTCCGAGCGAACGAGCGGTGCCGTCATTCGCATGAAAGCCCTGACCCGCGGGCGTATGACCGTTGCGACGCACGGTGTTGTTGTCAAAACGGATTCCCAGGCGGGCATCCGCCTGAGCATCCACGCGGACACCGTACTGACCGTTGTCCTCGATGAAGTTGTCGTTGATATCGAAGTCCTGGCGGTCCAGCGTCGTGTTTTTCGCGAACAGGTCGAAACCGTCACCCGTGTTGTTGGTGGCACGGTTCTTTTCAAACCGCAAAAGGTTCAAACGCGCGTCTTCTGAACGCTCAAAATGGAACCCGTCCCGTCCGTTATTCAGGAACGTGTTGAATACCACGTCCAAAATCTGTAACCGGGTGCGCTCCTTCATTGAAAAGAACAGACCGTTCCCGGCATTCCCCTGATTGTCCACACCAATCACGTTGTTACGGATCACCGACTGCTGCAGGATCGCCGACGAATCCGCGATGATGCGACCATCGTCAAGGCGAATGAAAATGCCGTCGCCGGTATATGGAGTCGCAGCGTTGGCGTCGTCCTCTGTCGAGGTGATGGTGTTGTTCCAGACCTCGAAGGACCCAGTTCCATAGTCAAGTGCCTCAAGGGCAATTGCAGCACCGCGATTGGAATGCAGCGTATTGCCACCGTTGCTCACGTTCCCCTGTCCCGGAGATTCAGCACCAATCGACACGTTGTAGCCAAGATCCTGCGATGCAACCGTCGCGTTGAGATCACCTTCGGTCAATGGCAGTGCAGTACCCAGTCCGAAGGAATAGGACTGAAACAGAATGCCCTTGTCGTCATTGTCCGTGATTACGTTCCGAATGATGTCGGCCCGAACCGTGGAACCAGCCTCCGGACGAGCAAAAATGCCCGCGCCACGATTGCTGCTGATGGAGTTGTCGAGCAAACCCTGCTGAACCAGACGACCGTTGGCATCCGCTTCGGCCAGCTTCACGAACGAACCACCAATTGTGTAATTGCCGTTGCCTGCACGCCCCTTCAGCAGAAACTGATCGGCCGAGATCACCGTTGCCGTGAAGATCCCATTAGCATTCGGGTTGCCCTGAACGCCCGTAATCCGAATCTGATCGCCGGTCTTCAGGCCATGTCCCACCGCTGTGATGCGAATGTCCGCCGTGTTCGTGGCGTCGGTGATCGCTATCGGCGCCGCATCAACCCGCAGGTCGATCTGCGAAAAACCACGAGCCGCATTCTGGTCAGAACCACCGCCCCGGAAATCCGGGACGTACCACGTACCACCGCCAGCGTACGAAAACACTCGACCGAAGTTGATTCCCGTCCCCTGAAGCGAAAATCGATTGTTATCAACACGAGTCACCAGGAACTGACCATTGGCCCGATGATTGATGTTCTCGTTCGCCTCCTGAATACCCTGAAGAATGACGAAGTCGCCAGTCTGCAACCCATGGTTGGCTGAGGTGATGACGAATGGAGTGTTCAGTGTGCCACCAGTGACCGTCTGAACGGCTGCCGTCCGGGAAACACTGGGAAGCAGCGAAATACCGTTGCCACCGTTGTTGGAAATCGAGTTGTTTTGGATGAGCCCGGCAAATCGACTGTCCTGCATGCTGACACGGACGCCGTCCTGACCCGCCCCGGAAATTGTGTTCCCCGTCACCACTCCCGAAATATCGCTGTAAAGCCTTGAATTCAGGAACAATCCATTTCCCGGAGAGCCAGAAATGGTATTCGATCCAATCGTCAGATTGGTCACCGGCACTCCGGAAGCTGCAATCTGCACGCCATGCGTCACACCTGCCACGCCAGCGCCCGGCAGAAACTGAGAGCCAGAGAGAGCTGCCGGGTCACCAGCCATTTCACCAGCAAGATTCTTCACCGCATTTGATAGGTCGCGGAAATCAAACTGAACGTCCGCACCAATCAGCTGGTTACCGAAAATCGACGTGGGAATCGGGCCGAGAACATCAATGTCGAGGACGAACTGCAGCGTTTCACCGGGATTAAAGTCCGTGAAGGAAACCGTCAGCGTCTGATTGTTGTTGCTGAGCACTGCAGTGGTCAGGCCGGTAATCGCACCGGTACCACCGACCGCCGTGAATGGTTTTCCTGTTTGCGGATTCGGATCAAATTGCAACCCAATATCACGCAGATCCAGCACAAAAGTCTGCAGCCGCTCACCACTCACCGATCGGTTTGTCAGTGTGAATGGCTGCACAAAGGTGTCACCGTCCGCCCGGAAAGTCACGTTGGCACCTTCGGACGATCCGATCGTGTTGTTCTGAATCGTCAGTCCGTCAAGCGTCGCAACGGTATTGCGGGAAGCATTCAGCGCACCCGCGGCGTTGACCCGCACCGCGTCCCGGTCGCGGGTGGAAATCTGAGAATTGTTGATAATTCGGAAGTTGTTTGCGGTAGCAGTCGTCGTGGCCGTGCTCTGCAGGTCCAGCAAAATCCCCTCGAAACCTGCCGGGGCGACGATGATATTCTCCGAGATCACGCCATTGCTGATGTCCGATCCCTGAGATGCAGAAACCAAAACACCAGTGATCCGGCTATCCTCAATTGTCAAAGACCCCGTGTCTGTATTCACGAAGTTCAAATCGATCCCCCGCCCCGGGCCGGAGATGGAGAGGTCTTCCAGAGCCACTGACGCAAGGTTCGTTACGTTGGTGAGATCAAGATTAACCCCAATCCCTGCCGCGCTGGCCTGCGTAATGCTCACCGATTCAATCGCCAGACGCTGCAGCGGCACCCCGGTCAGACTGATCGAAATCGAGTCACCGGATGTCGGAGAGATGCTGATCCCTTCAATAATCAATCCGGTCTTCGTGCCCAGTGACGCGTTGGTCACCACAAGTCCACCCGCCGGATTGGTGAACAGCGACTGGTTATCAGCGTTGATCACCAGCGAATCGACATCCACTGGATTGCCTGAAAGCAGCATGCGATCTTCCAGCGCCTCAAGCCGACTGCCCTGAGGGCTATTCAGGCGACCAGCACGGCGAGAAGCAGCCACAGACAGACGGCGACGGGCGAAAGAAAGCCAGGTGTTCAGCAGCATTGGGTTTGACCTGATTCAGAAAACAGGATCTGGCCGGTATCAAGGGAAATCCGCGATCCGCCGGCAATTTTTGCAGATTCAATCCGCAGGCGCACTTCCGGACTCTGCCACATCCTTCAGTCGGTATAACCGACAGAACAGGTTGAGGAAAAGGCGAGCCACAGCGGCGAAACGCACGAATCCGGCAATAAGACGGTTCCGGGACGAGGCCCCAACAATTTCAGAGGCGAAAACTGCGCCTCCACCCTCAGGCGTCATCCGCTTCTCAAGCGACTGACCCTCGCCGCTTCTCTTTGCGGTGCCTGCGCGCCTCAGTATCCAACTAGTCGACCGGCAG
>JBEIEK010000047.1:0-24910 GCA_040382995.1 Planctomycetaceae bacterium
GGTGTGGGCGGAGCAGTGGACGCTGCATGAGCAACCGGTGCTGGCGGGGCAGCAGCTTCGGGCTGCGGTGGTGCTGGCGGTTGTGGCGGAGGTGCGACCGGCTTTGCGGCGACTGGTTTGGGGGCCGGCTTTGGTGCGGGAGTGACAACAGGCGCGATCACGGGCAACTCAGCCGCGGGCTCCGGTAGGTCCTGCTGAGCAGGCGGTTGTCCGAGAAAGCTGAAATCGCCATCGAAATCCGGAGTTTTCGGCTGCTTTTTGCTCATCATTCGTGATCCCTGAGGAGCGACGGCGGGGGAGGGGGCTCGTCAGCGTACCCAGGCGAATGACCAAATTAAAGTGCCCTGTGAGAGTTTCTGGACCTGCGGGCGGAAAGTTGGGGGGGGCAAAAGAAAAGGAGCCTGGAAAACCAGGCTCCCTGATTCAGCGTTGCTGTTTGTCGCTTCGACTCACTGGATGGCCGGAACGGTTTCCATGGCGGTGGCGGGAGCGGCACAGGCGGGTTCCGCACAGGGATCACAGCAGACCGGTCGGCAGACGACGCGTGGCACGCAGCGGGTCATGGTTACGCAAACCTGACGAGGAACACACTTGCTGGTGGTGACGAGTCGAGTTTCGCAGACCTGTCGGCAGACAGTGTAGGGCACTTTCCGGGTGCAGACCTTCTGCTGCATGTGGCACACGGTGTAGGGCACCTGACGAGTGCAGGTTTCCTGAACCATGCGGCAGGTGGTGTAGGGCACGCGACGGGTGATGCACTCTTCGATCCATGTGCAGGTTGTGTAAGGAACCTTGCGGGTGCAGGTTTCCTGAACCATGTTGCAGACGGTGTAGGGAACCTGCTTCGAGCACGTCTGAGTGGTGAAGGTGCAGGTAGTGTAGGGCACTTTGGTGATGCACTGCACTGGGACCTGGCGGCAGACGGTGTAGGGCACCTTTTTGTGGCAGACTTCGGGAATCATACGGGTGCAGGTGATTGTTTTCTGCACAATTTTTGGCACCCAGCGACGGCAGCAGATGGTGGTCGGCGGGCACTGCACCTGAACCTTTTTGCAGCAGCAGGGATTGCAGGGATCGCAGACGCATTTTTCGACGATGGCGCCCGGGATCTGGCGAGTTTCCGTGACCCATTCTCCGCTGCATTCGTCAACTGTGCGGCATTCGGTCACGGGCTTGAAGGTGGTGTAGCAGACATCCTTCCAGCAGGTCTGAGTTTCAGTTTTCCAGCTGGTGGTGCAGACATCGCGATAGCAGGTCTGGTAGACAGGCTTGCAGATGTTGTAGCACACGGTGCGGTAGCAGGTCTGGTAGACGGGCTTACAAACGGTGTAACAGACGTCGCGGTAGCAGGTCTGGTAGACAGGCTTGCGGACGCGGCAGGTGACATCACGATAGCAGGTCTGGTAGACGGGTTTGCAAACGGTGAAGCATTCGGTGCGGTAGCAGGTCTGGTAGACGGGCTGGCACACCGTATAGCACTCGTCACGGTAGCACGTTTCGTACACATTCTTCACACAGCTGACCGGGCGGGTCTCTGTGCAGTAGTCGTAGACGGTTTTCATGCAGTTGTACTGTTCGGTTTCCCAAACGACCTGCTGCTGCATGCCGCAACCAGTCGGAGTACCGCAGCGAGCGGCGACGAAATCGCCACAGGGTGAGCAGGCGGACGTCGGACAGCCGAGGAATCCACCGGCGCCGAGCACTCCGGCCAATAACACTCCGCTGTGCAGCAGGACCGCAACTGCAGCAGCGGCTCCCAGCATGAGCCTTTTCATTGCCTGACCTCAATATTTTCCGGAATGGTGAAACGGTGGAGAAGTACGGAGCATGGAGCCCCGCATCTGTTTCGTCGCCTCCGTTTCCACAACTTAATGCTTCGGTAGACCGATGCATCAGAGTTCGTTCACCTGCACAATCTGCCGCTGAAGAACCGGAATAACCCTGGCGGACGGAAAATCCGGCGCCGTCGGCAGCAGACTTCCCGAAGACTACTCGATTGCTGTCCCGGATTGCCCCTGCGGTTTGGCTGAAGTTGTCAGCAAACGGCTCTCGCAACTTCACGGTTCCCAACCAGCCGGCAATTTGCGCCGCTCGGTTGAGCACCCGGCGGATTCTGCTAGAATCGTCGCATCGCGAACCGGCAAACTCTGCCGCGTGTCCGAATCCCCGTACAATCCGTTCCAGCAGTTTCTGCGTGGAACTCCTCGGCGGTTCCCGTCCAGCGGGCACACCGGGATTGATGGTGGATTTGTTTGGTAAAACTGGTAAACTTTGGGGCTCCAGGATCCGACATCTGGTGCACCAATCCGTTGGCGGCGTAGCTCAGTCGGTTAGAGCAGCGGAATCATAATCCGCGTGTCGGGGGTTCGAATCCCTCCGCCGCTACCTGAAACCCCCAAGAACTCACGTTCTTCGGGGTTTCTTTTTTGCCCGCAGCCGGGGTCCGCCCAATGGCGTTGACTTTGGTGTTTCAGAGGGTTTAGAGGGCTCGCTCTCCGTTGAAACGCCTCGAACCGATCATGCGAGGCGAGCGGTCGATGTCAATCGGCCGGTGTGGCCCCGGGCCGCTCCTGGTGCGACGCCGACCGCGCGGGCACGCACCGTTACCGGGGGATTGACATCCACTGCTCGCCTTTTCACATGTTTCTGGAAAACTTCAATGCCATGGGCCCATATCCGGAGGCCCGTCTTTGATTTTTCTGTCCCAGGTGGCCAGTCTTCCTCCAATAGATTATCCTGTCTGGTGCAATGAAACCGGGATCCGCGGCTGCCCAACCGGGCCTGCGTTTTGGTGGGTGCCACTGTCGTGCAGGTTTCTGAGGAAAATTTCTGATGTTGAGCAAGCGCACAGTCGCCCAGCTGTTGCAGCACCTCACGGCGGCTGGAGTGACGCATATTCCCAAGGTGGAATTGCAGAAACGGGTCGCCGTGCCAACAGCGGACGGGACAGTTGCGGTCTCGGGGCCGGCCACGGGGCCTGTGCGAACTCAGGGCGCGGCGGCAGGGGCCGCTGGAGGGGCGACGGCAGGTGCCGCGGCAACCCGTGGTGCCTCCGCGGCTGCTCGCACTGCTCCCCCGGTAAAACCGCTCCGCCGGGCTGCCGGGTTGCTTGCTGCGGAAGAGCTTGAGCCATCCGCAGTACGGATCCCCGAAAGACTTCCGCAGGTTGATGCTGTCCTCGCCGGTTCGCTGGAGACAGCTGACGAGCGCGAGGGGGCGATGTGTGCGTTGCGGGGGGTGGTGGCTGGCTGCCAGCGGTGCCCGGAGCTTGCCAGTCGGCGGCGGCAGACCGTGTTCGGGACTGGCAGCGTCACCGCAAAGATTCTGCTGATTGGTGAAGCCCCAGGGCAGGAAGAAGACGAGTCTGGTCAGCCCTTCGTCGGTGCCGCCGGGCAGTTGCTGGATCGCATTCTGATCGCCAGTCAGCTGCGGCGTGATGACCTTTATATCTGTAACGTGCTCCGGTGCCGTCCCCCGGGCAATCGGACGCCGCACCCGCAGGAGGCCGCGAACTGCCGGGAGTTTCTTGATGCACAACTTCAGCTGGTGAATCCTCAGTACATCATCTGCCTCGGAGCAGTAGCTGCCCAGAACCTGCTCGGCGTAACCACACCGATTGGCAGGATGCGGGGACAGTTTTACTCGCACGGTTCGGCCAAAGTGCTCTGCACCTACCACCCGTCCTATCTGCTTCGCAACACCGATGCGAAAAAGCTCGTCTGGGAAGACATGAAGTTTTTCATGAAGGAATTCGGGGTGGAATTGAAATAGCAATTCAGCCGCAGTGGCTCTCCGAATTTCTCCATTCGCCTGCTCAACCCCGGTTTCGACTTGTGAAACCCCCATCCAGAGCCTAATCTTGCGAGACCCCGCAAGTCTGTTTGGAGGTCCTCCAAATGCCCGCCCGTTATCTCTGCCTGCCACTGTCACTCCTCCGCCCCGGACTGCTGCTGATCGGGATCGTTTCAGCCCTCAGGCTGACCCCGCTCAATGCTCAGGATCCCCCACCGGTTCCTGCCGCGGGCGACCATTGGAAGCAGCAGGTGGCACCGCTCCTGCAACAGCACTGTTTTTCGTGCCATGGTCCCGACTCTCAAGAGTCCGCTCTGCGACTGGACACGCTGGCGGGGCTGAATGCCGGTGGACATTCCGGGCCCCCGGTGATTCCTGGAAAACCAGAAGAAAGCCTGTTGCTGGTGGCGGTCCGCAAGGTTGATTCTTCTCTGCAGATGCCTCCCGAAGGTCGACTCACGCCCGAACAGATCAGGATCCTTGAAGACTGGATTCAGCAGGGGGCTCTGCACGCCGACGGGCCCGTTCAGCCGGTGATTCCGGCCGCTCCGTTTGACCCGCAGGAGGCCAGAAAGTCCTGGTCGCTGCGGCCATTGGAAAAACCTGCGGTGCCCGCGATTTCCGGCCCGCAAATCCTCACGCCGATCGACGCATTCATCACCCAGCAGCTGCAGCAGCGGGGACTGAAGCAGAACGCGGCCGCCGACCGTTTGACTCTGCTGCGTCGTGCCTCAGCCCAGCTCACAGGGCTCCCGCCCTCCCCCCAGCAGATTCGTGAGTTTCTCGCCGACACCTCGCCTAACGCCTTCGAACGGGCCGTCGATCGACTGCTCGCATCGCCACACTACGGCGAACGCTGGGCAAGGCACTGGCTGGATGTGGTGCGCTACGCGGATTCCAACGGGCTCGACGAGAACATCGCTCACGGCAATGCCTGGCGCTATCGCAATTACGTGATCGATTCCTTCAACGCCGACAAGCCAATGCACCAGTTTCTCCGCGAACAGCTGGCTGGGGATCTGCTCACCGACGACCAGCCGGATCCGGTGCTGCGAAATCAGCGGCTGATTGCCACCGGATTTCTGTCGCTGGGGCCGAAGGTGCTGGCCGAGGGTGACGAACACAAGCTGCATCTGGACATCATCGACGAACAGCTGGACACCATCGGCCGCTCGATGCTGGGACTGACCATCGGCTGTGCCCGCTGTCACGATCACAAGTTCGACCCCATTTCGCAGGCCGACTACTACTCGCTGGCCGGCATCTTCCTCAGCACCAAAACCATGGAGTCGCTCAAACGCATCGCCAAATGGAACGAAAATTCCATTGCCACAGACTCAGACCGTGCGGCTCTGGCGATGCACCAGCAACTGATCAGCGCAAAGAAAGCAGAAGTCGACGCGTTTCTCGCTGCCGCCTCCGCCGCCACCGGCCAGTCGATCCCCGAAGATCAGCTCAGCGCCGACCAGAAAACCCAACTGCAGCAGCTCCGCAGTGAACTTAAGTCGCTCGAAGCAGCCACCCCAGAGCTTCCCACGGCCATGGGTGTTGTGGAAGGCACCATCGACTCTGCCCGCATTCTCCCGCGTGGCAACCACCTCGCTCCCGGACGTCGCGTGCCCCGCGGACTTCCCCTGGTGCTCGATCCGGACCGTGCGCTGCAGATTCCGGAACAACACAGTGGCCGTCTGCAACTGGCCAACTGGATCGTTGGACCAGCCAATCCGCTGACGCCGCGTGTGATTGTCAATCGCGTCTGGCGGTGGCACTTTGGTCGCGGCCTTGCCGCCTCTACGGATAATTTCGGCAAGCTTGGTGAACCGCCCCTGCATCCGGAACTGCTGGACTGGCTTGCCGCTGAATTTGTCGACAGCGGCTGGTCGCTCAAAACGCTCCATCGTCTGATTCTGAAATCACACACCTGGCAACTGGCTGCCGGCCGGGACAACAGCGCTGTGGAAACCGACCCGGATAACCACCTGCACTGGCGCTGGAGCGTTCACCGGCTGGAGGCGGAGGCGGTCCGCGACTTTGTGCTGGCGGCCTGTGGTCAGCTGGATCCGACCATGGGCCAGTCGATGCTGCATGTGAAGAACCGCGAATTCCTCTTCGATCACACCTCGAAGGACGGCACCCGCTACGATTCCTTCCGCCGGTCGATCTACCTTCCGGTGATCCGCAACAATCTCTACGACGCCATGTCTCTGTTCGACTGCACGGACGGTGCGGTTCCAAACGGTGACCGAGGTTCGTCCACAGTGGCATCTCAGGCGCTGTTTCTGATGAACAGTCCGCTGGTCCTTCAGGCTGCGGAAAACCTTGCCCGACAGGTGCTGGAACATTCTCCCGACTTCGCCACCCGTGTCGACCAGCTGCTGCTGAGAACGCTGGGACGCCCCGCAACGCCCGCCGACATTCAGCACCTGCAGCTGGCCATGGGGCAAATTGCACAACAGCTTCAGCAGGATGCCCCCGCAGCAGGCGACGAAGTCAAAGTCTGGACCAGTCTCTGTCAGACACTTCTGATGTCCAACGAGTTCCTGTATATCCGCTGAGTTTGATTGTGGAGGAGTGGGATATGGACATGCAGCCAGCAGCATACGGTCGTCGTCAGGCGCTCAGAAATACGGCCGTTGGTTTCGGCAGTCTGGCGTTTTCCGCGATGTGCCATTCGGCAGCGGCTGCGGACGCGGGCCATTCGCCGTTTCACTTTGTTCCGCGTGCTCGGCGGGTGATCTTTATGTTTATGAAGGGTGGACCGTCTCAGGTCGACACCTTCGATTACAAGCCCAAACTCCAGCAGGACGACGGCAAGCCGCTCCCGTTCGCCAAGCCTCGCGTGCAGTTCGCTCCAACCGGCAACCTGCTGGGATCACCGTGGCGATTTCGTCCGCGGGGTGAAAGCGGCATTCCGGTGAGCGACCTGTTTCCGCACGTCAGCGAATGTGTGGATGACATTTGTTTCCTCAATTCCGTGCATGGCACGAATGCGGCCCACGGCGGAGCGGCACTCAAGCTGCACACCGGCAGCGATAATTTTGTGCGTCCCAGCATGGGGGCCTGGGTGAGTTATGGACTGGGGACTGAAAACCAGAACCTGCCATCCTTCGTCACCATCTGTCCCACGCTGGCTCACGGCGGCCTGAACAACTGGGGATCTGCCTTCCTGCCAGCTCGCAATCAGGGAATTCCACTGGGTGTGGCCAGCCAGCCGGCAACGTCGGCGGCCGTGAGGTACATTTCCAACGATCGCTGGTCACCGGCCACTCAGCGTCTGCAGCTGGACCTCCTGCAGCAGCTCAATCGCGACCATTCGGCATCGCTCCCTGCAGAGCCGGCTCTGGAAGCCCGTGCGGCGACCTGGGAGCTGGCGTTTCGCATGCAAAGTGAAATGCCCCGCCTGCAGGACCTCAGTCAGGAAACGGCCGCCACCCAGAAACTTTACGGTCTGGACGAAAAGGTGACAGAGAACTTCGCGCGGCAGTGCCTGATGGCCCGGCGGTTTGCCGAAGCTGGCGTGCGATTCATTCAGGTGACACACAGCGATGCTTTTGTGCAATGGGACCAGCACGGGGACCTGCGTAAAGGTCACTCCAAAAATGCGCTGGAAGTTGACCGCCCCATCGCCGGACTGTTAAAGGACCTGAAACAGCGTGGCCTGCTCGAAGACACGCTGGTGCTGTGGGGCGGAGAATTTGGCCGCACACCGACCGCTCAGGGCACCACCGATGGTCGCGACCACAACCCCGAAGGGTTCACCATGTGGATGGCGGGTGGCGGAGTTCGTGGCGGCATGCGTTACGGTGCCACCGATGAATACGGCTACTACGCTCAGGAAAATCCCATGCACATTCACGATGTGCATGCCACGCTGCTGCACATCCTTGGACTGGATCATCTGCGGCTGACGTGGCGACACGCCGGGCGCGATTTCAGGCTCACCGACGTCGCCGGAACCGTGCACGACAAGATCTTCGCCTGAAACGACTACTCCAGCACCACTGGCACTGACACGACCTGGCCACCTCGGATCACCTCAATCGTGATCCGATCTCCTGGTCGGTGGCTCTCCACTTCCGACAGAAACTCGTCCGGTTTGACGGTCTTCCTGCCGTTGACACCCACAATCACGTCGGCGGTGGCCACATCGCGGGACTCAAACGTGAAGATGCCGCGACGCGTGCGGCGAATCATCGGGCCCCGCAGCCCTGCCTTTTCAGCAGGCCCCTCGGGCACCAGCGTAATGATCCGCAGTCCCTCTTCCGTCTTCGATACTTCATCAATACCGAATTCGGGACGTATGAAGCGACCGTGAGCAATCAGTTCCGGCACGATGCGGGCCACCAGATTTGAGGGGATGGCGAAGCCGATGCCGGAATTCTGACCCGTGCGGCTGGCAATGGCCGTATTGATGCCGATCACTTCCCCATGAGAATTCAGAAGCGGTCCACCGGAGTTTCCGGGATTGATCGCGGCATCAATCTGAATCACCGATTTGATGGAGCGGGCTCGGGTCACGGGCAGAGTACGGTCCAGACTGGAAATGATCCCGGTGGTCATGGAGCGTTCCAGTCCAAACGGATTGCCAATGGCGAAGACACGCATGCCCACCATCAGTTCTGACGAATCGGCGAATCGAACAGGAACAAGAATCTCAGGCGGGGCTTTGATGCGAACAACGGCCATGTCGTTGATCGGATCGCGTCCCACCAACTCGCCGTCAAACTCCTGCCCATCGTGCATGGTGACCAGGATTCGCTGAGCACTTTCAATCACATGGTTGTTGGTGAGAATGTGCCCGCGGTGATCAAGGACAAAACCAGAGCCGGAATCGGCCGTGGGGTTTTCTCCCAGCAGGCCTTTGGCCGCGCCGATGCGGGTGGCGATGTTGACGACGCTGCGATCGTTCGCCTGATAGACAAATGCCGCGACGGCTTCATCGGGGGCCAGACCGGCTGCGTTGTAGACGCGGGGGGCGGGGATGTCGCTGAGGGCATCCTGAATCACGCGACGTTCGCCAGCCTCGGCCACGTCATCCGCCGGGTTGGATTCGGTCGTCTGTGAGACGAGTCGGCGAGCCTGCGGGGTTTGCTGAGCCTGCAGGGGGGCACCCGCCCACGGAAGCTGCTGCAGCATGAGGACCGCTGCGGCAGAAAGTGCCGCTGATAACCCGCAACAGACCAACGTCCGCATCTGACGTCCCTCCCTGGTCCCTGAACCCGATTCGGCATTTCCCGCCGATGTCAACAAAAACACTTGCCGATTGCAGCATATCGGCAGCCGACAGGCGGCAGAATCAGAAAAATCAAAAAAGTCGACGTAATCGTTAAAGCTTGCCAGTTTGAGCTGCCGACCTCGAGGATTACACGGACCTCCGGTCCCCGGAAAAGTGCGTTTTCCGGCGGATGAGTCCGCTCTCTGTTCGGAACTCTCTCTCATGCGCCCCTCCACCCTGCTGCTTGTCAGCTCGCTCTCGTTATCTCTCACCGGCTGCTGTATGGAAATCTCCGGTGGCCGAGATTCCCTGTTTCAGAGCAGTCTCCACGATGATGACTGCAGATGTTCTCAGCATTCGCACTCCAGCCGGCGGCCGGTGATCGCGAAGTCCAGTCGCCCGGTGCGTAAAACCCGGCCCCTGTTTGCCGGTGATCGCTGGAGCGAATCCCAGTACACAATGACCAGCTTCCACAATGTCGGCGTTCCAAACCCCTGCGTCTGTGGCGGTGTCTGTGGTGGCGGTTGCGGCGACTGGAGCGGCGGTCTGCAGCCGGTACTTCCCCTTTGCGGTGGTTCGGATTGCTCAGCTCCACAGCCCATCTGGGGGGATGACCCGGGTTGCCACACCCCGGCATGGACATCTGACATCAATTGCAGTGCGCCCGCGATTCCTTCGCCACACTTTATCCAGGGGGATCCGGGCTGCCATTCTCCGTTCGGAATGCCCGCCCCAGGTCCTTCGCACGGGCCAGGCTGCAACTGTGGGCAGCAAGGTCATCAGGGGCACCCCATGCCCCATCGTCCGCATGGTCCTGTGATGCACCCGGCTCCTCACGGTCCTCACGGTCCTCACGGTCAGCCGGGGCCCTTTGGTCACACGGGCCCGATGAATCATGGACCGGGGAGTTCGCTGCCGGCTCCGTCTGGACAGCATGGCCCACCGGAACAATTCCACGCCCCTGCGGCACCGATTCAGCCGATGCCCGCCCCGCCAGCGGAGACACCAGTTCCCATGCCGATGCCTGAAGAGGCCCCAGCACCGGGACCTGTGAACCCGGTTGAGCAGACGAACTGGGAAGTTCCCGTGTTTCCGCCGATTCCGTGAAAACCGAGTGCGTCGGATTTACCGGCGGCAGACAGCCGAAACTGCCGCCGGGGCCTTGTCAACGGTCAACTGTCGCGCTTAGGATGTCGATGGACAGCGAAGACAGCACAGCGAAGCGCGTTGCTGGCCGTGGTTTTGGCAGGTGAAGGGGGACGCAGTGAATCGAAAGCAATTTGTGGCTGCGGCCTTTGCGGCGGCGATTCCGGCTTATCTGCTGATAGCGGCCATGGTGTACGCGCTCTTCCAGGGCGGAATGCTGGGCGACGAGGCTAAGGTGTCTGCCGTTCTGTGGGTTGTCTTTGTGATTGCGGCCCTGGGTGGCATTATCATCGGCGTATTGCCTTTTGCCGTGGTAATCTTCCCGGGTCTTTACCCAATCGCGGCGGCGGGGCCAGCTCCGGTGGGCCCGGCCACTCAGCCTGCCTCGGGCGGCAGCAAAGGGCAGTCTGCCGGTTCAAAGGCAGAGAAGGACGAGTACGAAGACGAGGCTGGCGAGCCGGAAGAATTCACGGACTACGCCGATGAATCGTCCGAATTCGATGAGTTCGACGATTTCGCCGAAGACGTCGAAGAAGAAAAGCCACAGCCGAAGAAAAAAGGCCGCAAGTAATCTCCACTGCCGGATCAGGGTGTCTGATTGATCAAGTCGCCTTCCTGCCCGATCTGTGGCAAGTCGATCGAGGATCCTGCGGAGTGCAGGACGCTGCCCTTCTGCAGCAAGCGTTGTCGCCAGGTGGACTTTTTTCGCTGGTGGGACGGGCGTTACGCAGTTGTTGAGGACCTCGGGCCCCAGCAGCCTGGTAGTGGCGGACCGGTCACAGGCCCCCTGCCAGACTTCGATCCTGAGGCGGCAGACGATCCGGACCTGAGCGGATACGGCTGATCAGAAGTTCTTGTAGACCGACTCGAAGTCGATGTCGTACCGCTTCATTTTTTTATAAAGCGTGGTGCGATTGATTCCCAGAGCCTTTGCGGTCTTCTGTCGGTTCCAGCCGGTGCTTTCGAGGGCGTGGATGATCAGTTGCCTTTCCGGCTCAGTGAGGGCTGCCTTCAGGGAAGCGTTGCCGAGGCTGGCGGCGACAGTGGTGCGATTTTCCTGACCGGCGAACAATTTCTCCGGGAGGTCGCCGGTGGTGATGCGTCCATCGCGGCAGAGCACAACGGCACGTTCGATGACGTTGACCAGTTCACGAACATTTCCGGGCCAGTTGTAATTCTGCATGGCGTGGATCGCCATGTCGTCGATTTCCGACACCTTGCGTCCGGTTTGTTCACAGAAGTAATTCATGTAGTGCTGAGCGAGCAGAGGGATGTCGCCGATGCGGTCCCGCAGTGCCGGCTGTGTGAGCGTGATCACGTTGATGCGATAGTAGAGATCTTCGCGGAAGCGGCCCTGACGGACGGCATCTTCGAGGTTCACATTGGTGGCCAGCACCAGTCGCACATCCACCTTGTGTGTGAAATTGCCGCCGACAGGTTCAAACTCACGATCCTGAAGCACACGCAGCAGCTTCACCTGCAGAGCTGGAGAGGCAGTCGCGATTTCATCAAGAAACAGCGTGCCCCCGTCGGCCTGCAGAAACTTTCCGACTTTGTCATGGGAAGCACCGGTGAAGGAACCGGCGACATGGCCGAACAGTTCGCTTTCCAGCAGCGTTTCCGGAAGCGCACCGCAGGCAACTTCGACAAAGGCCTTTTCGCGACGATTGCTGAGCTGATGCAGGGCCCGGGCCGTCATGGTTTTGCCGGTGCCGCTTTCGCCGAGAATCAGAACTGTGGTTTTCGTGTCAGCCACGCTCTCCATCAGCTCAAACATCCGCAGCATCTTGTAGTCTTTGCCGATCACGCTGGACAGGCCGAAGCGCTGGCTGAGCTGGGCCTTGAGCTTGCGGTTCTCCTCGACAATCTGCCGCTGCCCGATGGCTCGCTCGATCGAGAACCGCAGTTCTTCGTCGATCACCGGCTTTGTCAGGTAGTCGAAGGCGCCCATCCGAATGGCCTCGACCGCACTTTCAATAGTGCCGAAACCGGTGAGCAGGATCACGGATGTCTCCGGAGCATGCTCGCGGGTCCACTGCAGCAGGTGAAAGCCATCGGAGTCCGGCAGATTCACGTCACAGATCACGACTTCGAATGGAAATTCTTCCATGCGACTGAGCGCTTCGGTGCAGTTTGAGGCCGTTTCCGTACGATGCCCAAGACCGCGGAGGTAATCTGCCATTGCGGACTGAATATGCCGATCATCATCAACCACAAGCAGCGAACCGGACGAATTGCGAACCATGCTCAACCTCGCACAGTGCCCGCAGATTTCATTCGTTTGCCTTCACCGCGTTCGTCAACTCTGACGAACGTTCCGAATGCGTCAATTGCGGGCACTGCGAAAACTAGGTCGCTCCGATTCCGCAGGCTGATGAGTTCCTTCATCAGAAACTCGTTTTCCAGTTGCCCGTCGGTGGCGAGCCCGCGAAGTCGGCAAAGCCCGCAAAATCGCGCTACCCGGATGTTACAGCTGCAGGTAACCGGAAACACGGCCGGTTGTCAGTGCACAGCAGACCAGCTGAGCCACAACCAGCAACAGCCAGGCGCCCCGACCTGGACCCTGACCGAAACCCGCTGAAGGACTGACGGGCGCGATAAGAGACGCGGCACAGACTGCTGCCCAGGGAGTGATAAAGGTCCAGAGCCGTGCCGCTTCGCCCTGATTCTTGCCGGAAAACAGCAGCAGCAGCCACACCAGAAACATGGCCGCAGCGAGCGATTTCTGTGGTTCGAGGGACACGCGGGAAAACAGTTGCCTCAGTGCGCCGCATGCGCCAGCCAGTCCGGCCAGTGCCAGCGCTGGCCCCGCTGCGAAGGCCAGTTCGATCGGATTCACCAGCAGCCACTTCCACCATGTCCGCGGGTACTTTCCGTAGAATGCTTCATGGTTGATCAGATTCTGCCGCCAGACCACCCACGGACGGCAGTCTGTGAACAGCGCAAAGACGATGGCAGTTCCGACCAGCGCGGCAAGGCATAGCACCCAGAACGCGGCCGCAGCCCTCCAGACGTTTACTGGTTGACGCAGTGCCCCAAGGATTGTCCAGACTCCGGCGGCAGCCAGAACCGGCAGGTGCGCCAGGCTCACCTGCAGACAGGCAAACAGCCAAACGCCGGCAACACTGCTGAGCAGCAGCCGCGGGACCAGGCTGGTCGCAGCCATCCCACGCCCGACCAGCAACAGCAGCAGACATCCGCTGGCTGCGTAATGCATATCAGAACGCGGCAGAAATACGGCGACCGCAGGGATGGCCGCAGTGAGCACCGCAGATCGCCAGGCACAGCGATAACCACAGAGGGGTTCCAGCAGCAGCAGCACAAGGACCGGCAGACAGCCGCAGCAGACCACCGCGGCCACCGAGAACAGCACAAGGGCTGCCAGCTCGGCTTCGGACAGTGGCGAAGCCAGCGCTGCCTGACGCTCCAGACTGCGAAAGGTCTGCAGAGCAGGGCCATCGGCAAGGCTGACCACCATCCGCGACAACCCCGGTGAACCGCGAGTGACCTGCAGCATCAGCCGATTCAACAGTGGCAGGCCGGGTGGGTGGGTACCGCGGTGCAGAACATCTCCGGCCGCCGCCTCCGCTTCATAGGCCCCCAGAAACTCGGATAGCGAACGTCGATCGCTGACGGCATCGAGAAAATAGCCTGTCGCCCACGGATCATAGTTTACCCAAAACCACCGCAGTTCCCGGTGCGGAGAAGGCGTGGCGGAAACGGAGGCTGACTGCCATGCGGCCGCACTTCCGGCCAGCAGGAGCGGCAAGAGCAGTCGCTGCCAGCGCGTCAGCCGGAGCTGCGAACGGTCACCTGCCAGCGCCACGGCAACCAGCAGAAGTCCGCAAATCAGGCAAGGCAGACCGCGTTCCACCCATTCCGGCGCGTCAACAGGTGCAGCCAGTCGTGACCATACCCATTCACCCGGCACACCCAGCGGCAGCCAATCGGGCAGCAGCACAAGGCAGACGGCCAGCAGGCCAAAAACGGCGCAGCCCCCTGGCAGCAGGTACCTGCGAGGGGGCTGGGGATTGGGCTGCGGGATTTTCGCTGCCATGCGGTTGTTTTGGTGGCTTCAGTGGGGAGCAACGGAGCCACCAGCCGCGGTGGCGGACTTTTTCGGCGGATGGAAGAGCACAGCGAGGGCGATCGCGGCCAGCACGGACGCGGCCAGAGGCACCTGGAAGAGTTCCTTGAAGTTCACCACTTTGTCCTTGCCGACCATCTGCGTGCTGCGTTCAAGTAGTGCCGGGCAGAGCGAGTTGGCGGCAAGGGCACCCAGGCCCAGAATCATCACGTTGAACAACCCCTGAGCACTGGTGCGGACATCCTTCGGGAAGTATTCGTCCACGAAAATGTACACGGTTGCGAAGAAGAATGCGTAACAGATTCCGTGCACGACCTGGATGGCGATAATCGCGTCACGATCGGGGAACCAGGTGTAGACGGCAAACCGCAGAGCGTGACCCAGCACACCGACGATCATGGTGGTGCGCCACCCCAGCGCTCGCAGGGCAACGCCCAGAACAAGCATGGTCAGGATTTCTGCAACCTGGCCGATACTCATCACAGGCATCACCCAGTTACCCGGAACACCAACGACTGATGACTGCAGGAAGGAACCCGTCCAGTTGAAGTAGCAATTGTGGACGAAGGAATCGAGGAAGGCCACAATCCAAAGCACAAGCACAAAGGGGTGTTTCAGCAGTCGCAGAGCTTCGATGAAGGCCAGTGACTGCGAACCATCCGGAGAAGCCGGTTTGGGTGGTGTGTGGGGCAGTGTCAGGCTGTAGACAGCCAGCAGCACAGATGCGGCACCAGCGACGACATAGGTATATTTCGTCGCCTCGCGAAGGGCGTCACCCTGCAGACCACTGGCGAGCACGGTTCCGAGCCAGCCCACGAAACCCTGAGCATTGGCAGCCTCGACCGCCTTCCAGTCCACAAAGATAAACGTGAATGGCAGTGATGCCGCAATCCAGCCGATTGTCCCACCCAGCCGGACCACGCCGAATTCCGCCTGAGCATCCTTCATGTTGGCAAAGGCAATGGTGTTGGTGATGGAGATGGTGGGCACGTACAGCACACAGTGGACGGACATCAGAGCGAAGAATGTCCAGAAGTCAGTCACGAAGCCCAGTCCCAGCATGGCCAGTCCGCCAACAAGGTGACTGAAGGCCAGAAACCGCTGAGCGGCAAAGTTGCGGTCAGCAAACTGATTGCTGAAGAACATTCCCAGCAGCGAAGCGATGGGGAAGGCGTTGAGAATCCAGGATTGTTCGGCAGATGAGAACCCCAGGAGAGGCAGGTAGCCGAAAATCAGCGGCAGCCACGCGCCCCAGATGAAGAATTCAAGAAACATCATGAAAAACAGGCGAGTCTTCATAAGCGGAGGGCCGAACGGTGGGAGGGGAGCGGAAACGCCCGTGCGCGCAGACCGCCGGGCTGAAGTGACTCGGGATCATGACGATTCAGGAGGTAAACGGCAACCGATCCGCCGCTCTGATGCACCGGGCTTTGCCGGAAATTTCGCACCGGCAGCCCGCTTTCTGGCTGGAAACTCAGAGCAGCCCCGCCTTATGCTGCTGACTGCGCATCACCTCCCGGGCCACCCCCGCGAAACTGCTGCAACATGGCCGCACCAGAAAGCTCGCGCATGCATTCCAGCAATTCGCCAAACGCAGACGATCGCCCCGAAACAGCGGGGTCCGTCACGATTCTGCTGCAACGGATTCGACGCGGGCAGCAGGACGCCGTGCAACCTCTGTTCGAACTGTACTTCAAACGGCTGGCGGCGCTGGGAAAAGCACTGCTCCCAGAGCGGTTCCAGCGGGTGACGGACGGCGAGGATCTGGCCCTCGAAGTGCTCACCGCGTTCTTCGCCGCAGCCGGCAATGGCACACTTCCCGAACTTCAGACCCGCGGCGACATCTGGCGCATGCTGGCTCGTCGTCTGCAACAGCGTGCAGCCAGCGAAGTTCGCCGCCACACAACTCAAAAAGCCGGCGAAGGCCAGGTCCGCGGCGAATCCGTATTCATTGCGTCAACCGGAATTGAGCAATCCGGGGGACTGGATCAGCAGGCTGATCCCCGCATGGACGCTGTACTTCAGGAACTGCACGAGCACCTCCTTGAGCGACTCGATGATGCCCTGCTGCAGAACATCGCCGAACTGCTCCTTGAAGGGCACAGCGTCGATGAGATCGCTGCCAGACTGAACCGGTCCCGCGCCACCATCTACCGCAAGCTGGAACTCATTCGCGAAGCATGGCTGCACGAATGACATTCCTCCCGAGAGTTGTCAGACTTGGAATTCGGTCTTTCGTCCTCGCTGCCACCAGCCGCATATTCCTCCTTCCGCACCACTCCGCCTCGCCATGAATCTCTTTGCTGCCGCTGAACAGCAGAACCGCGAATCCGCAAAGCCGCTCGCCGCGCGCATGCGCCCTGCGGTGCTGTCCGAGTTCTGCGGACAGGAACACATACTGGGGGAAGGGCGACTGCTCCGACGTATGCTCGATGCAGACCGCATCGGTTCCATGATCTTCTACGGACCGCCCGGAACCGGCAAAACCACCCTCGCCGAGCTCATCGCCAAACACACCCACCGACAGTTCCAGCGTTTGAACGCCACCACCGCCGGTGTCAAGGACGTCCGCGAAGTCCTCACAGCCGCCGCCGACAACCTCGCCGCCGACGGCACTCGCACCGTACTCTTCATCGATGAACTGCACCGTTTCTCCCGCAGCCAGCAGGATATTCTGCTCCCGGATGTCGAGAACGGCACCATTTCGCTCATCGGTGCCACCACGGCCAACCCCTTCTTCTCCCTCGTCGCGCCGCTCATCAGTCGCAGCCAGGTTTTCGAATTCAAAGAGCTCTCCCAGGCCAGCCTCGAATCACTCATGCGCCGCGCGCTCGATGATGCCCGGCGCGGACTTGCCAGCCACAAAGTCCAGGTCGACGCCGATGCTCTCGAGTTTCTCGCGCGACTCAGCGACGGGGATGCACGCCGCGCCCTGACCGCTCTCGAAATCGCAGTGCTCTCCGTCGCCCGCACCACAAAACACGTCAGCATCGCCGTCGCCGAAGAATCACTCCAGCGGCGAGTCATCCGCTTCGACCCCAATGGCGATGATCACTACGATCTGGCAAGTGCCTTTATCAAAAGCATTCGCGGCAGTGACCCCGATGCGGCACTCTACTGGATGGCCCGAATGCTCGAATCCGGCGAAGACCCGCGGTTCATCGCCCGCCGACTCGTCATCGCCGCGTCAGAAGACATCGGCAACGCCGACCCCCGAGCGCTCCCGCTGGCGGTCGCTGCATGGCAGGCCGTCGAAACGGTCGGCATGCCCGAATGCCGCATCAACCTCGCTCAGGCTGTCACGTTCCTCGCCTGCGCCCAGAAATCAAACGCCGCCTACATCGCCATCGACGCGGCGCTTAGCGATGTCCGTCAGAATTCCATCCTGCCCGTACCGATGCACCTCCGTGACGGACACTACGCCGGAGCCGCAAGGCTGGGCCACGGTGAGGGCTATCAATACGCCCATGACGCCGCGGAAGGCTGGGTCAATCAGGATTACCTTGGCGTCCCCAAACAGTATTATCAACCCGTCGATCGTGGCGCTGAAGCCGAATTCCTGCAGCGACTCAACGAACTCCGCTCCCGCCGCCAGCAGGGACGCCCCCCGCATCAGCCCCCGCAAACCCCCGACGGACCGAGGCGCCCAATTCACGAACCGAATACCAGCAACACCCAGTGATTCTGTCAGTCAGAAAGCTGCGTCGGCCGTCGGCGGTTTTCTGGGTTTGCTCCTGATTCTGCTACTGGGAGTGACTTCTTTTGCCATCGGCATCAGTCTGACTTTTGTGCCGAGCGCTTACTGCGGCGTCTTTGACATCTGCAGTGGCAGATTCAGCCACGAAAGCGATCCCGGGCTGTGGTGCACCTGTTCCAGAGCAACAGCCGTTTCCTTTCCGAAAATTCCTGCGGCTGTGTTTGGGTTGCGGTCGTACAGCGGAAACAAAGACCCGCAAACGTCCACCTGCAACCGATGCCCGGGGGCGATGGTGGCGGCACAGGGGCCGAGGTCCACGGTGAGCTCATAAACCTGGCCTGGCTGCATAAGTTCCGGCTGCATCAGTGATTGGCGATAACGCCCTCGCTGAATGCCTACAACCAGATTCTGGGCGAACCCGCCGGGGTGCACGTCCACCAGTTTCACAATCCAGTCCGCGTCCGGCGTATCGGTGCTCACATGCAGCACCGCAGACACGTTGCCGGCAAACACGAGGGGCTCAGTGAGCGGTGGCGATTTGTAAACCAGCACGTCCTCGCGCGACTCCAGCGGGGTCTGATCGACAGGACCCCAGACAGCAGCTTTCAGCGGTCGCTGATCAGTGACGGGGGAAGCTGGCACCGGGTGCTGTGGGTCGGCACGGAATATGTCGGCTGGCTGTGGAGCGGTCGGGGGTTCGCGGAGCAGCAGACCGTCTCCGCCGGATGAATTCGCGCGGCCGGACGAATGCAGATAAAACGGTGTCAGCTGGAAGCCGGCTGGTGGCCATTCAGCCGCTTCTCGCCAGACATTGTCGCCCATGGAAAAGTAAAGCACCGGGGGATACGGCCGAGC
Organism: Planctomycetaceae bacterium; assembly: GCA_040382995.1. GTDB lineage: Bacteria > Planctomycetota > Planctomycetia > Planctomycetales > Planctomycetaceae > SXXK01. The sequence goes on from JBEIEK010000047.1 coordinate 18,793, forward strand.
ATTTGCGGAGGGATCCTGATGCAGATGACGGCGAAACCAGTCCAGCTGCAGTTCCACCATGTCAAGTGCCGCCGCCGGACCAAACTCCACGTCGGCAACTCGCGAACGACCAATGGTTCCGTGATCCCATGGTCCCAGAATCAACCGCTGGTTACGCCGCGTATCGGCATCCCGAGCGAATTGCTGCATCAGCTGAAAACTGTTGACCGATTCACGAGCGAAGAAATCGTAATAGCCCACCGCATGCAGAACGGGCAGCCGAAGATCGGGAACCTGACGCGTCAGATTGACACGGTTCCAGAATCCGTCGGGTTGGGGATGTGTGAGCCATGCATCCAGCCACGGCATCGGCCAGCCAATGGTGGTATCGACATTGCTGAGTGGCAGGGCGAACAGCGCCTGGTCGAGGTCCTGCGGAGTGGCTCCTGCGGGTTTGGCTGAATTGCCCGCCATCCAGCCGGCAATCAGCGACAGCCTGACGGCACCACCCTGATACAGGTTGTTGTAAAAGCTGGTCCATGTGGCCTGGGGAGCAATCGCGGCCAGTCCCGGCGGATCTTCGACGGCCGCCTGCCACTGCACAGCCCCGACATAGGAACCGCCGAGCATTCCGATGCGGCCGTTGCACCATGGCTGACGATGAATCCATTCGATGGTGTCAAAACCATCCTGACCTTCGTTGTTGTAGGGAGCCAGAAGTCCTTCTGAGGCAAACTTGCCCCGACAGTCCTGAGCGACAAACACAAATCCCGCTTCTGTGATCCGTTTTGCCAGTGCCTGCTGTTTGGTGCGGTCGTAGGGAGTCCGCATCAGCAGCACAGGGGCCGGTGGTGCGGCGGGATCGCGATGAATGTCCGCGGTGAGCAGAATTCCGTCCCGCATGGGGATGCGCACCGTTTCCGATGGAGATTCCGCGGCGAGCAGTGCGGAGGACAGAAGCAGCATGTGCAGCAGGTTCATGGGGGGCACCAGCAGTGTTGGCGGGAGTGGACCGGCAGGGACATGCATGGCCGTGACCCACGATGCCTCGCCCGGGGCATTGTCTCCGGGATCCTGCAGTTGTCCAGGGCGGCGGCGGAGTCTGTGATCCACGTGGATGACATTGAGCAACTCTGCATGACACCCGCCGCATGAAAATCGAGCCGCAACCGTGATGCAGTCGGACGCGTAGATTTGTCGCAAAGCTCTTATGGATAATACCTTATGCGTTATTTTCTGCAAACAGGGGCCATGCACCTATGTGTAGAGGTGCCAGGCACTGGTGTGGCCCGGACCGAGGGAAGTTGGAGTGTTCTGGGGGGTGGTTGTTCCGCTCCCTCACGGTCGCGGCTCGGCAGGGGGTTGGGGGTTGGGCCGCAGCTTTGGACCTGCGGCTGCTGCACGGGCTCTCAAGCGGACTTCTCCCGGAATTTCGGCGGCAGACCGCGATTTTCCGTGTAGACTGGGGATTGAGAATCTGGCGGAAGGAAACTTCCAACACGGCGACCGTTTTCAGCGTATCTCCGCTGGAACTCTTCGCGCGCAGCCCACATTTGGGCAATTTCACCCAGTTCAATCAGAAGGTCCCGGGCGTGTTTCAGAATTTCTTTCTGCTCGCAGAAATCCGTTCTCAGGTCACGGGTGCTCAAACCGACTGGACCTGGTGCTGGCTGGGTGCGTTTGCCCTGCTGGTCGGGCTGGTTGCTGTGTCTTACGGCACGCGGCCCGGAGTGATCGCTCGTGCGACCACCAAAGAGGCGATTCGGCAACCGCTGTTTCTGCTGCTGGTGGTGGTTTCAATTCTGGTGCTTCTGCTGAATTCCGAACTGCCGTTCTTCACATTCGAAGACGAAATCAAGATGCTCAGCGAATGCGGCCTTGCAACGCTCCTGATCGCCGGTGCTTTTCTGGCTGTCTGGACCGCAGGCACCAGCATCACCAGCGAGATCGAAGGCAAAACAGCGATGACGCTGCTGAGCAAGCCGATCGATCGGCGTCAGTTTCTGTTCGGGAAATTCGTCGGGATTGTGCAGGCAGTCATCTGGATGTTTGTGATCCTGACCGTGGTATTCTCCGTGCTGCTTTACCGCAGGGTCGGCACTGACCAGAAGGCACAGTCTCAGGAGGTGTCACCCTATTTCCAGTGGGTGACGCTCGCCGATGTGGAACTGCCGATGCCGCACCCGGCGCGTACGGCGGCTGTCGGTCAGGTGCTTCCCGGGATCGCCCTGACGTTTCTGCAGGTCTGCGTGCTTGGGGCCATCAGCGTGACGGCTGCCACCCGGTTGCCGATGGTGATGAATCTGGTGATTTGTTTTGCGGTGTTTGTGATCGGGAATTTAACAGAGGTGATCGTGAACCGCACGGTGGCGGGCGACGCTGCGGAATCGGTGACGTTCACGGCACGTCTGATCTCCATGGTGATCCCTTCCCTTTCGGCGTTCAATATTTCGTCAGCCGTCGCCACGGGGCGCGTGGTTCCTCCGGAGTATTTGGGCTACAGCCTGTTTTACGCGGTCACCTACATCTCTGCGATGCTGTTGCTGGGCTTCCTGCTGTTCGAGGACCGAGACCTGGCATAGTGGGGTAAGATTTTCAACCCGGCGGTTCAATTTCGCCGGTTCGCCTCGTCTTTTGCCCTTTTTCCCCGGCACTGCGGCTCACGATCGCCTAAGATATTCGACGTGAGTAACTCTACCTAACGGCGGGCCTTAGGTTCGGAGCAGTGCCGTGAGTGCATCCCGGGAATTTCAGCGAATCGTCTCACTCAAAGCCTTCCTCAAACCCGGGTTCGGCCTCGCGCTGGCTGGTTCATCCATCGCAGCCGCGCTGCTGGTGATTTCACTGCTGTGCGCCGCAGCCAGCGTTGGCGTGGCCGTGCATGGGTTGTCCGGCGTGCCGGTCGCTGGTCCCGCCGGTCAAGGTCTTTCTGCCCGCTGTCTGGCGATCGTCGTCGACCGACTGCCGCAGGTCCCGTCTCTCCGGACAGGGCTGCTGATTTTGCTGTCCACAGCAGGGCTCGCGTACGTCGTCAGCCGTTTGCTGACCACATGGTCACTGGGTCAGTGCGCTCGATCGGTAGCGACTCTGATCCAGCGTCAGCGACAGCACCTGCACCGCAAAGCCATCCGTCTGGAACCGGCGGACGTGACGGGTGAACAAAGTGATCTGCTTGACCGTCTGTTCCGGGAATCGGCGCAGCAACTGGAAGACCGTGCAGCCGCATGGGCACAGATCGTTTGCCAGCGAACCCCTGAAGTCCTGCTGTCCCTGGTCCTCGGCTTCTCCGTGGGCTGGCAGACCGCCCTTCAAACAAGCATCCCGCTGATTCTGGGACGACTGCTGCTGCTGCGTCAGCATCGGCAGGTCAGCACCTCCACACAACTCCTTGCCGAACAGGCGACGCGTGGACTGCAACGAATGACGGAAAGCCTGCGCAAAGCGCGGCTGGTGAGCAGTTTTGGGATGGAGCAGCATGAGCAGCAGCAGTTCGAGCTGCAGCTGGTGGCATGGCGGGGCAAGAACGAACAACTCCGCATGCAGCAGTCCATCGGTGATCTTCAGCGGCAGCTGCTTCTGCTGATTTCCACTGGAATTCCGTTTGCCATTCTCTGCCTCCGCCTGCATGCCGGCCTGCCTCTGGCGGACGGCATCCTGATGGGACTCGTCCTCCTCGTGATTGCAGTGGCTCTGCGTGATCTTGCGCGGCTCGCGGAACTTGCCTCAGAAGGCAGCGAACGAGCCGACGAGATCGCTGCCTGCATCGATCGCGTGCCGGCCGTCAGTCAGAAGCCGGGAGCCACCTTTCTGCAGCCGATGTCGCGCACACTGACTTTCAACCAGGTTTCCTTCGCACCTTCGCAGGCGGCGCCGCTGCTGCAGGGGCTGGACCTGCGGCTGACCTTCGGTGAACGCGTCGCCCTGCTGTCACTGACTCCGGAACCCGCACTCGCCCTTGCCAGCCTGATCCCGCGGTTTATCGACCCGGAATCCGGGCAGGTACTGATTGATGGTCGCGATATTCGCGAGGGCACTCTGGAGTCTCTTCGGGCAGAAGCACTCTTCGTCAGTGGTAATGATCCGCTCTTCGACGCCACAACGCTGGAAAACATCACCTGCGGACAACCTGATATCACGCGACAGCAGGCCGTCGATGCCGCCAAACTGGCTCATGCTGATAACTTCATTCGCACGCTCCCCAAAGGCTACGAGACGCCACTGGGGGAACATGGCGTCAACCTCGATGTGGGCCAGCGTTTCCGACTCAGCCTCGCCCGCGCCGCAGTCCGGGAACCAGCGATCCTGATCATCGAAGAGCCTCCTGTTCCGCTGGACGCCGCCACCAAGTCCATGCTGGATGACGCTTACCAGAGACTTTCCGCCAACCGCACTGTCATTTTCCTGCCCACTCGGCTGTCCACAGTCAAACGCTGCTCTCGAGTGGTCATCATCCATGATGGCAAAGTGGCTGCTGACGGCCCGCACGAACAACTGCTGCATAAGAGCGAACTCTACAGGCACTGGGAATACGTGCGTTTCAATCCGTTCCGCGGCGAAGACAACGGCGAACGCGGCTGATGCCACTGGAATGCATCGTTCCCCAACCGGAATCAACGCCCTGCCTGGATTCCAAACGCTCGGGATGAGATAATCCCGAGAGCTCCCTCCCCGGAACTTCGTTTTCGGAATCCTCCCGCCCCAATCGGAACAGCTCCATGCGCTCCCTGACACACGCCTGTCGTCGCCTCGCTCAACTGCTTCCGCTGCTCATCTGCTGCCAATTCGCCGGCACCACCCCGGCATCCGCTCAGGACTGGCACCCGCTCCCTGTACCCGACGCGTGGCGCAGTGTTCCGTCCGGCAATCTCAAGCCGATCGATGGATATTCGTGGTATCGTGCTCTTGTGCGCATACCAGAGGACTGGAACGGACAGCAACTGACACTGTTCATCGAAGCGCTCGACGACGCCCGCTCTGCGTGGGCCGGCGGTCAGACAGTGGGGGTCACGGGCACCTTTCCGCCCAGTTTCCGCAGTGGTCTGGGCGAGCGCGGGCGGTTTGTCGTAGACCCGCAACTCGTCCGCGGCGGCTCATTTCTGCCCATTGCCATTCGTGTCTACCAGTACGATCCGCGTCCCAATTTCAGCGTGGCTCCGCCGGTGCTCATGAACGAAGCCCGCCGCGAAGCCATCCGTCTGGAAGGCATCTGGCAGTACCGCCCCGGGGACGACAGTACCTGGGCTGCGGCGACACCGGCAGACTTCGGCTTCGATCCCGCAAAATCTCTCAGCGACGCCGACGCAGCAAAGCTGGGTGTACACCGCCGGGTGGATCAGGTGGACAACGTTGACAAATACGTAGCGCGTCGGAATGGCGACACAGACCCGCTGGCACCCGCCGACGCACTGGCGCGATTCCAAACCCCTGCAGATCTCAGGGTGGAACTTGTTGTGGCCGACCCCGTCATCGCTCAGCCACTCTTCATGTCGTGGGACGAACGTGGTCGGCTGTGGGTGATGGAATATCGTCAATACCCGGATCCTGCGGGGCTGAAAATGGTCAGCCGGGATACGTTTCTGCGGTCCGTCTATGACCGTGTGCCTCTGGCCCCCCCCAATCATGTTCGCGGTGCCGATCGGATCAGCATTCATGAAGACAGGGACGGGGATGGGATTCCGGAAACACACAGCGTGTTTGTGGATGGTCTCAGCCTTGCCACATCCTTTGCCATCGGCCGTGGCGGCGTGTTTGTGACCAATCCTCCGTATCTGCTGTTTTACCCCGATCGCAATCATGACGACGTTCCGGACGGTGACCCCGAAGTCCTGCTCGAGGGATTTGGCATTGAAGATTCGCACTCGGTGATCAACAGCCTGCGATTTGGTCCGGACGGCTGGCTTTACGGCGGCCAGGGCAGCACAGTTTCCGCAACAGTGAAGATCCCCGGAAGTACGCAGCCGCCCGTGCGATCGCTGGGACAGGTGATCTGGCGGTATCATCCGGAATCGAAGATCTACGAGGTCTTCGCTGAAGGGGGCGGAAACACGTTTGGTTGTGAGCTGGACGCGAAGGGCCGCATCTTTTCCGGGCACAACGGCGGTGATACTCGCGGCTTTCACTACGTCCAGGGTGGCTATTA
>JBEIEK010000048.1:0-24822 GCA_040382995.1 Planctomycetaceae bacterium
CCAAAGTGGTCAGGTGCAGGCTGGCCAGCCCCAATCGGGACAGCCCCAAGCCGGGCAGCCGCAAGCCGGACAGCCGCAACCGGGCGAGCCACAATCGGCACAGCCGCAGTCAGGTGAGGGTGCTGCGGCAACCCCGGAACAACAGGCTGCAGCGGAGCAGTTGGCGCGAGCACTTGATGAGCTGGATCGCCAGTTGAGTGCCGCCCAGTCGACAGCAACTCCGGAACCTGGTGCACAACAGTCTCTCGCACAATCGCAGAACGCTCAGGCTTTGCAGGCACGAATGGCTGCAGCGAGACGGCAGGCACAGCAGCAGACCAGGACAGCGTCGGCCCAGTCTGCCGCTCAACCCGCCGATGGGTTTTCCGAGCCACCGGATGCGGAACCGTTTGATGTCTCCCGAGTGAATCGGGTGGAGAACGCCAATTGGGGGCGTTTGAGGGGTCAGGCGGCTCAGGATGTGTCGCGGGGCCGCGGAGAGCAGATTCCGGAGGCGTGGCGAGGCAGCGTAGAGACTTATTTTCGGGTGTTGTCTGAGCGCGCACGTAAACAGCCCTGATTTCGGGGGAAGGCCAAATGGATTCTGGGGGTCACTCGGTTGATTCAGGAACCAGGCTGCCAACATTGCTGGCCTGTCTGTTCTGCGTTTTCGTTGGCGCGGTGGCGGAGGCGCAGGACTCTGCAGCGCCCGGGAACGGCCAGCAGGCTGTGGCCGAGCCCGATTCTGTATTCCGGAAGGACGAGGTGGATATCTCTGTGGACCGGGCGGTTGAGTGGCTGCGGTCGAAACAGCGCGAGGACGGCGCTATTCTTGACCGTTCTCACGACACCACGATGACTGCCCTCTCAATCATGGCAATGGCCAGCGTAGGCGTTCAGCCCCGAGACGCATCGCCAGCGGGGCAGTCGATGCAGCGGGCACTGGAATTTGTGTTGCGGGCAGATCGTGTGGATGAAAAGGGGTATTTTGGAGACCGCGACGGATCGAGGATGTACGGCCACGGAATCATCACGCTGATGCTCACGGAAATGCTGGGGATGGGCACGTCGAAGGAGCAGGATCAGCTGCTTCACGATCGCTGCCAGAAAGCCATCGATGTGATCCTGAGTGCCCAGAAAACCCGGAAGCCCGTGCAGGCTCGCGGGGGTTGGCGGTACACCCCGGCAGCAGCGGATGCGGATCTAAGTGTATCGGTATGGCAGTTGATGGCACTGCGATCTGCGAAAAACGATGGATTGGACGTGCCGGCATCCGCGATTGCTGACGCAGTGGAATACCTGCGGCGCTCGTATGCTTCTCCGCTGGACCGCAACGGACTGCCGGAGAAGAAGGCCAGTGGATTCTGTTATGAGCCCAACCAGAACAATCCAACCTTTACAATGACGGCAGCGGGTTTGCTGGCGATGCAGGTCTGCGGGGAATATGAATCACCGTTGACCGTCGGCGCTGCCGACTGGTTACTGACACATCCACCGCAGTGGAAGGAGCGTTTCGCAAGCTACGGCACCTATTACTACGCGCAGGGCATGTATCAGCGCGGCGGTGAACATGCGGAGACGGCGGAAAAGCTCGTTCGTGAAATGCTGCTGCCCAAACAGGCCGCCGATGGCTCCTGGACGGCTGAAAACGGCGAAGAAAGAAATCACGGAGCCGTCTACAGCACTGCCATGGCCGTGCTGAGTCTGTCGGTGAAGTATCACTTTCTGCCGATCTACCAGAAGTGAGCCCGGAGGTCCGCCAATGCTGGATTTTTTTAAGGGGCGACGGATCATTCTGAATCGTCTTCCATTGAGGTAAACCAATCATGGGTTTGGTCGATGTGGCTGTGATTGGCGGGGGCATTGTGGGACTGGCCACGGCATGGCAGTTGCGGCAGCGACGCCCGGACCTGCGACTGGTGGTGCTGGAAAAAGAGGGACAGCTGGCGTTTCATCAAACCGGTCGCAATTCCGGCGTTCTGCACTCCGGAATCTATTATCGCCCCGGCTCTCTGCGGGCCCGAAACTGCCGCGCCGGTAAGGTCGCTCTGGAGGAATTCTGTGAACGGTACGGTGTTGCATGGCGTCGGACGGGAAAGGTGATTGTCGCTGTAGATGAATCACAGCTGGGGCAGCTGGCAATGATTCATGATCGGGGGCGGCAAAACGGGGTACAGTGCGAAGTTATCGATGGCAATCGCTTGCGGGAACTGGAACCGCATTGTGCCGGTATCCGAGCCATTCATGTGCCCGAATCCGGCATCGTCGACTACCCCGGCGTCTGTCAGCGGCTGGGGGAGTTACTGCAGGCCGGTGGCGCCGAAATTCGACTCAACTTTCGTGTGACCGGCATCCGCCAGTCAACAGACGGTGTCTGTCTGGACAGCCCCGACAGCGCGGTGGAGGCGAAGCAGGTGGTGAACTGTGGCGGGCTGCACAGTGACCGCCTTGCACGGCTCAGCGGACAGCATCTGCGAGAGCGAGTGGTGCCGTTTCGGGGCGAGTACTATGAGCTGCTGCCGGAGGCAGAGCACCTTTGCCGCACCCTGATCTATCCCGTTCCTGATCCACGATTTCCGTTTTTGGGTGTGCACTTTACGCGGATGGTCCATGGTGGAGTGGAGTGTGGTCCGAATGCAGTCCTGGCTTTAGCCCGCGAAGGCTACACGTGGGGCACGATCAGCCCTCGCGACCTCTTTGAATCGCTCACCTATCCCGGATTCCTGCGACTGCTCGCACGCAACTGGAGGACGGCCATCGGTGAAGTGCACCGTTCGCTCTCAAAAGCCGCCTTTGTCAGAGCTCTGCAGCGATTGGTTCCGGAAATTCGAGCTGAGCATTTGCGTCCGGGCCCGGCGGGGGTCCGCGCCCAGGCGCTGGGGCTCGACGGTAAACTTCTGGACGACTTCCTGATCCTGCGGCACGAGCGGATGATCAACGTCTGTAACGCACCCTCCCCGGCGGCTACCGCCTGCCTGAACATCGGTCGGCTCGTGGCTGACGAAGTACTGCGGTGACACGCCAGCAGCGATGCCCCGCCAGTCAGGAACCCGAGCGGACGAGCGAAAGCCCCGTTGGTTTCTCACACTGGAGGTGCGAGCAGAAAGCGATATCGCCCGGGGCGGACGTATCGCAATCAACGGAATCCGATTCGTGTGACAACTCATGATTTTCCCAGCAAGGAGTCGGGCAAGGCGATTCCTTACGGTGTCTATGACATCGCCAACAACGAGGCCGGTGTAGCAGTGGGCATCAGCCACGACACCGCAGAATTTGCAGTGACGGCCATCCAGCGTTGGTGGGAAAAGCTCGGTCGCAGGCGTTTTCCAAAGGCGAAACGTGTGATGGTCACGGCGGACGGAACTATACAATCATCCCAAATCGAGAATTACCAATCCGATAACTTATTGTTTTACAGCTCCTAACGCCCGCAAAACACCACTCCGCAACCGAGCCACTGCTGCTCGTTCCCTGGAAAAGTGCGCTCATCCCGGAATGAAATCGACAATCCACAGAACCGTACCCCTCTGGATCCGCAGCGGTGCTGACTTCAGCGGGGAGTGTACACGTTCACAAGAGTTGTGTTTTCAGACCGGTGAATTGCGGCTGCGATACCATTCGATGATGACGGGAAGCAGCGAGACGACAATGATCCCGAGGATCACAAACTCGAAGTTGCGTTTGACCGCCGGAATATTGCCAAAGAAGTAGCCGGCGAGCAGGAAGCCGACGACCCAGCAGATGCCACCAGAAATGTTAAAAAACCAGAAACGCAGCAGGTTCATGCGTCCGATGCCGGCAACGAAGGGGGCGAAGGTTCGAAGCAGGGGAGCGAAGCGGGCGAGGAAGACGGCTTTGCCGCCGTGACGCTGATAGAAGGCTTCAGCCTTGAGGAGATGTTTCTTATTCAGCAGCCACGAGTCTTCTTTAGAGAAGACTCGTGGACCGACAGCGCGACCGATGGCGTAGTTGACAGCATCACCGACAATGGCAGCGACCAGCAGCAATACTGTCATCAGCGGGAGGCTCAGACCAGACCCATCAACAGCGACCAGTGCACCAATGGCAAACAGCAGCGAGTCTCCGGGCAGAAAAGGGAAGACCACCAAACCGGTTTCAGCGAAGATGATGGAAAAGAGGAGTGCGTAGAGCCAACCTCCCATCTGGGCCGAAAGTTCTGCAAGGTGCTCGTCAAGATGACGAACGATATCGAGGAGTTGCCGGAGTGTGTCCATGGGTATTGGGGGCCTCATCAGGTTGACCCTGTGAGCCTTTGGTGTGCCGAATCAGTTGGCGGTGAACACGGCCGGATCATCGATGATGAAGGGTGTGGACCATGTTTTACCGTCGTTCATGTTGCACACGTTGAAAAAATGCGTGGCAAAGTATTCTGCATCGTAGCTGTACGGGTTGCCCGAATGGAGCAGGTGAGCCGGGGTGAAGCTCTCGACTCCGGGGCGGGCATAGAAATGCACGCGACCGTCTCCGCTGACAGACATCCCGAGCGTCCACCATCCCGGGGTGAGTTGGATGCTGCGGATTTCCTGGCCGAGGTGGTTACCGCGGATGATCAGGAAGGCTTCATCTTTAGGAAAGCGACCGTCGTGGGAGCTGTGGAACTCGATAAAGAACCCAGGCCAATAGTCTTCCTGCTTTTTCACATTTTTTGTGAAGAGGAGAATTTTTTCTTTTTCGGAGATGGTGGTCTTGAGATCGATGCGGTAGCCGAAGTGACTGCCGGAGCGATCTTCCCACTGGTCAAAGGGCGGCAGCCAGATGCGAGTGAGGCAGTTCGGTCCTCGGGCGGCCGAGATCATTCCGACTCGCGAGGAGCAGGACATGATCAGGTCGTCCTGTTCCATCTGCATGGAATTGAACCCTGGAACCCCGGAATTCAGGGTTTGAATTTTGAGCGCACCACGACTTCCAACAACGCCACCCGGAGGGGGTTCTACTCGCACAAGGTGATCAGGCTGGCCACGCTTGGGGCTTTCAAACCAGCGTCGATTTGAGGATGCGCCCATGGGTGGCCGGGTTTGTTCGTCCTGCTCGCGGCTGGCTTTCGCGCCATTGTGGTTCCACGTCCATTTCTCGTCTTCAAAGTCGTCGCCGACCTGAGTGAGCTTTTTTCCGGTGCCTGGAACGATCTGGGCATCAGCCATGGCAGGCAGGAGTTGTGTGGCGAGTGAGAGGCAGAGGATCTGAAGTGGGATCAGGGCCGGTGACCGCATATGCTCGGTGCTCCCGGGAGTTCGGTCTGGTGTTGCGAACATCAGGATGTGACGCACGCGACTAGAAAATCCGCCACCAGCATAACTCCCCACATGCACGGTGTCGATGGCTTGAGTGCCTTCCGCGTGCTGCTGAAATAGCCGGGCGGGAAGCGCAACGCTGCCGATGGGAATATCGGCAGCACTGGCGGGAAGTGCACAGAGAAAATCTGTTCCGCGAGTGGTGTTTCGGGGGAGTTGATGGAGCCGGTGGTTCAGCCGGTGTAGCCTTTGAGCAGTTCGCGGTATTGGGAGTCCGTATTTGTGAAACGTTTGTAAAGAGTAGCGAATCCCACAAGTCGCCCCTCGATGCTGGTGAAGTCAAACGGGAGGTTTCCATCGATATCGGCAACGCCGTGTCGAATGCGGCCGTCATAGATGACCACGTCTCCGGACTGGCATGCATCTTCGTAGAAGAAGCGATCTTCGCCGCGGCGGATGAAGGCCCCACCGGAGTGAAAGTCGAGACCTTTCTGTGAGATGATGAGGATCACCTGGGCGAAACGATCGAAACCGGCTTCGGCAGCGGCGACGGCGGTGCCGAAGTCGGAATGTTCGGCCATAAAACCGCCGCCACGGACGTAGTGGTGGATGCGTGAGGCCGTCCAAAGCCCCTTTTCGTCCCCGTCGACGGCAAAGTTTTCGGGTTCTCCGCAGAGCAGATTGCGGAATCGTGCGAGTCGTTTGAAGATTTCGTGGGAGCCGAAGAGGTCCGGGCCGGTGAGAGGCAGCATGAAAGTGCGGATGAGCCGGGCGCAGCTGTTGATCCCTGTGATGCCGCCGACTACGACTTTTTGGAGTGGGTTCCGCAGCGCTTCGGCGTCGCTGGCGTCGTGCTTTTGATCAAGCCGAGGGTTGAATCGGGCACGAACGCGATCCAGAAGCTCACGGATTTCCTGATTGGAATACAGGCCACTCACACGCGCGAAGCCAAATTCATCCATGCAGCTGCGGATCGCTTTGAAGTCGACTTCTGCGGGCGAGCTTGCAACGAGTGAGGCTTTTTGGAGCATTTCGGGGAGCTGGGAGGCGGAGATATCGGCCATGGTAATTTCCTGGCGGAGTTGTTGTTGTGGTGCAGGTGCGGACGGTCAAGGCGATGGATGAGATTCGGGACGAGGCTGTCAGAGGCTCTGCATGGAGCAAAAGCGAAGTGGCCCGAGGTTGAGCAGCATGGAGCTCCATGTGAGACCGGAGCCAAAGCCGGCGAGGCAAACGCGGAGGTCCTGGGTGGGAAGGACGTGAGCGAGGTTGAGTGCGATATTGACGGGGATGGAGGCGCCGCTGGAGTTACCAAAGTTTTCGACAACGTTGGACGGCATGCGTGCGGGGTCCACTTTCATTTTGGCGGCAAGCTTTTCGAGCATAAAGCGGTTGGGCTGGTGAAAGAGGTAGTAGTCGATGGTGTGTTCGGGTGTGTTGGCGAAGCGGAGGAGTTCTTCGATCATCGGGGGAACCTCGCGCTGGACAAAGTTGAACACGGCGGTGCCATCCATGTGCAGGTGATCGAGGCTGCGCAGGTTGGAATCACCGGCATCGCGTTCAATGGCTGTTTCGGGGGAGGAGGGCATACGGAAGCCACCGGCAGGAATCATCAGTGCGCTGGCACGCGAACCATCCATGCGAAGGTTGGCATGGATCGGGCTCGCGTCGGGCGATTTTTCCAGGAGTGCGATGCCGATCCCATCACCGATGAGGGGAAAGCTGTTGCGATCACGCGGGGACACGCGACGACTGATGACATCGCCAGCGATGAGGACAACTTTTCTGATGGCATGTTGTTCCAGCAGGAGGCAGGCCTGGATGAGCCCTACGAGCCATGCGGCGCAGCCCTGGTTGATGTCCATGCAGAGGAGGTCGTGCTTGAGATTGAGTTGTCCCTGAATGATGTTTGAGGTGGGGGGAATGAAGTGATCGGGTGATTGCGTGAGCACTAGCAAAGCATCGAATTCGTCGGGCTGCAACAGTTGTTGCTGGAAGAGTTGTCGGAGACCGGCGACAGCGAGGTCAGAGACGCAGACGCCGGGTTCAACAACACGGTGTTTGTCGTAGCCCATGACTTCCTGAACGCGTCGGGAGCGTTCGGATGTGAAGCCAAAGGCAGTCATATCGTCGACGAAACGAAGTTCTCGGCTGGGGAGGACAACATGAATGCCGGCGATGAGTTTCCCTGAGAAATGGAAGTTCACAGGGTTGCTCCGTTTTTCACCAGCAGTTTCCGGATACCGTCAATGGAGGCAAAGTTTTCCGGAACGAAGTCGAGTCCATCAATGGTGATTGAGAAGGTTTTTTCGAGTTCTGAAGTGAGCATGACCATGTCGAAGGAGTCGAGGAGACCATCTTCGACAAAGTCCGAGGAGTTGCGATAGTCGGCATCCGCACGGATGCGGCTGAGGATCTGAAGGATTTGGTCTTGCATGGAGAGTGGCCAGGGAGAGCGAAAGCTGTGAAGTTGGAAGCGCGTCAGGAGCGGAGCAGGGCAGTATCAGGAGATTGGTTGTTCGGGGAGGCTTTAGTGCCGATGGGTGTGAGAGAGCCAGAGGAGAATGCTGGCATCGGGCCGTTCGATCACGTGGGCGCTGCACCCGGCAACCTGCGGCAGCGGTTGCATGGAGACGGTGGACTGTATGCTGTAGCGAGCGATGACGGGGTACTGGGATGAGGGCAGGTGGGGGATCAGCAGTCTTGGTCGGGGCAGGATGTCGAGAGGACCGTAGTCGAGTGAACGCAGGAGGCGACTGATCCGTGTCAGGGGCCAGGTGGGATCGAGCAGTCCCAGAGCGGGCACATGGTGGCTTGAATGATATTCGGATCGATCCTGTGCCGGCGGACTGGTGGAGAAAGACCACGTGAGAAGGCTGGGGAGGAACTGGTGAAAGAGTGCAGCTGCCGCTCGCATGCACTCGGCGACGAGTTGGAGGGCGGTGGAGTGGGGTGTGATGGCAACCTTTTGCTGAGCGATAATTGGTCCGGTATCGATGCCTGAATCGATGAGGTGCCATGTGGCACCCGTGGATTGGTCACCGGAATAGATGGCCCAGGTTGGGGCGTTTCGTCCACGGTGTCTGGGAAGGAGCGAGTTGTGGTAGTTGATGAAGCGAAGGTTGGGATTGTCGAGGACTTTGGTGGGGACGATCCACGCGTTATTGGCGCTGACAACAAGTGTTGGTTCGTGGATGCCGAGGAAGAATCGGGTGAGGGATTCGGGATCAGCAAGTTTCTGCCATGAGCAGTTGGGTCGGTTGGCTGCACGGTGCAACAGTGAGAAGGGAGAGGTGTCGCTGTGGATGGCGTGGACGGGAAGTCCAGCACTGGCGAGTGCCACAAGGCAATCACAGGCAATGCGGCCGCCACCGAGGACAACGGCACGGGTGAACGCCGTGTGCTGCTGTCGTCTGTGACGGCCGAAAGTGTGAGCGGATTCAATGGCGGGGGCATCACTCATTGCTGCGCAGTGCCTGCTGCTGGAGTTTCAGACGATCGATTTTGCCATTGGGATTGCGCGGGAGTTCGGGGAGGTAATGGAAGGTCGCCGGGAGCATGTAGCGGGGGAGGAGTTCGAGAAGTTTGTTGCGGAGTGTCGTGGTGTCGACGGGCTGCGGGCTGGAGTAAAAGAGGTTGATTTGCTGGTGTTCGGCGGCGTAGACGACACAGACCTGTTGAAGGAGTCCTGTGGCGGAGGCGGCGTTTTCAATTTCGCCAAGTTCGATGCGGTAACCGGAGTGCTTGATTTGGAAGTCTTTTCGCCCATGGAAGAGGATTTCGCCATGTTGGTTGACGGAGGCCAGATCTCCGGTGCGGTAGATGATTTCGGGATAATGTTTCTGCAGAGGATTTTGGGTAAAGACTCTGGCGGTGCGTTCGGGGTCATTCCAGTAGCCCATGGCGAGCGAGGAGCCTTTGACGCAGAGTTCACCCAGATGCCCGGGAGGGGCGGGCTGATTGTCTTCGGTAAGGATCAGGACCTCCGTGTTTCGACAGGGGAATCCGATCGGGAGCGGTTCGTCGTCGGCGAAGTCTCTGTCGATGCGATACCAGGTGCAGTCGACAGTGATTTCGATGGGGCCGTACAGGTTTACAAATTCTGTGTTGGGGAGTGCTTTGCGCCAGATATTGAACTGTCTGGTGGGAAAGACTTCGCCGGCGAAAAAGACGCGACGGAGACTGGGGAGGGGAAACTTGTGAAGGAGTCCAAGATTTGCGATCGCCACCATCACGGATGGCACCCAGAACAGAAAGGAGATGTGCTGCTGATGGAGAAATTCAACGAGTTTTGCGGGGAAGCCGGTCCATGCATCCGGGATCAGGCAGAGGCAGGCGCCGGAGGCAAGGGCGGCGTAGAGTTCGAGCGTGTAGATATCGAAGTAGAGTGGTGAGAGGCAGGCAAAGCGGTCACTTTGAAAAAAGGGGAATTCGCCAAGCGTCCAGTCGATGAAATCAATGATGTTGCGGTGGTTCATCACGACGCTTTTGGGAACGCCGGTGGAACCAGACGTGTTGATGATGCAGACAGGGTCGACATCAAGCGACTGATTGCGTCTGTTTTCGATTTCCGCAAGTTCTGAGGGGGTTGGGGTGAGTTGGAGGCAGTCTTCGATGAGGAGCAGTTTTGCGCGGGAACCTGCCACAGTGAGAATTTCCGGGGCAAGCTCTTTGGATGTAATGATCAGGGCGGGTTCAAGGTTGTTCAGAATGGCGGCGGTTCGCTGGAGCGGTGAGCGGATGTCGAGATTGCTGTAGCAGTTTCTGCAGGCAAGCGTCCCCAGGTTTGCGGCAATGGTCTCGATGCCTCGGGGCAGGTAGACGCAGACAGGGGAATTAACGGTCGAAGAATTGCGGCAGATGGCGGCGGCGAAACGCGTGGAAAGCTGGATAAGCTGAGAGAAGGAGCGGGAGTCGCCGCGATACTCGACAGCGGGTGCTTCGGGGCAGTGTTTCAGGGCGCCTTGTTCGGCGTATTCGAGCACATGTGTTTTCATGTTCGATCCCCGATTGGGGGCTGAGGGTAGCATTTACGCAGGATCAGATCCGCGGATTGATATCGAAACCCGAAGTGGGTGACTTCGAGATCGAATACGGGTTTGTTGGAAATGCTGATACGGGTGGAACCGCGCTTGATGCCGGAGGCCGCCATCTGGTTGAAGCAGAAGTGAGTGGAGATAGCCCCCAGACCTTCCCCCTGCAGTTCTTTGCGAACACCGCCGAGCAGCAGCTGGACTTCCTGATTTCCCACCTTGCGGTGACTGCGGAAGGTGAGAATACGTCCGGAGGCTGAGTCGCAGACGGACCAGATTTCGTCAGATTCGAGGGCGAAGGACTGTCTCAGGTAGGCGACGTATCTTTGGCTGGAGAATCCCGGAGGAGCGCATGGATCGCGGGAAAAGCGGTCGCTGAAGTCGAGTTCTGCGGCGATGCTGAGCACTTCGTCGAGCTCAGAGTGCGTGACGACCTGACGGTAGCTGAGGTTGCGACCAGAGGTATCGAACTGGCGGCGGAAAGAGACATTCAGCAGGAGTTGGCAATCGACCGACGTAAATCCTGCCTGGCTGAGATATTCGATGCGTGCGAGATCAGCAACGCTGACGGTTGAATAAACGTATGCAGGCGCGTGCTGTGCGAGATACTGAGCTTCGTGCGATTTGAAGTCGTCGGTGGTGTTGAATGAACTGATGCAGAGAACGCTGCGCCCCCAGACCTGACTGTCGATATTGAGACGTTCTGTTTGCATGGCTGTTCACATAGCAACCATGGGGAGGGAATGTTCGAAGTCTGCCGGCGGCGAAGCTGGTGTTGAGAATGGAGCGCTGATGAAAAAGCCGGGATCCTGGTGATAGAGCTGGAGCCAGAGTGATTTGGCGCCGGCTTCGGGCACACAGTGAATGAAGTTGTCTCCGAACGGCTGAGACCGCATGATTCCGGAGTCGATGAGCCGTTGTTCGTAGGCTGCATTGCCTGGGCCAGGGAAGACCCCGGGATGCCGAACGAACAGGGTTGCCGAGCCCGTAGCGGGCTGACCGTTGCGGATCAACATGCCGTGGAAGTCACGGTCGTAGCGGTAAGGAGCACGCACCGTCCATTCGAGGAAGTGCATGTAAGTGAAACAGTCCTCTGCACGGACTCCGAAAAACAAAAACCTGACTCCAGCGGTTTGGCTGAGATGGTGGAAGCTGGAATTCTCGCCGCAGGATTGGGAACCGACCGCGGTGAGCCGTTGGCTGGCGGGGCCTGTAGCGGCGATGGACATTAAAGGATCAGCTGACCGGACGACACCGGGTAGCTTGCGGAAAAATTCGCTCAGGACTCCCATGCGACCGGGCGTGTGTTGCGGATCGAAGGATTCGCGGTTGATAAAGCTGAAGGTGAATGTCGGAAAGCAGACAGTGGGGGGACCAAGATGCAGCAGGGTGTCGGTGAGTGCCTGCAGAAGTTCTGTGCGACGGGCGCAGGGAGAACCAAAGTTGATGCCAGCGTGCACGAACAACACGTCGCAGTCGTGAGCACCACAATCGCGTAGCGCGTCCCTGAGAGCGGTGGAAGAGGTGGGGCGGCCACTGGAGGCCAGATAGAGGTTGCCGGCCATGAGATATTGAATGGGGTCGGCAGTTGCGAACAACTGTCAGGTGGAGAGAATTTGTCAGCCACCCGGAGCAGGATCAGCTACCGGGTTTTGCGAATTCAGAAAACGAAGCAGATCGCCAGCAGTGTGCAGGGTATGCAGGTCGGACAGGTGGAGCGGGGAATCGCAGCACTCGTCAACGAAGGAGACGATGGCAAGCACGGACAGTGAATCCCAGACCAACGAAGACCGAAGCACGTAGTCGGCGTCGATGGTGTCTTCATCGAGGATGTGGGCGAGTTTTGCGAAGAGGGTTTCGGGATCCATGGGGTGACTTCAGCGCCGGCGAGTTGGCAGTCGGTTCCTGAGAAACATGAAGGCCTTTGCGGACCATCACAGTGAGCACTCTGCGTATTCTGGTGAATCTGGAAAGAATAGCAAGCATTAAATTGCAACGGGTAAGGAGCCATCCGGGGAATCAGCTGAAAGCCGGGATGACCAATTATTCGCTGCAGCCTGAATTGATGCGATCACAGTGTCAATTTCGCAGGTGGTGATGTCATTGAAGACCGGGAGGCGGATGAGCCTGGCGCTGAGATCTTCGGTGTTGGGGAGCCTTGTTGGGCCGCAGAGTTGAGAGCCAAACGGGGAGTTATGCAGAGGGATGTAGTGAAAAACGGCTCGAATTCCGGAGGCGCGGAATCGATCAAGAAGGCCGTCGCGGAGTTCGGGGGTCGGCAGGACCACGAAGAAGAGGTGATGGTTACTGACGCAGTCGTCGGGGACGCAGGGGAGTTGCAGGAAGCCCTGATGTTCAAGTGGTTTGAGGGCTTCGAGGTAGCGCAGATGGATTTGCTGGCGGCGCTGGGTAATGCGATCGATTTCTTCGAGCTGGCCGCACAGAAAAGCACTGCAGATCTCACTGGGAACATAGGACGATCCCACATCGACCCAAGTGTATTTGTCCACTTCGCCACGGAAGAAGCGTTGCCTGTTGGTGCCTTTATCGCGAATGATCTCGGCTCGTTCAATAAGTTCTGGTGCGTTAATGCAAAGCGCACCGCCCTCTCCACAAATGACGTTCTTAGTTTCGTGGAAACTGTAGCAGCCGAGGTCGCCGATGGATCCAAGTGCCCGCCCGTTGTACCACGAATTGACTCCCTGAGCCGCATCTTCGACGACACGAAGCCCATAGGCCCTCGCGATCGTCATGATGCGATCCATTTCGCAGCTGACGCCGGCGTAGTGAACAACACAGATCGCGCGAGTGCGTGGTGTGATGGCCTGCTCGATAAGTGCATCGTCGATATTCAGAGTATCCGGCCGAATATCAACAAACACGGGTTTGGCCCCCAGGCGAACGAACGCCGACGCAGTGGACACAAAGGTGTAGGAGGGCAGAATCACTTCGTCGCCGGGACCGACTTCGCAAAGCTGAGCGGCCATTTCCAGAGCGGCTGTGCAGGAAGGTGTGAGCAGAACTTTGGGGATCCCGAAACGCTCCTGCAGGAGCTCAGCGCAGCGTCTGGTGAACAGTCCATCGCCACCGAGGTTTCCAAAGGTGACCGCCTGGGCAATGTAGTAAAGTTCCTTGCCAGCGATGAACGGTTTGTTGAACGGGATGCGCATGCGGACGCTACGACTATAGGGTAAATAGCGAGTTTGAACAAAACTCCCAGCATGCCGAATCTAGGGGATTTGGCGATCATACGCAAGCAGCATCAAAATTTTTACTGTGAGTGGATAGGGAGTTTCTTTTTCGATTGCGGGGATCACCGTTTTTTTCGGGAACGCTGTTTTCCTGACGTATCGCTGCTGCGGCGGCCCTTGCTGCCGGAGCGAGCGAAGCCAGGAGAGTCGGTCTCCTGCTGGCCGGGGACGGTTTGTCCGAGTTTTTGCCGGAGTTGGTGGATGCGATCGCGGAGTTGCGCGGCACGTTCGAACTGGAGTTGTTCTGCGGCGGCGAGCATTTCAGCTTCGAGTTCTCGGAGGAATTCCTGGTCGATGAAACGCTCTTCTGATCTGGCTCCGGAAGATTCGCGTTCGACTCGACGTGCCTCGATTTCCTCTTCGATGCCGCGTCGGATGGCCTTGCGAATGGTTTCGGGGGTGATGCCGTGTGCGGCGTTGTATTCCATTTGCAGTTTGCGTCGGCGGAGCGTTTCGTCGATTGCGCGCTGCATGCTTTCCGTGACGGTGTCGGCATAAAGAATCACGCGAGCATTGACATTTCGAGCGGAGCGACCGATGGTCTGGATGAGGCTGGTTTCACTGCGAAGAAAACCTTCCTTGTCGGCATCCATGATGGCCACGAGTGAGACTTCGGGGAGATCGAGTCCTTCGCGGAGAAGATTGACTCCGATGACAGCATCGTGCTTTCCTTCGCGAAGTTCGCGGAGGACTTCCACGCGTTCAACCGCGTTAAGTTCAGAGTGGAGCCACTGGCAGCGAATACCTTCTTCCCTGAGATAGCCGGTGAGGTCTTCGGCCAGTCGTGTGGTGAGGGTGGTGATGAGGACGCGTTCGCCGGCGGCAGCGCGTTCGCGGATTTGTTCGAGGAGGTGCGGGACCTGCCCGCGTGCGGGAGCGACGAGGATTTCGGGGTCAACGAGCCCGGTGGGGCGAATGACCTGTTCAACGACCTCACCGCCAGCCTGATCGAGCTCCCAGTTGGCGGGAGTGGCGGAGACCATAACTCGCCATGCGGGGCGCGCATTCCATTCATCGAACATCAGGGGGCGGTTGTCTTTGGCCATGGGAAGTCGAAATCCATGATCAACGAGCGTGGATTTCCGGGCATGGTCACCGGCGTACATGGCACGGATCTGAGGAATGGTGACGTGGGACTCATCGATGAACATCAGGAAGTCATCGGGGAAGAAGTCGTAGAGCGTATAGGGGGCCTCACCGGGTTTGCGTCCAGCGAGTGCACGGCTGTAGTTTTCGATGCCCGGACAAAAGCCGGTTTCCTTCATCAGTTCGAGGTCGTGGCGTGTGCGGGCGGCCAGTCGCTGAGCTTCGAGGAGTTTGCCTTCCTTCTGAAAGTTGAGAAGTGACGAGTCGAGTTCGGCTCGGATTTCGTCGAGCGCGTTATCGATGCGACTTTGGGGCAGCACGAAGTGCTTGGCCGGATAGATGTAGATTTCCCGGAGTGACTGGGATTCGCGACCGGAAATAGGGTCAATCATGCTTAGTTTTTCGATTTCGTCTCCCCAGAGTTCGATGCGATACGAGAATTCCTCGTAGGCAGGCCAGCATTCAATCACATCACCACGAACGCGGAATTTGCTGCGGGCGGGATCGAAATCATTGCGGTCGTACTGGATTTCAATGAGCTTCAGCAGCAGTTGATCGCGGTCGATCTGCTGTCCGACGTGCAGCGGAATCATCATGCCGAGGTAGTCTTTGGGTGACCCCAGACCATAGATGCAGCTGACGGTGGCCACGACGATAACATCGCTGCGGCTGACAAGGGCGCTGGTGGCAAGCAGACGCAGACGGTCGATCTCCTGATTGATCGACGCGTCCTTCTCGATGTAGATGTCGCGTTGGGGGATGTAGGCTTCCGGCTGGTAGTAGTCGTAGTAGCTGACGAAGTACGTGACGGCATTTTCCGGAAAGAACTCGCGAAACTCTGCGTACAGCTGTGCGGCGAGAGTCTTGTTGTGTGAGAGGACGAGTGTGGGTTTCTGAAGCTGCTGAATGACATTGGCCATGGTGAAGGTTTTGCCCGAGCCGGTCACACCGAGGAGTACCTGTGTGCGTCGACCATCGTGCACGCCACGGCTGAGCGCTTCGATCGCTCGGGGCTGGTCACCCGCTGGTGCGAATTCGCTGACAAGCTTGAAGGGCTGTTGCAGACGATACATGTGGAGGCGATCCTGGTAGGCGAGGGGGCGCGAAGAATGTTGGGTTCCGGAGGCAGAGGGGGGTAGAGCAGGGCGCCCGGACAAATTTTCTCTCTGTGGGCTGCAGTGTACCGCTGTGGCTGAAGCAATACTGCCGCTCGCGGGAAAAATTCCTCCGCAGCTGATCGTACTGCCTCCCCTGGCAGGGGCCTGCGGGGCAGTGTATGATCCGCAATTCTGCGGGTCCGACACTTCAATGCACTTCGGTGAACGAACATGACTCAACGCATTCTGAGGCTTTCCGTCCTGGGGGCACTCCTGTTAACTGCTGACGTGACAGCCTGGGGTCAGTCAGACCCATCTCTGCCGTTTCCGCAGAATCGCGTGATCGATTTCTACTCGCGTCAGGCAGCGGGATTCCTTGCGGGTTCCCGAGACGTCCCGTCGGATGTTTTGCCGCAGTTTCCGGGACTTGACGGTGGTGGCTTTGGTCACTGGGGACAGAACCCTGAAGATGTGAGTTTTGATCGCAGTCTGAATGAGGCAGACATTGGAAATGTAGTGATGCAGCTGACACATCATTTCGGCCGCACGACGCCAAAGGCCGTGAATGTGCTGCTGGATCCGAATCAGAAGTTCACCGTGCTGTACGACCCATTGAAATTCACTGTGACAGACTCGTGGCGGGGGCAGTTTGTGAACTGGGGTTTTGTGCGTTTTGGACTGATGGAAGGTGTCCGGGCCGGGGGTGAGCCATTCTGGCCAATGACTGGTGCTGGCTGGCAGTTTGCGGGTGGTGAGCAGCCAGTATACCGGGGCTTTCACCGAGCGGGGACAGATGTGGTTTTCGAAACGGCGGTTGGTTCCGCGCGAGTGCTGGACCACAGCACGACCGCTGGAGTGCGCTGGGTGCGGACGCTCCGGATTGCCGGCCAGTTGCCGGCAGGTACGTGGCTGGGTGTTGCCGATATCCCTGAAGGCACAACGGTGGCGATGAAGTCGGCAGCGGCATTGTCTGTCCTGCGGATGACTCACGCGGGCCGCCAATTACGAATCGCACTGCCTTCCTCTGCGGCTGCAGGCGGCGCAAAGCTGGAGGTTCGCGGCCGCACCGCTGGAGTGCTGTTTGGCGGCAAGGCAGATGAGACCGTTCGACTGCAACTGGATGTGATTCCAGAATCGGCGGCGACTGCGGATTTGGAATTGTCTGACGCGCGAGTACCCGCTCTGGCGCAACTGGCGGCGGGGACTGCAGGTCAATGGACTGGACGAACAGCGGTGACGCGGGCGATCCCCGGAGACGCTCAAAGTGGTCTGACGATTGATACTCTGGTACTGCCGCAGTTTCCTGAGAATCCATTTCGATCGGCGATGCGAATCGGTGGCGTTGGGGTGCTCAGCGGGGGCCGAGCGGCCGTCGCGACACTCATGGGCGAGGTTTGGGTGGTATCGGGCACGAACGATGTCGCGGCAGGCGGTGAGTTGCGATGGCAGCGCGTGGCAGCCGGCCTCTATCGGGCGCTTGGGCTGGTGGTTCAGCAGGATCGAATTCTGGTGCTGGGGTCCGACCAGATCACTCGCCTGCATGATCACAACGGTGACGGAGAGACCGATTTCTACGAGTGTGTGACGAACGACTATCCGACGACCGGGGGTCATGATTTCTGCACGTCACTGCAGCAGGATTCGCGAGGCGACTTGTACTGGTCGGTGTCTTCGCAGGACTTTGGGGTGGCTCACCGAAATTCGACGGGGCTGACGCGGAGGCTGGGGAGCGGCCTGAGAAATTCCAACGGGATTGGTGTCTCGGCGGATGGAAGCGTGGTGCTGGCCACTGTTCAGGAGGGCACATGGACCCCAGCCTCGGCGATTTTCGAGGTACGTGAGGGGAGTTATCACGGCTTGAAGGGGCCCCAGGCGAACCGTGGTCGATACGGCTACGATCTGCCGCTGTGTTTTCTGCCGCGGGGAGTTGACAATTCGAGCGGCGAATTGTGTTTTTTGCCGGAGGACGAGCGTTTGGGCGCGTTATCCGGTGCGATTCTGGGAACCAGTTTCGGAGCCTGTCAGGCCTATCTGGTGACGCGGGACGTGATCGACGGGAATGCTCAGGGAGCAATCGTACCACTGCCTGGGGACTACCGCAGCGGGATCTGCCGTGTGGTTCATTCTGCGGAAGATGGTGGGGTCTACCTCGGAGGCACGGAGGGCTGGCAGAGCTACGCGGCTGAAGATGGCTGCCTGCAGCGTCTGCGAGTCACCCCTGGGAAGTTGGCGTTGCCGCGTAGTTTCGAAGCCTGGAATAACGGAGTCCTTGTGCGATTCAGCGAGCGGCTGGATCCGCAGTCGGTAATGCTGCAGAACATTTTCTGTCAGCAGTGGAACTATCTGTACAGCGCGGGGTATGGTTCACCGGAGTTTTCCGTAGTGCAGCCGGGGCGGCAGGGACACGACTATGTGCCTGTGAAGTCGGTGCATCTGCTGGAGGATGGCCGGACGATTTTTGTTGAAATTCCTCAGCTGCATCCCGTCATGCAGTTTCATTTCCACGGACGTCTGCGGACGCAGCAGGGTGTGCCGGTCCTGCCGGACGTGTTTGCGACCATCGTGCAGCAGCGGGGTGATTTCACGGACTACAGGGGCTACACGAAGATCGCCAAACGCCCTGCGCCTGGTTTCCCAATTGCAGAGAAGTACGAGCAGGATCCGCGTCTGGTGCAGCAGGAGCAGTACGGGACGAATTTTGGCTGGGTGTCGAGTTCGCAGAAGTTGTCAGTAGCAGCCGCGCCGGGATTGCAGTTTGAACCGCGTGTGCTGCGGGTAGTGCCGGGGGCGCGAGTTTCGCTGGCGTTCCGCAACGGGGACCCGGGAATGCCACACAACGTGGCAGTCGTGCGCGCGGATGCAATTGATGAGTTTGGTGAGCGTTCAATGCAGCTGGCCAGCAATCCTCGTGCAATTGCCACGCATTACGTGCCTGAAGACCCGCGGGAGTTGTGCTTTAGCCCGATCCTGCAGCCCGGAGATTCTTACACGCTGTATTTCGAGGCGCCAAAGGAGCCTGGTGAATATCGGCTGGTGTGTACTTACCCCGGGCACTGGAGAGTGATGCAGGGGAGTCTGTTTGTGTTGCCGGAGGGTACAGCGGTTCCGGAGTCGGCGTTTGTGCCTGCGAGAAGTTTTGTGCGGACGTGGACGACCGGGGATCTGGCTGCGGAGGTGGATCAGCTCACGGGCCGATCATTCCGGCAGGGGCGTTCGGTGTTTGAGTCGGCCGGGTGCAGCAAATGTCATCAGATGGGCGAGGGCACAGCGGGTCCGGGGCCGGAGCTGACAAAGGTCTCAGAGCGTTTCCGTGGGCGACGACTGCTGCAGCAGATCCTGGAACCCTCGGCAGAAATCCATCAGCAATACCAGACGTGGGTGGCGGTGCTGACAGACGGACGGGCGTTGTCTGGTTTGAAGGTTGAGGAAACGCCGGACTCGTTGACACTGTTGCCGAATCCCCTGAAGCCGATGGAGCGCGTTGTTCTGCCGCGAGCTGAGATTGAGGAGCTGGAAGCATCGAAGACGAGCACGATGCCGCAGGGGCTGCTGATCACCTATACGCGGGAAGAGATCCTGGATCTGATGGCCTATGTGCAGTCGGGGGGCAGGGTGGAATCGCCGGAGTTTCAGGGGGGCAGCGGGAATTGACGGGCCGGTGATTCTGCAGCGAACGCCCGAACGGCGATGCAAAGTCAAGGATAATCCGCTCCGATTTCACCATGACCTTCGCAAAAGATCCCGTGTACTCATGATTTTCTCAGGATTACCCGACAAAATTCCGCAGTCGCAGCACTCGATTGCCCGCAGCCGGCGTCATAGACTGACGGGCCTTTCCGTGCACAAAACAGTATTCTCCCTTTCGGACCGGTTTCATGGTGAAGTACGATCGTGACACTGTGCCGGCGATCAGTGTCAGCAAACTCTCACACGCGTTTCGCGGCCACCAGGCGCTGAACGAGGTGACGTTCTGCGTGATGCCCCAGACTTTACATGGCTTCGTGGGGCCAAACGGTGCGGGCAAGACGACAACGCTCAAGGTGATCTGCACACTGTTGCGGCAGAGCAGGGGTGAGGTCGAGGTGTTTGGTCACAATGTGCGGAACGACCCGGCAGCCGTGCGGCGACGCATCGGCTACATGCCTGATCACTTCAGCATGTACCGCCAGATGACTGTCACGGAGTACCTTGACTTTTTCGCCGCTGCCTACGGTCTGCCCCTCGAGCGTCGCGATCAGGTGATTTCGGATGTGCTCACGCTGACCGACATGGATGGGCGCCGGGATGACCTGATTTCAGGGCTCTCACGGGGCATGCAGCAGCGCGTCTCACTGGCACGAGTGCTGGTGCACGACCCCGATCTGCTGCTGCTGGACGAACCGGCCAGTGGACTGGATCCGCGGGCCCGAATCGAGCTGATGGAGATCCTGCGGGAACTGCGGCGGCTGGGAAAAACGGTGCTCATCAGTTCGCATATTCTCAGCGAGCTTTCCGAGCTTTGCGACAGCGTAACGATTCTGGACCGGGGGAATGTGCGTTTCAGTGGCCCAATGAATGTGCTGCTGGACGTGCCCGGAGAGCAGCCAATCTGGAATCTGCGTTTGCTGCGACCGTTGCCAGGTGCGATCGAGCAGTTGCGCGGATTGGCGGGTGTATTGGAGGTTTCGGAGCCGGAATTCACAACCGGCCAGGATTTCATCCTGAGACTCGCAGATGGCACCGGTGGCAACGATCTGCTCCGCGCGCTTGCACCACTGGATCTTCCGATTGCCTCTGTAGCCCGCCAGCGTCGACATCTGAATGACGCCTTCATGGATCTGACAACGCGAGGAGTTCGCTGATGCTGAACGGAGCTACGGCGCTCTTCACATGGACCCTGCGGATGGACGCCCGCTACGTGTATCCACACGTCGTCCGGGCAGCGTTTGCTCTGTTCATCCTGTTCTGCCTTTCGATGGCGACACTGGATGCCTTTGGCACCAATCGCACGGGACTGGTGTTCTTCGAACTCGTCTGCCAACTTAACGTGCTGATGATCGCCGCGGCGGGAGTGAGCTATTTTGTGACGGCGGTGAGTGAAGAAAAAGACGCGGGGACATTCGCGCTGTTGCAGCTGGCCGGCCTGACACCGCTCGGCATCACGCTCGGAAAATCCACATCGCGTCTTGTGAGTTCGCTCATGCTGCTGGTGAGTCAGATCCCATTCACATTTTTGGCGGTGACTCTTGGCGGCATTCGCTGGCAGCAGGTGCTGGGGGCGTGGGTCTGCCTTTCGGCGTGGATGATTCTGGTAGCCAACATGGCGCTGCTCTGCAGTGCCCGCTGCAATACGTCGGCACGAGCGGCGGGGGCAGCGGGCATTATTCTGCTGCTCTGGTTTGGAATGCCACCGGCACTCCGTGCGTTACTGCTGGCCATCGGTCCGGGTGTCGTGTCCCCGGCACTCGAACAAACGCTCACCCGAATTCCGCAGCTGCTGGAAATTGTTTCGCCCTGGAAGCAGCTTGAGGCGATCCTGAACGGCTGGGAAACGGCCGAAGTTTTCGGCGGACAATTCTGGATGAGTTTGCTGCTGGCGGGGACATGTTTTGCAGTGAGCACTCTGCGACTGAATGCATGGACGCGGCCTACTGAAGATGGCGCCGCCGGGCAGGAGCAGGGCGGGAAACGTCGCTGGGCTGTGGGTCGCTGCTGGCGCCTGCCTTTGGCATGGAGGGATTTTCACTTCTTTGCTGGTGGCCGGACGGTGTTCGCTGGACGGTGGCTTGCCTGGCTGCTGGTTTATGCTGCATTCACCTCGATTCAGAATATGGAGCTGAAAATCCACAGCTGGACACTCACTGGCACCTTCGCCCTGCAGATGCTGCTGCTTGTCGCTGGTGCTCTAAGCCTTGAGTGCGTTCTGCTGGCCACGGGTTCCCTGCATTCTGAACTGCGACAAATGACTCACTCCTCACTTGCAATGCTCCCTCTGTCCAGCGTTCGCATTATGCTCGAGAAGTCCGCCGGCTGTGGTTTGTCGGTGCTGCCGACAGCCACCTGGCTGGCCACCGTCTGGATTCTGGGTGGCAACGGTCTGACGCAGAGAATCGACGGCAATCTGGTGCTCACGTGGGTGCTGCTGCTGATCTTCAGTACGCACATTGCCGCGCTGTTTTCGCTCTACTCCCGCTGGGCTGCCTTTCCGCTGACGCTGCTGGCTACGTTCGTCGCATTCTTTGTGATTGCCGGGCCCATCCTGCTCATCCCGGCGACTGTCGGCATGCTGGCAAGAACACACAACGTGCAAAACTCCATGCCTCTTGCCTGGGCCATCACCATTTTCTGGACGTGGGTCCTGCTGATACTCCCCATCCAGATCTGGATCCGCGAACGCTGGCTGGTGATGGTCAGAAAGTAGGCCGGAATTGCTTCGCTGCCCACGCCGCGAGGGTCTCTCGGTGGATTTTGACATTGTGCCGTGTGTCCACCGGGAAAGAGCGATGAAAAAGCACCGCGCTGATGCCTGCTGTCAGCGGACTGGACCTCCCCAGTTCCAGCAGGCTCCGGCGAAACTGGTCCACCGCCATCGCTGACTCCGGGAATCGGGATTGTTCCGGCTCAATCACAATGATCGGAATTTGCGTACCGGGTGGTCCGAAACCGACGAGCGCAGAGCGATAGACATCGGGGTGCTGATCGAAAATGGCTTCGCAGCAGACGGAATACATCGGGCCGGTGGCTGCATGCACGATATGTGCCTTTCGGCCACAGAACCAGAGTTTCTGCTGGTGATCCAGATAGCCGACATCGCCCATACGGTGCCAGAAAGAATCACCATCCGGAATTTTGGCAAGTGCTGTCGCAGCGGGTTTCCGGAAGTATTCACGCGTTGCCACCGGCCCCCGGACAATGATTTCACCGATCTCACCAACCCCCAGGACACGTGCATCGGCAAGCGACTTCAGGGGCTTGTCTGTGGCTTCGATGATCCGGACGTCGATCCCCTTGAACGGCGTGCCCACGCATGTTCCCTTGCCTGCGGCGGAAAGTGCAGCCGTCTCCCGCAGGATCTCACGCGCGCCGATCGATGCCACTGGCAGACACTCAGTGGCACCATACGGAGTGAACAGATCGGACTCGTCGGGAAGTGCGCGAGTCATGCGATTGAGTACGTGCAGCGGCACTGGTGCTCCGGCGGACAACACACGTCGCAGGCCCGGCAGTTGCAGTCCGTGCGTTTCGCAGTGCCTCCCCACCCGATTCCACATGGCCGGCGAACCGTAAGCCTGGGTGGCATGGTGCGACCGGAAGGCTTCGAGGATGTTCTCCGGCCTGACTGCAGCCGGTCGAGTAGGATCCATATCCGGAATGACAGTGGTCACCTGCATCGCCAGATTGAACAGGGCAAACAGTGGAAAACCAGGAACGTCTGTTTCACCTGGCTGGATCTGGTAGCGGTCACGAATCAGGTCGACCTGAGCATCGAACATCTGATGTTCGAAGACCACCCCCTTGGGCGGCCCCGTACTGCCGCTGGTAAAGATCACGGCGGCCGGGTCTGAGGCAAATGTCTCTGGGAGGGGAGTGCCCGAGTGACGGCCGAGCTCAACCAGTTCAGCGTCCGAAACACAGCCGAATTTCAATTTCCCGGGACGGACGATGACATTGAAGCGAGCACCGCGATATCTCCAGGGCATGAGTCTTCTTAGGAAATGCACTGCTGGAATCGCCAGAAAGCCGTCCGGCTCCACCTCGTCAAGGCACCGCAACACACTCGATTTGCCCATTCCCGGATCGATCAGGACGCACACGGCCCCGGCCCGAAACACCGCGAACGTCAACGCGATGAATTCGATGGACGGCCGGACCATCAGCACAAGCCGCTGCCCGGGACGCACACCGAGTTGCAGAAGTCCGCGGGCTGCAGCATCTACCTCCGCATCCAAATCCTCAAAGGAAATCGCCGTCCATGCCGTACGACCACGGTGGTCCCGAACCTGCGGAACGCGAATGGCCGGGCTTTGCGGCACAATGCGTGCGGACTGGCGGAGTCGATCGGCGATGTTCAGGCGATTGGTCATGCAGCAGGCGGCTTAAATGGAAATGACGGAACCGGCACGATTTGCGGCAGACTGGATGGGTTTTGCCGAATTCCCCTCGGCGACTCAGTCAGAGCGTGACTCCGGCGGTTTTTGCCGAAACACGCTGTGAATTTCCAGCGAGCGCCAGCCGATTTTCTGCATGAGGGGATGCGGTGGAGATGCTGCAGGGCACCTTTCGTCCGTGCAGTGGCGTAAATCGTGCGCACTGCCGTCCATTTTGATCATCCTGTTTGGCAACAGCAGTTGACCCGCCGAGAAGGATTCCGGGCAGGCCGTCGCGTTGGCACAGCCGTTACTGATTCCCACGAGACAGGCCTGCATCGCAAGGACAGTGCGGGCTGTCGAATTTCCAAGGTTCGCCCGAAATGCCCCGCACCTCTCATCCCTCAGCCGCTGGCATCCCCAATGCGCTCGCCGCGCTGCTCACCTGCACATCCGCGCTGGTGATCTTCTCCTGCTTCGATCCTGTGCCCGCCGGCGAAGACCTTGCACTCGCAACACCCGCAGCGTCCACCTCCGCAGCAGGCAGTGAGGCGGACGTGCCGGTGCCCCCCGAAGCTCGTCACCTTTCCAGCGGTCACGGCACAGCAGCCGGCGTGGCGAAAATCGTTCCCGAGATCGCACCTGAGCCCGAGCTGACGTTCACGGGGAACATCGGAGATGAGCAACGCACGTTCTTTCTGCTGATGCTGCAGGATGGTGCTCGGTTCCTTGCAAACACCCGCGAGTACTCCACAGTGTTCCACAAACAGGAACGGCTGCAGGGGGATCTTACGGAGGTTCAGCAAATTGACATGAAGGTTCGGCACACTCCGCACTTCAGCGTGTATATGAAGTGGAAAAACGGGGATGCGGGACGTCAGGCCCTCTACAGCACTGCGTATGAGGATGGCAAGGTCTCCGTCAAACTCGGAGGTTTCAAGGGCAGGTTGCTGCCGGCAATCCGACTGAATCCCTCTGGAGAGGAAGCGATGGCCGAAGCCAGACATCCGATCACGGAAGCGGGCCTGCTGTTCCTGACCAAACGGCTGATCGACGAC
>JBEIEK010000049.1:0-24039 GCA_040382995.1 Planctomycetaceae bacterium
ACTCTCTCCTTTCTCCATTCTCCTGCTCTATTTCCTGACGGCAGGTGCCGTCAAGAAATAGGCGAGCGGGGGATGTCAATCCCCCGGTAACGGTTCGTGCCCGCCCGGCACGACACTTTGCCGGAAAGTCAACGCCACAACGCCGCTTCGCCCGGATTCACGTGCGTTCTTCGAGGCGATCACATTCTGTCACTTGTCTGCCGGTGGCAAACTGCTGGCTGCCGTGGCCGTCCGCACGTATTCCGCGAGGCGGCTGAGATTGCGGCTGAAGACGCGGCTTTCCAGGAGCAGTTCGGACGGATCAGCGTTAGCCGTATCGATCACCGGTTTGCCGTCATCGTCGGTGACCCAGCGGCCGTCGGGGTCGAGTTCCGCGAGGATTTTGGTGGCGTCTTTCTGCAGGCTTTTGAGGCTGCGCTGTTTGACAGGACGCGGACGACCGGCGGTCAGCAGTTTGTAGTCCGCTTCCAGCTGCTCAACCTGACAACTGCCTTTGAAGCTGTAGTGGGTTGGCATTCGGGAATCGTCATACGTGGGCTCGTACGTATCGCGGACAAAGTAGATCGGGCGATTGGTCTGCAGTTCATGGAACCGTGCGAGCTGACCGTCGGGGAGACGCACGCGTTTGAGCCAGTTCAGGGCGGCGGGGATGGGTTCAAGAAAGCGACGTTCGCCGGTGATTTCCGTGAGTGTGAGCAGGGTGCGGATCACATCCTGTGACTCTGCTCCAGCGGCAGCCGGGGGTTCGAACTTCCTGGCCCAGATGGGCTGGAGTTCATGGTTGTACTGCTGAGCCCACGCGGGCTGTGGTTCGGGGAGCTGTGCGCGGATCAGAAAGTCGCCGAATTTCAGCTGTGCCTGGCGGCAGCGGACGTCGCCTGTGGCTGCAAACGCCCGCTGCAGCGTCTGCACAACGGTCCCGGCCAGTCCGTCGTTGAGCGTTGGGTAGTCCCAGTAGTTTTTGCGACGTTCAGCGGTGCGCCAGTCACCGGTGGGGAATGAAGCCTGGCCGACCGGGACGGCTTCTACGGGTTTCTGCCAGCCCTGTGGAAAGCCGCCGTTTGCGAATTGTGCGGTGAGCAGTCGATCGAGTGCATACTGGACGGCCTCATGGAGTTTGGGGTCTGTGGCATTAAGTCGCTGGTCGAGGCGAATGAGGAATCGCAGGGCAGACTGAGTTTTGTCGTCGTCGAGCGTGGAGTAGTTGCGGCCTTTGGCTTTGCCGCGGCCATTGCGATAGAGTCCCGTGTTTTTTCCGGCCGGGTCAAAGTCAACTCGATCAGCCCAGCCACCGGATTCAAGCTGACCGTGGAGCAGGGCGGTGGCGGCAGCTTTGGCGGCATCCAGAAAGACCGGGTTTGGGCTGGCGTCGTAAGCATCCAGAAAGGCTTCTCCGACGGCAGGCGTTCCCGGCGGCTGCACCCAGATTTCCGTGGGAGTGGCATTGCCTTCACCGCGGCGAGAACTGCCGTCGAGCGAGACATCGTAGACGTATCCTCCGCGAAAACCGGCCTGATCCCGGAACGCCTGCACGGCGCGAACCATGGCTGCCGTGACGGTTGCCGGATCAGCATCCGTCTGGACTTCGCTGTTCAGGGCATGGCCACATGGGCTGGTGATCACGAGCACAAAAAGGATCCAGCGCAGCATGGTTTTGCTCCTGGTAACAGGTGAACGGAGGCTGGTCAGGCGACTGTCGCGGAGTTTCGTGGGTTGTTGCTGAATTGGCAATCCAGAGAACTCGGGGCGATCTCCGGCGAGGTCACAGGAGAGCCAGCGCAGGGGCTCGATTTTCTACGCCCTGAGCTGCTAGAATCAAGAGACAGCGTTTTTATGGTCTTTGCTGCCTTCAGACTTCAGCCGACGGATTCCAATGCTTCAGCTTTTACCCGCGATCGACCTGCTTGAGGGCCGCTGTGTGCGGCTCAGACAAGGCAATTACCAGGACAGCACAGTGTTTGCGGACGACCCTGTCGAGATGGCACTGCGATGGCAGGCCGAGGGTGCTGAGCGACTGCATCTGGTGGATCTGGATGGCGCAAAGGCTGGACGCCCGGTGAATTCGATGATTGTGCGGCGGATCGTCGAGGCGACAGGTTTGCCCTGTCAGGTGGGGGGCGGCATTCGTGATGAAGATGCGATTCGCAGGTCTCTGGAAGAAACCGGAGTGGACCGTGTGATCATCGGCACGAAGGCTCTGCGGGAACCGGAATGGCTTCAGCAAATGTGCGCAAGTTATCCCGGCAGTCTGGCTCTGGGTCTGGACGCGCGGGATTCGATGGTGGCGGCTGAAGGCTGGCTGGAAGTTTCGAGGGTGCCCATCATGGACCTGGCGCGGCGTTTCGTCGGGCTGCCGCTGGCGGCCGTGATTTACAC
This sequence comes from Planctomycetaceae bacterium, assembly GCA_040382995.1. Lineage (GTDB taxonomy): Bacteria > Planctomycetota > Planctomycetia > Planctomycetales > Planctomycetaceae > SXXK01. Next base: position 2,377 of record JBEIEK010000049.1, read on the forward strand.
AAATATTGCCAACGACGGAATGATGCAGGGCATTGACGCGGCCACGTTAAACGATTTTCAGGCCCTCGCCGCCCTGGGACTTCCCGTGATTGCCTCCGGTGGCGTGACCTCAATGCAGGATCTTGCCGCACTGCGCGCGATTCATGCGACCCATCCAGGTCTGATCGGCGTGATTACGGGTCGAGCGATCTATGAAGGTGCGATCTGTGTGTCGGAAGCCATTCGATTTCTGAAGGAGGAAGCGGCATGAGAAGCGGGTTTCTGACTCCGGCCGCAATTGCGGCATTTCAGCGCGACGGTTATCTGCTGGTGGAGCAGCTGCTCGACGCCGAAGAAACCCAGTTGCTCGGCAGCATCGCCCGCGCCGACCGCATGCTCAGCCAACGCCGCACCTCCCGCGCTGACGGGGAAGGCGGCGCAGTGGAACTCGTCGTGGAAAATGAACTCCCGCCCAACACCATCTACTCCGCCATCGTCCAGGCGCAACCGCTCGTCGAAGCCATGGAAGTTCTGCTGGGTGACGAAGTCTATCACTACCATCACAAGATGATTCTGAAGGAGCCCCGCGTCGGCGGAGCATGGACGTGGCATCAGGACTACGGTTACTGGTATCACAACGGCTGTCTGTTCCCCGACATGGCCAGCTGCATGTTTGCGGTCGACCGAGCCACTCGTGACAACGGCTGCCTGCAGGTGCTTAAAGCTTCCCATCGCATGGGCCGAGTCGACCACATTAAACGTGGGGATCAGACAGGGGCCGACATGGAACGCGTGGAAGCGGCCCTGCAGCGACTGGAGCTGGTCCATGTGGAACTGGAACCTGGTTCAGCAATTCTGTTCCATGGCAACACTCTGCACCGATCGGATCAAAATCACAGTGACGATCCACGATGGGCTTTCATCTGCTGCTACAACACGCGCAGCAATAATCCCTGGAAAGCCGGTCGACATCCGCAGTATTCACCGCTGCCACGAATTCCCGCGGATGCTCTGGTGACAACCGCCCGGCAGCATTACGCAGGTTTGCAGGCTGCCGCGGAGCAGTCGGGCTGATGGCACGTCCGCCGGAAGCCGCCACCGCGGATGACCCGCAACAGCTGGCATTGGCCGTGCGCAATGCGGTGCTCGCAGCGGGCCTCGACCTGGCCGGAATCGCCCCCGCTGTTACTCCCACCGGCTTCCACAAACTGCTGGATTGGCTCAACGCAGGACATCACGGCGAAATGCAGTGGATGGAGACTCGCCGCGAAGCCCGACAGCATCCCCAGTCCGTGCTGCCGCGGGTGAAGAGCCTCGTGATTGTCGGCCTGAACTATTTCGATGGCACACCCGCCGCTGACGGCCCTCGCATTTCCCGCTATGCCCGAGGCCACGCAGACTATCATCAGGTCCTCAAGGAACGACTGCAGCCAGCAGCTGCTCTGATCCGCCAGCAACGACCCGGCAGCAGAACGCGAATCGTGGTGGACACTGCGCCACTGCTGGAACGCGATTTCGGACGCCTCGCTGGTCTGGGCTGGTTTGGAAAAAACACAATGCTCATCAGCCGCCGCATCGGCAGCTGGTTTTTTCTCGGCGCAATCCTCACGGATGCCGAACTCGCTCCGGACACACCCGAAGACCGCAGCTGGTGCGGTACCTGCACACGCTGCCTCGATGCCTGCCCAACCCAGGCTTTTCCTGCTCCCGGTGTCCTTGATGCTCGGCGGTGCATCAGCTACCTGACAATCGAACTTCGCAACCAGCCAATCCCACTGGACCTCCGCGATGGCATCGGTGAATGGCTCTTTGGGTGCGATGTCTGTCAGGATGTGTGTCCGTGGAATCGATTCGCCCCCACTGCAACCGCCGAAGAATTCTCCGCTCTGCCCGGTCGCAATCCGCCCGACTGCCGACAACTGCTGCGGATGACTCGGACAGAATTCGCCGCCGCTTTCGCCGCTTCGCCTCTGGAACGCCCGGGCTATGGCGGATTGCGAAGGAACGCAGCGATCGTCCTTGGGAACCTGCGCGACCCCGCAGCGCTCCCGGAACTCCTGATGGCCCTGAACGATGAAGAACCGCTGGTACGCGGAGCCGCCGCCTGGGCCGTGGCAACTATCGGCGATCGTACCTGCATGAAGCAACTGCTTGTGAGCCTTGAACACGAACAGGACTCGACGGTGCGTGAGGAACTGCAGCTGGCGATCGACCGGTTGCTGAAGTCCGCGACGGGCAGCTCCGGCTGAAGATTGAAGATCCTGAACCGCAGGCGTTCGCCCGGGCGAGCTGCCGAGAGGTCGTGATGAGCCGCCGGACGGCAGTCCGCGGGCAAGGCGAGCGGGGGATGTCAATCCCCGGTAACGGTGCGTGCCCGCGAGGCCAGCGGTGCAGCAGGAGCGCACAAGGAGCGTTACCGGCCGATTGACATCGACCGCTCGCCTGGCATGCTCGGTTCGAGGCGTTTCAACGGAGAGCGAGTCCTCCAAAGCATCCGCAACACCAGAAAGTCAACGCCATTGGGCTTCCGCCAGGCATCTCGGCTGCACCGCAGATGCTCATTTTGGCGGGCCGACTTCGAGGCATTTCAGGGTGCTGTCGTCGCGGACGAAGAGTCGGCCATTGCTGATGGCGGGCAGGCGGTAGCCGCTGTCGGTGGCCGCAAGGATTTTTGCACGCTGGGTTTCGCGGTAGCCGGCTGGATCGGCAGCTGCGCGAATGAGTTCTCCGCCTGATGTCAGAATCAGCAGTTCATCGCCGACTCGAATCAGTGTGCCATAGTCGAATCCCGGCTCTTCCCAGAGCACCTTCCAGTTGCTGACGTCGATGCATTTGAGTGAGGCGGAGCCGCTGCCGGCATCCTGCCGACCGTCGATGGCGAACAGGATATTGTTGGTGGTGCCGCGGACCGGTGTGGCGTACTGGGTGGCCAGCAACTGTTCGTCGCGACGGATTTCCTTTGCGGCCGTGGCATTAAAGGAGACCAGCAATGAGCCGATATTGTAGCTGGCACTGACGAAAATGCGGTCTCCCAGGATCACCGGGCTGGCACCGTTGACGGTGGGGCCACGGGCACCGAAGGGGAGCGAGAAGACAAGGCGACCATCGGCAGAGTCGATTCCGCAGAGGTGCAGTCGGGTGACGACGATGGCGAGAGTGGTGTTACCGGATTTGGCGACGACGGGCGCGGAGTAACTGGCGGCGTCGGTAAAGGTTTTCCAGAGCGTGCTGCCATCCTTCAGGCTGAAGGCGACGACGGAGGCGTCTTTTCGGCCACCAACATTGACGATCACGCGATCACCTGCCAGCACGGGAGTGGAACCGACACCGAAGTAGCCTTCGAGGGGTTCGAAGTCGGCGGTGGTATCGCGCTGCCAGAGTTCGCTGCCATCAACGAGGCTGTTACAGCGGAGGCGTCCGGTCACACCAAGGGTGATCACGCGGTTATCGGCGATCAGCGGGACGCAGCGGGGGCCTTTGTCGGTGGAGATGCCGCCCTGGTAGCTGCAGGGGGCTGGAGACTGCCAGAGGATTTCGCCGGTGGTGGCTGATTGGCAGCGCACCACTTCGGCGGTTGGTTCGCGGACGAAGGCTACGACCTTTTCGCCAGCGACGGCGGCGCCGGCAAAGCCGTCTCCCACAGGAGATTCCCAGAGTCGTTTGGGACCGCGGTTGCCCCAGGCCGCATGCAGCCGTTCGTTCGTGGCCACACCATCCCGGGCGGGGCCGAGGATCTGCGGCCAGTCACCGGCTGAAGCGGCGAGCGGCGTCAGCAGCAGCGATGCTGTCAGGCACTGGCGAAGAGATGTCAGAACGTGATGAAACAGCATGGGGAGACGGCCTTTGAGTTTCTGGTGGAATCATTCGCTGGTGAGGATCCACTGGATGAGGTCGGACATGCCTTGAGGGTCGATGTTTTTCTCGAGTCCTTCGGGCATGAGCGAGCGGCCGGTGTCTCGGAGCACTTCGATGTCGCTGCGGAGGAGTGTGGTTTCCTTTGCTTCCGCGCGGCGAAGAGTGAGGCTGCCTGCCGTTTCACTGATCAGGACTCCGTTGTGCGTGGTGCCATCCACCGAAACGGCGACATAGTCGCGCCAGGCCGGGTTGACCTCGCGGTTGGGATCAAGGACGTTGGCCAGGATGGCTTCTGCACCGCGGTTTTTGAAGGACGCAAGGCTGGGGCCGACCTGATGGCCGATGGAACCAATCTGATGGCAGACGGAGCAGTGCTGGCGGAAGACGGCCTGGCCGCGGGCGGCGTCGCCCCTGAGAGTCAGAGCGACCTGGTACGCTCGAAGCACGTCTTCACGGGAGGACCGAGCTGTGGTTTCAAGCAGGCGGATGGCACGGGAGCGAACGGCATCATCAGGAAGATCGGCGAGTCGCTGCAGTTCAGTGGGAGTGATGGACGAGGCGGGTAGTGTGCCGGCGGTGATGGCATCGAGAAAGGCGGCGGCCCATGCAGGGCGGCGGAGCAGTGCTTCGCGGGCTTTGGGGACGAGTGTCGGGGACATGGCCGGGAGGCGTTCGATCAGTGCGCCGGCAATTTCGACATCGCCGAAACCGGAGGCCACATCGAGTGCAGCTGACTGGACGGTGGGGGCGATGGCCGGTTCCAGTCGGGGAAGGAGCAGGTCGCGGACGTGGGGCCACGATGAGAGGCTGAGCACGCGCAGAGCGTCCGCCTGTTCGTCCGCATTTGGGGACTGTTCAACGGTGGTGCGTGCGGAGGCGATGAGGGCTGTGGTGAGTTCCTGAAATTCGGGTTTGGTGGCGATGGCGGGGTTGGCGGTCGCTGCAGCCTGGAGCAGGCGGACCTGCAGCGCGGGCAGTTTGGTGGCCGCGGCGAGTGCTTCGCGGAAGGTGTTCAGCTGGTCGGCGGACTGCGTGCGTCGGGCTGCCAGATCTGCCAGTTCCGGGAGTGCTGCAGCGGCACCCGGCTGAGCCGCATTGCGGGCGACGGCAACGAGTGCTGCGGGGGCGGAATTGCCGAGCGAGGAGAGTGCGGCCGTGCGAATCCAGCGATCGGCACCGGCCGTGGTGAGGATTTGGGTGAGTGCTTCAAGGCGTGCGGGAGATTCGGGGAGTTCGCCGAGTGTAAAGGCCAGTTGCATGAGCGTTCGCGGTGCTTGTTTGCTGGTCATGGCAAACAGTGCCTGCTGGATGGCCGGCGTTTCGCGGAATGCCTCTGCGGCGAGGATCGCGCGTTCGCGAACTTCGGGGCTGGGATCTCCGAGCACGATCAGGATGTCGTCAGCGGTGAGGGCGTTGAGACCTTCGAGGGCAGCGATGGTATGGAAACGGGCGAATGGTGAGGTGGGTCTGGAGGCTCTGAGGAGAGTCTTGAGGAGTGGTACGGCGGACTGATCCTGGCGTTCGTAGAGCAGTCGAGTGGCGGTCTCACGATGCCATGCGTTGGGGTGTTCGAGGAGTGCGGTGAGTTGGGCGGTGGGGGCTTTGCTGAGTTGTGGCGAGGGGCGGTAGGTGTAGCCGGTGGGGGCGAGGCGATAGAGTCGTCCGCGGTCGCGACCGCTGGTGAGGTCAAGATGTTTTTTGATTTCCGGAGGCAGGCTGGCGGGGTGTTCGATGACTTCGCGGTACATATCAAGAATGTGCAGGCAGCCATCGGGGGCGTTGGCATACTGCACGGGTCGGAACCAGATGTCGCGGGAGGCGACGAGTTCGCGACCGGGATCCATGCGTTCGGCTGACCAGATGACTCCGCTGGGGACGAGTTTTTTGCGGTGCACAATATTGCTGCCAACGTCACCGATGATGGCAATTCCTGAGAGTTCGGCGGGCCATGCATCGCCGCGATAGAGGGTGATGCCGGTGGCTCCGGTGAAATAGCCGGCGGGCCGTCCGCCACCTTCCACGAGTCCTTTGGAGAGGCCCGAGGCGCGAAGGCGGGTGCGGACGATGCGCCAGGGTTCGACGGGGCTGATGCGAAAGACCGGAGCCTGTCCACCATCGGCTGCGATGCTGATCCTCGCGGGCGCGGGGCTGGCGATCGGTGAGCGGGCAAGGTAGCGGTCGGCGTAAACGACCAGCTGGGCGTGGTCGCTGTTGGCGCTGACGAAGCGACGGCCCCAGTTGTCAAAGCTCATCCCATGCTGTCCGCCGCCGGTTTCAGCGCGGAGTTCGAGGGTTTTGGGGTTGAAGGAGAAATCGCGGCCGCGGCATTCAATTGCCGGGCGGTCCGGATGTTTTGGAGAGGTGATGCTGCCCCCCACGGTGCTGGCGGATCCGTAGATGCGGTTGTCTGGTCCCCAGTGAAAGCTGTTGATGAGGCCCTGGACGTTGTTGCGGTTAAAACCGGTGAAGACGACTTCCTGGACGTCGGCTTTGAGGTCGCCGTCGGTGTCTTTGAGGAAGAACACGTCCGGGGCCGCCGCCACAAAGATGCCGCCTTCAGCCGCGATGATGGCGGTGGGCCAGCTGAGACCGCGGGCAAATTCGCGGCTGTCATCGAAGCGGCCGTCCTGATCAGTATCGATCAGCAGCCGAATCACTCCCAGATGTTCGCGGTCCTGTTCGGAGTAATCGCGCATTTCAACCACGAACAACCGCCCATCCTCGTCATAGGAAATCGCCACGGGGTCTGTAACGAGCGGTTCGGCGGCGGTTTGCTGAAGCTGGAAGCCGGGGAGTACGTCGAAGGTGCTGAGTGCTTCGCCGGGGGCGGTGGGGGTGATGCGAGGGAGTTCGAGGGAGTAGTCCGGTTCGAAGGCATCCGGCTTATGGTTGAGGGTGCGATCGAGAATGCCGTAGACCTGGAGTCGGATATCGGCGGGGAAGTCGTGGCCGCAGTCGGGAGTGAGCAGGACGAGGTTTTCGCGGGCGTTGAGCAGTGAGAAGATGGTGCTGGCGACAGGAATGGCCTTGCGAACTCCCTGGACATCGAAGTTGCTGTCAGCCACGGGTGAGACGGAGACGAAGGTGCGAGGTGCGAGAGCGGCCACAAGTTCGTAGAAATCGAAGGGCACCTGAGCGACGTCGAGGTTGTATTTGGTTTTGAGCAGCGGCATGTAGCGGTCGCTGGTCCAGCCAGTGATATTGCCGCCGTAATAGTCGCCGAAGGGGCACCAGCCGCAGCTGGAGATGATGGCTTTCAGTCGCTCATCGAAGACCGCCTGGAAGATGGCGTTGTGACCACCGAGGGAGTGTCCGATCACGCCGAGGCGTTCGGGGTCGACGAACGGAAGTGCGGTGAGAAAGTCGGTGCACCGACGGTGATTGACGATGGCCTTCATTGTACCGGAGACGTAGTTATCGGCAGCGAAGTCGTAGGTTTTCAGATCGCCGAAGGAGGGATAGTCGGGGGCGGCGACGACGTAGCCGCGCTGGGCAAGTTCGATGGCATACTGGCGACCGGCCTTGCCTGCTTCACCGGCGACGATGCGTTTGCCGGAGTCACCAGTGGGGTGCAGTGCGAGGACTGCGGGGAGTTGAGTGGGTGCGGGGAGGCTGGTGATGTCGCCTGCGAGTGCTGCTGCGGTGATTTTTTCAGCGAGTGCGGCGGGGACGTAGAGGTCGAAGGGGAGGCGATCTGAACCTTCGACGGCGATGGTCAGCGTGATGCGGCGAACGGAGCCGATCAGGCGCTCTTCGGTGACCTTCACGTCGAAGGGGAGTTCCGTTCGTGGGGGCAACGGTCCCATGGCCTCCTGCATGCCGGCCAGGATTTGCTGGCGACGACGCTGCCAGTCGTCGGCTGATCGGACGGGGGCAGGCAACCCGCTGTCATCCCGGTAAACGCTGAGGTCGGCATGATTCAGCGTGGCCCTGGGTGCGGTCTGGGCGAGCGCGGAGGTGGCAAGACAGAGGAGCAGACAGGAGACGGGGCAGCAGAGCCGAATGAAGGCGCGCATGCGATCTTCCGGTTTGGAGGCGGGAGTGGTTTGAAGCCGGTCGCGGTGGGGGAGAGCCGTGCTTCGCTGGAGAGACCGGATTCATACCGTGTTTGTGCCGCAGATGCCAGTGCACAGAGGGCGGCGACGGGATGAAAGGCTTTGGATTCAGTGGGTGGAGCAGCCACAGTCCCCGCAGCCACCGCCTTTTTTCTCCGGGAGAATCCCGTCCGCGGACGCCGGCTGTACGTGCACGACACCGTGGCCGGCCGCAGCAGCCAGCAGGGCCAGCCGCGTGGTTTCGGGGCCGCGGTCGTTGAGCACATAGAGGATGAGTTGCTGATCGAGCGTGCGTTCGAGATCGATCAGCTGCAGCTGCAATTGCCATTGCTGGGCGCGCTGCAGCCAGGTGCTGAAGGCTGCGTCGCACTCGGCCTGCAGTCGGTCGGCGGTCTGCAGGTCGTCAGCGGATGCCGCCCGGAGCAGTTTTCCGGTGAGGCCCAGTTCTTCGTCAGGCAGGGCCGGATTGCGGCTGGCCAGATGCAGCACAGTGCCACATTCATGACCGCGTTCCGTGGCGACAACGACGGCATCGCCGCGTTGGGGAAGTTGCGGGAGGTGTGGCAAGCCGAAGCGTGCTACCTGAGGAACGCGACCGTAGCGGACGAGCACGATGAAATCCACCGGCAGGAGCTGGGGGTCTGCGAGCACACCTGTTGAATCGCAGGATGCGGAGGAAGTTGGAGCGATCATGGGCAGGCAACTGAGCGAAGACAGCGGAGGCGTGAAATTGGAAGCAGCCAGAGTGTAACTCTCACCACGGCCTCTGTCGACTCGACTGTTCGCTGGTCAGTTCTCCGATTTTCTGTAACATACCCGACAGGCCTTCCAGATCCATCACTACTCCCGGGGTGCTTCCGATGAGTCGGCTGCTGAATATGTTCGCCGGTGTTTTGCTCTGCACTGTGGGATCCCAGGCGCCGCCGGTGAGCCCCGGTCCCACGACGGCCACCGCCTCAGCATCGACTGCAGCGGTTGACGAAGCAGCCGCCTCCGCGTCGGTGGAGCTCACTGCCGGAACGTGGAAGGACGTCGAAGCACTTGTGGCAAGGCACCGCGGGAAGGTGGTTGTGATCGATGTCTGGTCTACCTCCTGTGCCCCCTGCATGCAGGAATTTCCGGGATTGGTGAAGCTGCATCAGGAGCATGCCAGGGACGTTGTCTGTATCAGTTTCAACGTGGATTACGCGGGCATCCCCAACAAGCCGGCTGATTTCTACCGTCCGCGGGTTGAGACCTTCCTGAAAAAACAGAAGGCAAGTTTTGTGAACCTGCTGAGCACGCAGGATTCCGATGCCTTCTTCGCCGCGCGCGAACTCTCCTCAATCCCCGCCGTGTATGTGTATGGCCGCGACGGTCAGCTGGCAAAGCGATTCGACGACAGTCTGCTGCAGGAGGGAAAGGAAGAAGCCTTCACCTACGCCGCGGATATTGCTCCGTTTGTCAAAAAACTGGTGCAGGCAAAGTAAATGGCCACCGGCTGCCTGTGCCGTTCCCGGAATCACAGAACAAATTTCTGAAGGTGCCCTGACGATGATCCCAGCAGCTGATTTATCCCGCCGCACGTTGCTTGCATCCGCCAGCGCCGTCGCTCTGGGACATCTTGTTTCCTCCGCATCAGCCGAAGACGACAAGACGCCGTGGATCGATGCGCATTCGCACATCTGGACGACCGATCTTGCCCGCTACCCACTGCGGGCTGGCCAGGGCGTTGAAGTGCTCAAGCCGCAAAGCTTCACCGCCGACGAGCTGCTCGCGATCGCTCAGCCCCTCGGCGTCGGCCGCGCAGTGCTCATTCAACACTACCCCTACCATGGCTTCGACAATTCGCTGCTGATCGACGCCTGGAAGCAGCGTCCCGATACGTTCCGCATTGTCGGGATGATTGACGACCAGCTTCCCCACGCCGACGTCCGCATGCGTGAAATGCTCAAGACCGGCGTCACAGGATTCCGCATCAGCGCTCGCGAAGACCGCAAAGACTGGCTCACCGGTGCCGGAATGGAGCTCATGTGGAAAACGGCTGCCACCACTCGCCAGAACATCTGCTGCCTGATCAACCCCTGGGAACTGGAGAGCGTCGGAAAATGGTGCACCCGCTACCCGGAAACGCCGGTTGTCATCGATCACTTCGCACGTATCGGCATGACCGGGACGATTTCCGAATCTGACCTGCAGATGCTCTGTGAACTGTCAAAGCACCCGCTCGTGCGCGTGAAAATCTCCGCCTACTATGCACTGGGCAACAAACGTCCGCCGCATACCGAACTGATCCCCATGATTCGGCGACTGCTGGACAGTTTCGGCCCGGATCGGCTGATGTGGGCCAGCGATTCGCCCTACCAGATGACGGCCCCCAGCACCTACGCGTCGTCCCTCGCACTGATGCTCGAACAACTGAACTTCCTCTCCGCCGGCGACCGCCGCAAATTGCTCCGGACCACCGCTGAGTCCACATACTTCTTCACGTGAGGCCCAGATGCGACGTGAAGGGGTGCTGCAGCAGCTTCGGCCACTCCTGCATAAAATCAGAAACGCAGTTGTGCCACAGGGTGTGACGACTTCACAGAGGCGGCTTGCCTTCCGCAATACTTTGCTGATCACTGTCCTGCTCCTGTGCATCTGGGTTCCGGTGACTGCGATTCAGGTACAGCGCGCACTGTCACGGACTATCAGCAGGATCGTACTTGACGCCGGGCATCAGGCGGCCGAAGTCGGGAAATCACTGTTTCGATCGCAACATCTGCTTCACCAGGTGGCACGTGATCTCGAAGAGTTTGTGGAGTCCGGCGGCAGCGATCTGCTGTTGCCATCGGTTTCCTTTAATCTGCTGGATCGCCTGCTCGGCCTGAACCCCGACAGCTGCTCCGGATACGCAGTCATCCATAACGGCGTCATCGCGTTCTCCTCGAAATACGCGCAACCACCCTCTGGCACTTTCCCTGACGGGACTCGGCTGAATCTACAAAGTCTGCTCGGCAGCGGCAGTGTCAATGGGGCGGGGATCCCCGCGGTGATCGGCCCCCTGCGTGCCAGCAACGGAACTACCACGGTGCTGCTGACGGCAACCTTTCGCTGGCAGGGAAAGGACCCGTCATTCGGAGTGCTGCTGGCGGAGTACAATCTTGCAGACCTCCTGCGGGAGCATCCGCTGCTGACGGACGAGATTGAACTGGTCCAGGAAATCTGCCGCGAGGACGGGACGCACCTGTGGGGGGCGACAGGGCTGCTCAGGCAATACCCCGTCGCTGTCGACCTGGTGATTCCCGGAGAAAAATGGCAACTGCTGACCTCCGCCAGCGACGGCTGGCTCAGCTTCATTCCCAATGACCTCTATACCTTCGGTGGCCTGGGACTGCTGATTCTGGGGGGCAGCACCTTCAGCGTCTGGCGACTCACGCTGGTGTATGGACTGTTGATCACAGAACTGCAGGAAAAGTCGGTGGCTCTAAGAACTGCCAATCGACGGATGCAGGAAGATCTGGAAAAGGTCGAGACTGCTCAGCGAAAACTGGCTGTGAGTGAATTGCGGACACGGCTGATCTATGAACAGATGCCGGTCGGTGTGGGATTGTTGGAGGCAGAGACCGGGCGGTTTCTGGCGGTCAATCCGGAAGCCTGCCGCATCCTCGCCGCTGCCGAGCCTGAACTCCTGCCACGGAGATTGCAGGATCTGCTGAGTCTGTCGGATACAACTGCCGACACGGCCGCAGAACCGGCACAGGCAACGATCGGGACATTGAGCCCTGGCGAATATTTTGTGCGGGATGGTCTCGGAGGGCTCCGTCGAGTGCAGTTAACGCTGGCTCCGATTGTCAGGCAGCCAGGTGAACGGGATCGTCGCCTTGCCGTGATGCAGGACGTCACTGAACGCTGGCAGGCTCAGGAGGAACTGCGGAAGCACGAAGAACGCGTTCGCGTCCTTGCGGATACTCTGCCCGGGCCCCTCGTGTTTATCGACGCCGATGAACGCTGCCAGTTTGCAAATGCAGCCAGCCACGCTCTGCTGGCGAAAATCAATGGTTCATCTGTCGACTCTCCGCTGGGACGCAAAACCGCAGACATCCTTCCACCGGTAATCTATGAGTTCCTGAAGCCGTGGATTGAGCGGGCACTTCAGGGAGATGCAACTCAATTCGAGACAACCGCAGAGATCGAACAGTTGGGATTTGGAGCGTGGACGTTTTTCCATCGGCCCCTTCGCCACGAAGGCCAGATTGTGGGTTTCTTTGCATTTCTGCTGGAGATCAGTCAGCAGCGGAGTGACGAACGGCAACGCCGGGAACTGGACTCACGACTGGCTGAAGCGCATCGCATGGAAACCGTGGGAACGCTTGCCGGTGGTGTGGCCCACGAATTCAACAACATGCTGCAGGTTGTGCTTGGATTCGCCGATGTGCTGCTTATCCACTGCGAAAAGGATCTTTTTGCCGTTGAAAACCTGAACCATATCCGCCATGCGGGTCGCCGCGCCGCCGACCTCACGCGACAACTACTGGCCTTTGCCCGAATCCAGCCTGGAACTCCAGCGCAGATCAATTTTGCTGATTTCGTTCCGGCCTCGCTCAAGCTGTTAAGACATGCCGGGGGCGACGAGATGCAGCTCAACTGGAGCAGTGAAGGGCCACTCGACGATGTCCTCATCGACCCATCACATCTTGAATTGATTCTGGCGAATCTGATCATCAACGCTCGACATGCGATGGATGGCCGCGGAGTCATCGAAGTCCGTGCTCGGAACCTGCCGGCCAGCGCTGCTGCCGAACAGGGATTGCCGGTCGCGGGCCAGCCCTGCGTTCTGCTCAGCGTCTGTGACACCGGCTGCGGAATGACTGCGGAAGTCCAGGCGCGGATGTTTGACCCGTTTTTCACCACCCGAGCCGTGGGTAAAGGCACCGGACTGGGTTTGCCCACTGTCTACGGGCTTGCGACGCAGGCTGGCGGGCGGATTGATGAGCGCAGCCAGCCGGGCAGGGGAACGACCATTCACATCCTGTTCCCTTCCAGAGATAGTAATACCACCCCCCCCCATACACAGTTGAATCGCTGAATTCCGGGAAGCGTTCAGCAAGGCAGAAGTTTCCGTTTCCGGAAACGAAATGAAGTCTGATGAGCATCCTGTCACCTCGCGACGCGTTGCCGCCGGAGTCCGGGGATTGTGCGAAATTCGAATGTCTGTTGACACCTGCCCCGTTGCCGTGAACACTAACGGCACAACGCGGATTCGCTCCCGTACCTACTTCGGACTTCAAAATGTTACCGTTCGACGAATTCTCCCAGTTCCAGCGTCTGCGCAAGCTCTGGAATTCGGTGCGAATTGAACGTTCCGTCGAGTGTGGGTTATTCACATTCGGCGATTCAGAGCTGCCTTATTACCTTGTGACGTCCGCTCCGGACGCTCAGCTGGTACGAATCCGCCGAGGCAACGTCACGATCAGCCGGGCCAGGATCATCACGGCCGACAGTTTTGCGCCCCAGTTCCGCAACTTCTTTGAAGAGCTTGAAGACGCCGAAATGCTGCCTTTCCTGCTGGCACGGTCCGCAGCCTTTTCCAACCTGCGGGTTATCAACGAGTCGGGGCCGGAGAGCATCGTGACAGACACAGTCGAGGAAGCTGTGGCACGGCTGAATCGGCAGCTGGATTCAGAGGATGAGGATCAGGTGGCGATTCTGTCGGCTCCGGCGTCGCTCAGTGGATTCGCCGTGTTTCGCTACGCCACCGAACGGATCCTTTCCAGTGCCCCGGACAACATCCAGGAACTCCGCGAACGCGGCTTTTTGCCGTAAACGGAGCGTGCCGCAGGAACTGTTCAGCCGACCGAACACGGTCGCCCGCCCGCACGCTTGCGGCTTCGTCGCAAATCAACAGAATGCGTGCACAGTACCACACCAGCTTTTCGGAGCAGCCAATGGCAGTTCGGGGAATTCGCGGAGCCACCAGCGTGCAGCAGGACACACCGGATCAGATCCGGGCTGCTGCGCGCGAACTGATGGAAGAGATTCTTCGCCGCAATCAGATCCTTGACTTCGACGATGTGATTTCCGCCGTATTCACCACCACGGCAGATCTGACCTCCGCGTTTCCTGCCGAGGCTGCTCGTGCGATGGGTATGAACTTCGTGCCCCTCCTGTGTGCTCAGGAAATCCCAGTCCCCGGCTCCATGCCCCGCTGCCTGCGAATTCTGCTCCACGTCAATTCTGATCGGTCTCCCCGCGATATCGAACACGTTTACCTCCACGATGCGCAAAGACTCCGCCCGGATCTCCGCAGCGCCCAGTAAGAAAGTCCCGAACATGACTCCGGAAGCCCGCCTCACCGAACTCGGAATCACCCTCCCTCCGACTCCACCTCCGGGCGGCGTGTACACGCCGGTCGTCGTTGTGGACCGCATCGCGTACGTAAGCGGCCAGGTACCGTGGGGGCCGGATGGAAAAATGATTGTCGGACGTGTTGGTTCGGACCTGACGGAAGAGCAGGGAGCCGCGGCCGCTCGTGATGTCGCCCTCAGCATGCTGGCGACAGTCCGCGCGTCACTGGGGTCTCTGGATCGCGTCAAACGCATCGTGAAAGTGCTCGGCATGGTCAACTCCACTGCCGACTTTCAGCGTCACCCGGCCGTGATGAACGGGTTCAGCAACACCATGGTAGAGATCTTCGGGGAAGCCGGGAAAGCCGCCCGCAGTGCCGTCGGCATGGGGTCACTTCCGTACAACGTCCCGGTGGAAGTGGAAGCTGTGCTGGAACTGCATGGGTAAAGCGGGTTTCGACTGCTGACGGCGGTTTGAACAGCGGCGGGTCAAGGATTTGAGAGGGGCGGGCTTCCAGTTTACCCCGCTCTTCTCTTTTTGCTCAATTCCCGCACTGCCGGGTATCTGCAGCCTGCCATGCTGCCGCTTTCCGTGTAGAATCACGGGTTTGAAGATCATCACGGAGAGATGCGGACATGGCCATACCTAAGGTTGCCATCACCGGACGCCCAAACGTCGGCAAAAGCTCATTGCTAAACTGGCTCGCTGAACGGCTCATTTCCGTCGTCGATCCCACCGCTGGCGTCACGCGTGATCGGGTGACCTGGATCATGCACGAGCGTGATCGGTACTTTGAACTGATTGACACCGGTGGCATCGGCATCGTCGACAGCGACGACCTGTCAGATGACATCGAACGTCAGATTCAGGCGGGGATCGAAGAAGCAGACCTGCTGCTTTTCGTCGTGGACGCCAAAGCTGCCATTACTCCGCTGGATGAACAGGTGGCCCGGCGTCTGCGGAAAGCCGCCAAGCCACTCCTGCTGGTCATCAACAAGTGCGATTCCTCGTCCCTTGACGCCGAGGCCGCGGTATTCCTGCAGTTGGCAAACGTTCCCAGCACCACAACCAGCGTCAAGGCCAACCGCGGCCGCGAAGCACTCATCGACGCCATCGTCTCACTGCTGCCATCCGCGGAAGAGGCCGAGCAGCACGAAGGTGACCGGCTGCTGTCTCCCGCCGACCTGCGAATTGCGGTCGTTGGCCGCCGTAACGTCGGCAAAAGCACGTTTATCAACCAGCTGGCGCAGGAAGAACGGGTGATCGTCAGCGAAATCCCCGGGACCACTCGCGACAGTATCGACATTCGCTTCGAGGTGGACGGACGCGCACTGGTGGCCATCGACACACCTGGCGTCCGCAAACGCAAAAGCCTGGAAAACGATATCGAATTCTACGGGCTTGTCCGCGCCCAGCGCAGCATCCGCCGCGCCGATCTGGTGCTCATGTTCTTCGACGCCACCCAGACCATCTCACGCGTCGACAAACAACTTGTCGAAGAAATCAGTGAGCACTTCAAGCCGTGTATTTTTGTGGTCAACAAATGGGACCTCGCCCTGGAACAGGGCATGACCGCCGAGAAGTGGGTCAAGTATCTGATGACCAGCTTCGAATCCATGCGGCACGTGCCCATCGCCATCATCACGGCAAAGGATGGACGCAACATCCGCAAGCTCGTTAATCTGGCCCAGTCAATTCATAAACAGGCCGGTCGCCGCATCAGCACCGCAAAACTCAACCGCGCTGTCCGCTCCGCCATCGAACGCAACGCGCCCCCCATGCGCAAAAATCGCCGGCCCCGCATCTACTTCGCCTCACAAATCGCCGGCTCCCCTCCCACCATCGTCCTCAAATGCAACGACTCCACACTCCTCGATGAAGCCTGGAAACGCTACCTCCTCGGCTTCCTCCGCGAAGCAACTCCCTTCCGCGAAGTCCCCATTCGACTGGTTCTCCGCAGCCGCAACGAAGTAGACCCCGACTCCTTCGCGCTCCCAGAAGACAATCAGGTCGAACCGCCCGATCTCACCGAAATTGATGACTTCGGTGCCGATGACTCCGTCGATGCACTGCTCGATCATGACAACCTGGAACCCTTCGACTCCGAATCACTGCTCGTCCTTGACCAAAGTGATTTTGAAGATCCGGAAGGACCCGCGCCGAATTTTATTGATGACGAGGACGACGTTCGGTGACGTAATGCAGCCGTCAAGGCGTGCGGGGGGGGTGACGTCAATTCCTGTTCATTCCAGTCACTTTCTCACCTCCGCCCCACCTCTGCTGCTGGCCCCCGTGCCCTGCAGCAAAATCAACTCCCGATTCACCTCGGTCGCCGGAAAAAACTCCTGCGAGCCGTCCGGCCACACCACTTCAATCCACTGCACACGATTAACCGCCCCCAGTCCAAAATGCAGCAGCGGCTCCGATGCTGACTGATAACTTCCGCCACCAGTCAGAAAACCGGTCTGGCGGCTTTCCCCGTAGACGACCGTCACCGTCGCCCCAATTGCATCGCGCTGTCCAGCCGATGGCAGACGCGGACGGACAATCAGCCAGTTGCCTGCAGCCATGGTGTTTCTCAACAGCAGCGGTGGCTGATCCAGGCAGCTGATCAGCAGATCAGGATCGCCATCACGGTCAACATCCGCCACCGCAAGCCCTCGCGCCACAGCCGCCAGCGACGAAAACTCATCCTCTCCCTCAGGCTTTTCAAAGCGACCGTCGCCCCCCAGCAGCAACAGCTGTCGCTCGCGGTAACGATCCCAGAAGACCGCACTGGTGCCAGTACGCAGCACACGACCGTTCGCAGCAACAAAATCCGGGCGGCCATCGTGATTGAGGTCTGGCAGGGCCGTTCCGAAGCCCGTGAATCGCCAGGATGCCTGATCCATCCGCCATTCCGTCGAAAGCTCGATAAATAACTGGCCTGTATTCATGCAGACGGAATTGGATTCCCCATCCAGATTGGTCACCACCAGATCCGGGAGTCCGTTTTGGTCAAGGTCTGCTGCAGCAACGCCCATGCTGCCCTGACTGCGGCCCGACGCATCGCTGGCCACTCCCCGCAATACCGCCTCGTCCTGAAAGGTTCCATTCTGCTGGTTGATCCAGAGAAAATTCGCATGCCCGTCGTTGGCCACAAAAATGTCGATCCAGCCATCGCTGTTCCAGTCCGTCGCAGCCACCCCCAGACCCGCACCTCGCTGACCGGCGATACCGGATTCCACAGAAACATCCGCAAACGCCACGCCCGCAGCCGCATTTCCGGACTGCTGTCCCCCCAGATTGCGGTAAAGCCGATCTGAGGTGCGAGGAAACACGGAGGGACTGCAGAAGTCCTGCGTTCCGGCCGCATCCCGGCACACGTGTGCCGGGTCGTAGTCCACGTAATTGGCGACAAACAGATCCAGCCAGCCGTCGCGATCGTAATCCAGAAACGCTGCAGACGTGCTCCAGCGCCCACTCGACACTCCCGCCCTCGTACCAAGGTCCCGAAACCGGAAACCGCCAAGGTTTTCGTACAGCCGACAATCCCCGTTACCCGTCAGACACAGGTCGGGCAGACCGTCGTTCGTAAAGTCGCCGCTGGCAATTCCGCAGGGAATCCCGTGGAATTGCAGTCCCGAGCTGCCCGTGACGTCGGCAAATTCTCCGGACTCCAGCTGCTTTAGAAGCTGAATAAAGGGGGCCGCAAGTTCCGGCGCGGATGCCGGAGTCAACCCGACGAGAATCAGATCTGTACGACCATCACGATTGAAGTCGCTGCAGCCGGCGCCGCCGGCCATGATCCGCGGAAACAGCCAGCGGTCGGCAGTCGAATTCTGGGCGGTTGCTGCAGCGACCGCAGCGGATGCCGATGAAGCCTGCGGTGCCGTTGACTGAGGATTGATCGGCAGTTGCGGCAGAGCGATGCGTTCAAACCGCCGCACGAATTGCATCTTGCTGCCGACACTCTCAGTCGCTGTCTTCGGGCTGCCGGCACCTGAATCGTCGCTGGCGGTTTCAGGCCCGCAGCCACAGCAGAGCAGCAGCAGCAGTAACGCAGGCAAAAACGGCACTCGGTTAAAGTCCGGACAGCACATTTGAGGCGTCATTTCCCACTTGAGGGCGTGGCTTGTGATTGCTGAACTGTCAGACGACTCTGAAGTTTTCCGACTTCGGGGTGATCAAGTGGCAGCATTTTCTGCAGACTCTGCAGTTGCACAGCAGCATCCGTCAGGCGGGATTCATCGAGCAGCAGTGCAGTCAGAAGCAGTCTTGCCTGCTGCATTTCGGGGCTGTGCGGAGCGTTTCTTCAAGGGTGGCAATCGCCGCCGGACGTCCGCTGGACTGCAGCAGACAGTGGGCCAGGTTCAGTCTTGCCAGAGCGAGGTCAGGTTTGATCCGGAGCGCTTCACGAAAGCAGTTTTCTGCCTCCTGGATTTGGCCCAGAATAAACAGGGAACTGCCGCGGAGATGCAGGAGCTGTGGCGAACCAGGAGTGGCCCGCAGCCCTTCTTCGGTGACCTGCAGCGCGTCATTCGCCTGGCGATTCTCCAGCAGCAGTCGAGCAAGCGTGGGATAAAAATCCGGATGCAACACCGCGCGGGAGCGGGCGGACTGCAGCCGCGCAATTGCCTGCTGGTAATTGCCGACGGAAGCCAGCACTCGCGCTTCGGCAATGACGTCCGCAGGATCGGTGCTGA
Source organism: Planctomycetaceae bacterium (assembly GCA_040382995.1). Classification (GTDB taxonomy): domain Bacteria; phylum Planctomycetota; class Planctomycetia; order Planctomycetales; family Planctomycetaceae; genus SXXK01. The sequence goes on from JBEIEK010000049.1 coordinate 21,260, forward strand.
AAGCGAGGACTGCGGCGGCAAACGGGTCATTCCAGCCGGCCGATTCCAGCCCTTCATCCTGCAGCTCCCGAACCACCATGCGTGCTGCTTCCGTCCGTTCCAGCCGAAACAGTGCGGCCGCATACAGTTCGGACAGCTCACGCACGCGAATACCGTCTCCCCTCAGCTTTTCGGCAACCTCCACCGCGGGGGTTGGAAGTTGCTGCAAAAGCAGCAGTCGAACTTCGGCCAGCGCCGGACGCAGCTCGTTCGGGGCCAATTGCCGCGCATCGAGGATCAGTTCGCGGGCGGGATCGAGCTGGTTTTCTGCCAGCAGCAGCTCGGCAAGTCGCAGCCGGGGCAGCCAGCTGTCAGTTCGGAGCGCTATGGCAGCCCGAAAACACTCCATCGCCTCGCTGCGGCTGCGTGGAGTCTCGGCGAGCCCCTGCAGGTACTTCCAGCGAAAGCTGGCTGGATCCAGCTGACTGGCTATCTCGAATTCCTGAGCCGCAGCACTGTCGAATTGATGCGCCAGCAGCACGCTCGCGAGATTGCCACGCAGCTCAGCATTGTCGGGGTCCGCCGCCGCCAGCGTGAACTCGCGTTGGATCGCTGACACAGCCGCTTCAGAAGCACCGGCCAGATCGGGCAGGCGGGGTTGCGGTGCCGAACTCTGCAGCGGCACGAAGCTCACAGCAGCCACGAGGGCCACCAGAGCAGTCAGCACGATGCTGATTCGACGCTGAAAACGGATCATCGGAAGTTTCAAAAGAGTTTTCAGGATTCAGACGCGCGGCTTCGCTGGGCCTCCGACAGCCTGCAGTTCCTCGTCCCGCTGACGGATCGCCAACAACACAGCCGCAGCGGCATCAGCATCAAGGATTCGAGTTCCAGCAATGGCTGTTTGTTCGATTTGCTGAGGACTACGGGCCCCCACGATGGCTGACGTCAGCTCGGGACGTCGCAGCGTCCACGCGATGGCCAGTTCGGACAGCGTCCAGCCAAGACCGTCGGCAACCCGCTGCAGCGCGGCGACGAAGGCCAGATTGATTTCAAGCTGCGGCGACTGGAACCGCGGATCACGGGAACGGTGGTCCTTCGACGACAGACTTTCTGCGCGAGTGGCCGTGAAGGCTCCGGTGAGCAGTCCCTTGCCCAGCGGGCTGTAACAGATCACACCGATGTCCTGCTCGTGGCAGAACGGCAGCAGTTCGGATTCGACATCGCGTGCGATCATCGAGTAGGGCGGCTGGAGCGAACGCACCGCGTGCATGGGAATGAGTCGCTGCAGTTGGGCCACGGAATGATTGGAGACACCGATTTCACGGACTTTGCCCTGAGCCTTTAAGTCGATCAGCGTTTGCCAGCCCTCTTCAATCTCCTCGTCGGGTTCCGGCCAGTGGAGCTGATACAGATCGATTGTGTCTGTGCGGAGCCGTCGCAGGCTGGCTTCACATTCAGCAATCACACTGTCGCGACGCAGACATTTGCCGATCTCACCGTTACCCAGCGGCACGCGGCCACATTTGGTGGCCACGAGCGGTCTGGAGGCCGGGGGCAGCTGCTGCAGGGCTTCGCCAACCAGCAGTTCGCTTTGACCTTCTCCGTAAACCGCTGCCGTGTCAATCCAGTTAATGCCCAGCTCGACAGCGCGAAGGATCGCAGCGATGGCGGCCGTGCGATCCTGGTCACCCCAGCCGAATTTCCAGTCACCACCACCCATGGCCCATGTGCCAAGGCCGATGACACTGAGCGCGGGTCCGGTCGAACCAAGCTGTCGCTGGAACATGCTCGGGGGCTTTCGTTGCAGGGGCCAGGAAAACAATGAAATCAATAACGTGCCAGGTCTTCCGCAGTTGCGAGGCCCAGCTGCTGCACCAGTTCCTGGGCGCGGCTGACCATCATCTTCAGCTCACTCTGCAGTGCCAGGAACTGCCAGCCTTCGCTGATGCGACGCTGCACTTCTTCGACGGAAAAGCAGTGAATGCCGACCGGAGTACCTGTTTTTTTGCCGGCCGCCAGCACTCGCTGGAGCATCGCTTCAAACGCCTCGGGAGAGGGGTCTGAACCATCCTGCGGCTTCATCTGCCAGAACAGGTCATTCGGCCCCACGAAGATCGCGTCCACTCCGGGCAAACTGTAAATCTCTTCGGCGTTGTCCACACCCTCCGGCGATTCCGTCTGCAGAATCACCAGAATCTCATCGTTGGCCCGGCGATAGTACTCGCCGGATGTGGTTTGAAAGTTCTGTGCCGGGATGCTGCCACCAATTGAACGATTGCCCTGCGGAGGAAAGCGGGCCGCGGCGATTGCAGTTCGCGCCTGCTCGACAGTGTTCACCATCGGCACAACAATCCCCCACGCTCCCCCGTCCAGCACCCGCTTAATCAGATCATGATCCCCCCGCGGCACCCGCGCCAGAGGGACACAGCCGGCATCCGCGATCGCCGCAAACATCAGCGAGGCAGTCGACCAGTCAATCGGTGAATGCTCAAGATCCACCGTGAGCCACGGAAAGCCCGTTTTGGCCATCAGCCGGGCCGTAAAGACATCGCCAAACGAAAGCCAGGTTCCAACAGAAGGCTGACCAGCCTGAAGCGCACGCTTGACGGGATTTGTTTTCATCGGTGTGTGTCACAAAGAGGATGGATGTCTCCGGATAGCAGCGGAGCATAGCGAGCAGATGGGGACGTGTCGACACCCCCGGCGTGAAGTTGATTGGTGGCACCGCGACACGCCGTGCGGGGAACGCAGCGGGCACCTGCCGGGACCACACCGGCCGATTGACATCAGCCGCACGG
>JBEIEK010000050.1:0-23812 GCA_040382995.1 Planctomycetaceae bacterium
GGTTGAAACATCCATCGCCGATGTCAGCTCCGCACTCGCCTCCGTCCTTGGCGGCCAAAACCGAGCCAAAGAAGCCGTACCACTCCTGCAGGAGGCGATTCGTCGTCAGCAACAGCTCACACTGCCCGCCGCACAGCAAATCGCCTCGCAGCTGCAGCTTGCCGACCTCCATGCGAACCTGGGGGTCTGCTTTACGAATCTCACAGAGCCTGAAAAAGCCGCAGAGGAATATGCTGCAGCAGCTGCCGTCTATAACGCAATGGAAGCAAAGTCGGGCCTTACGCCACCCCTGAAGTACCGCAAGGCCGGCGTCCTCTTCAATCAGGGACGTCTGCTGGAACTTCAAAACCGCCCAGGCCAGGCGCTCAACGAACACAAAGCCGCACTCCAGCTGCGACGGTCCCTGCACCTTGACTTCCCGGCTGTCCATGATCATCGAATTGCAGTGCTGACAAGCCGCGAGCGCGTTGTGGCATTGCAGCTGATGAGCGATTCGGCAGCTGAGGTCATTCAAACGGGAGAAGACTGGGTTGAGGACGCCCGCAAAATCTCAGAACTCAGCCCCGACTACCTCGAATACCGCATCGAACTCATGGACTCCCTGCACTCGCTCGGACACATGCACGCCATGATCGGCAGACCACTCGACGCCGAACCCTCCTACCGCGAAGCCCTCGCGCTCAGCAGCCAACTTCTGCTCCCGGATTCCGCAAATCCAAATCGCGCACGAACCCACGCGGAACTGCTGGAACATGTCGCCCAGCTCGACTACCACCACGGCAACTTCCAGGCCGCCCGAACCGCCCTCGAACAGGCCATTCCCCTGCAACGCGACTGGATCAAAAACAACACCCAGCGACCACTGGATAAGGCCTTTCTCAAACAAATGCTCGACACACTCGCACGCTCCTGCGAAAAACTTGGTGATGCTGAGGCAGCCGAGTCCGCCAGGAAACAGGCAGCCGCACCCTGATGGACACCAGCGGGTACGGCTCAGCACGAGCTTTGCCCTTCCGTTCTGAGGCAGCCTTTTTCATTAATCATTCATCAGCACCCAGCCACTCCCATGACACGGCCCATTGTCTTCGTCTACGGTTCACTCAAACGCGGTTACGCTCTGCATCACCTGCTGCGCTCCGCTCAGTATCTCGGCACAGCATGCACCCAGCCGCTCTACCGTCTGTTTGACCTCGGCAGCTACCCCGGCCTTGTCGAATGGCCCGAAGGACTCCCGATTCACGGCGAACTTTACGCAGTCACCTCGCAAAACCTGCAGCGGCTGGATGAAGCTGAGGGAGTTGCCGAGGGGCTGTATGCCAGACGCCCCGTGCTGCTGCAGTCCGCAGAATCCATCGCCCCCCCGGCTCATCAGCAGCCAGACCCCTGGCCCCCCAGCGCGGAAGCCTGGTTCTGGCTCCATTCCACCATCGGCCAGCGAGACTGCGGAAATTCCTGGCCATAATCGCGACGGCTCGCCTTTGTCCTTCACCCGAATTATCATTGCACCTGCGGTCAGGGACGGACAGACGGGTTTCTCAGGGGCTTCTTCCATGCGTTTGCCGCAGACGGTCAGCAGCCGATCGGCGTTTCGCTTCAATATCACGCCAATGATTGACGTGGTGTTTCTGCTGATTATTTTCTTTCTGGTGGCCAGCTACTTTCTGCGCAGCGAACAGTCAAAAGCCGTGCAGCTTCCCACTGCCGCCGGCGGACAGGATGATCCGGGTGGGGCCGCAACACACCTGACAATCACCGTCGAAGCCGATGGCAACTGGTCCATCGCCGGACAACCACTTGCACCCGCGCAGATCGAAGCCCGCATCCAGGACCTTGCTGCCGCAGCGGCAGCCGAAGGCAGAACCGGACAGGTGCGCATTCGCGCGGATCGAAATGCAGCCTATCGGGAAATCCGCCAGCTCATCGAAATCTGTGCCGCGCACCAACTGCGGGGGATTCAGTTTGCCGTTTCCGGACAATCAGCGGGCACTGATCAGCCCGCCGTCCCCTGAACTCCCCAAGGAAACGCAAACATGCGGCTGCCAATCCGATCCCGCTCCGTCGAAGATGATGCCGATCCGATGACCTCGATGATCGACGTGGTCTTTCTGCTGCTGGTGTTCTTTATCTGCGCCTCCATCGGTTCGGTTGCCGATCGACTTCTGCCTGCCAATCTGCAGGGCACAACTACGGCCGCCCCCGAGTCCACGGACGCGGCCGAGCGCTGGGAACATCCGCCGATTCAGATTCGCCTGCAGCCCGCAGACGACGCAGGCTCAGAGCCACAGGCCAGCCCACAGGTGCTGCTCAACGGCCAACCGCTGCAGAACCTGCCTGAACTTCACAGCCGACTGACGCAGCTGGCAGCCATCGACCCCTCCGCTCCGGTGGTGCTCAGCATTCATGACGACATCCGCGTTCAGGACTTTGTCAGCATTTATGATTTGTGCCAGCGACTGAAACTCGAAAGAATCTCCTTTGCCGTCAGCCAGCCCGCCAGCGCTGCAGCTGATGCAGATTTGCCCTGAACCACAGACCCGCCTAAGGCTTCCACAAATGCTCCGCCTCACACTCGCCTGCCTGCCGCTCCTGCTCTGGCTGACATGCACCTGCAATCCACTCAGCGCCGCTGATCCTCGACCGTCGATCATCGTGATCCTCTGTGATGACCTTGGAGCGGGTGATCTGTCGTGCCAGGGGCACCCGATCATTCGCACGGAAAATCTTGATCGGCTGGCTGCGGAAGGCATCCGCTTCACCAACTTCTACTCCGCCGCACCCGTCTGCTCACCCTCACGCACCGGACTACTCACAGGGCGCTCCCCCAATCGAGCCGGCATCTATGACTGGATTCCGGCCGTCGGTGAAGGTCCGCCGCCCAGAAAGAACGCGACAAAAGCAGCCAAAGGCCGGGGCAATGGTGGCAACAAACCCGATGCCCGCGATCAGGTCCATCTGCGCCGCAGCGAAGTCACGCTTCCCGCGCTCCTGAAAGCGGCTGGCTACGACACCTGCCTGTCCGGCAAGTGGCACTGCAACAGCCGCTTCAACAGCCCGGATCAGCCGCAGCCCGGTGATTTCGGCTTCGACCACTGGTTCGCCACTCAGAACAACGCCGGACCTTCGCACCACAATCCCGCCAATTTCGTCCGCAACGGCAAACCCGCCGGTACGCTCGAAGGTTACAGCTGCGGACTTGTGGTTGACGAAGTCGTCCAGTGGCTCAGGCAGCGGAATACGTCTCCCGAAACTGCGCCCTTCTTCGCTTACCTCGCCTTCCACGAACCCCACGAACCCATCGCGTCTCCACCGGAACTCGTCACCAAATATCAGCCAGCCGCATGGAACGAAGACCAGGCCCAGTACTTTGCCAACGTCCACAATCTGGATCTGGCAGTCGGGCGTCTTGTACAGCAGCTTGAAGAGCTGGGTGTCCGCCAGAATACCCTGATTGTATTTTCTTCCGATAACGGACCGGAAACGCTGCGACGCTACACCGCCGGCAAACGGTCGTGGGGAACGACAGGTGGGCTGCGAGGCATGAAACTGCATACACATGATGGCGGCTTCCACGTGGCCGGGATCATGAACTGGCCAGCCGGCATCCGGCCCGGTCAGGTCTCCCCGGTCCCCGCATCGTCACTGGACCTGCTGCCCACACTGCTGCAGCTTGCCGGAGCCCAGCCACCTGCTGACCGCCCCCTCGACGGCATCAGCCTCGCAGGTCTGCTCCGCGAAGGTCGGATTCCCGCACGTTCCAAACCACTGCTGTGGGCCTATTACAACGCAATTAATGACGCTCGCGTCGCCATGCGGCACGGACCATGGAAAGTCCTTGCAAGACTTAACGGCGGACAACTCCCGCGTTATGAAAACCTCACCCCCGAACGCCTGACTGAAGTGCAGCAGGCTCAGCTCACGGATCTGGAAATTTACAACCTCACCAGCGACCCCGGCGAAACACAGAATCTGGCTGGCCGAGACCTTGCGGAAGAAGGAGAACTGACAGCGCTCCTGCAGCAGGAATACCGACAGCTCGCCAGCGACTCACCCGCATGGGATCCGCCCGCCCCTCAGCCCTGAAGAGATCTCCCGGGCCTCTGTGGACTGCTCAGGCAATCCGCTACGGAGCCGGAGCCTGAAACTCAGACTTCGGCACGCGCAGCAACTGCGGATGATCCACTGCCACTCGCTTCAAAAACCGCTCCGCCACACCGCTGTATCGCAGCGTTTTCGGATCCACCGGCGGAATCTCAGGACCCACCGCCACGTGCCCCGCTTTGCTGCAGTACTGAGCAAACTGCACGATGCACCGGTGCAGCGAATCAGACTCGGCGGACGATGCCCGCTGCGTCTCGTTGAACAACCGTTCAAGGACTTCCATCGACTGCCAGTCCTGCCACCGCGAAAGACTCATCACTGTCATTTCAGCCAGCACAGGGTCGCGCAGGAGTTGCCGCGCAGAGGCGAAAATTCTTTCGCGAGCAATCAGTGCAGGTTCATAGGTGATAAAAAAATCCAGCGTTTGCAGCAGCGCATGTCGCGCTGTGGGCATCGTCTCAGGCCGCAGAAACTGCTGCTCCACACTCTCCAGTCCGACTTCCCCCGTGAGCAGCAGATAGCCCGCCAGCAGTCCCTCCGCCCCAAATCGAAACTCACCCGTCTTCCCGGTGATCAGCTGCGCACGCAGAAATCCCGCATCACCAGACTCCCCACACAAACCCAGCATCAGGCCGTAAAGCCCCAGTCGCTCCGGACTGATTCCCGGGTCCGCAATCCAGCCACGCAGACGCTCCGCGGAATAAAGCTGACGGCAGGCCTTCACATCTTCATAGGCGGCGACACCAAATTCAGCCCATGCATCACCGGCAATCATCGGGTCGGCAGATTCCAGATGTTTGACATACCATGCCAGACGCTCCGGAACGGGGAGCGTCTGACTGGGCAACAGCGTCAGGTATTCGGCCGTCGTGGCAGAAATTCCCGTGTGATCGCTCCATTCCACCACAGCGGTCTTTGATGGCTGGCTGACATTTTGCACCGGAACCTCAGAGCCACTCTGCGGAGAAGCGGTCGTTGCGGCCGGCTGCGACTTTGAACTCGCTGAGAATGTCGCCTGAACGCCTCCGATTTCTCCGAGAGGTGCGACGTCCGCGGAGTCTGCGAGGTCGCCGAAGAGCAGGTACAGATCGCCCGGGCGACCGCCCGCTTCCGCATTGCGGGTGACCTGCTGGCCAACCTTGACCCCACAGGCTGCCGCCACCCGGGGATCACCGGACAGCAGCCGCTGCACACGGAACGTTGCCACCGGAAGCGTGCCCTGCTGCAGAACCTGAAAACGCTGCAATTCCGCAATCACAACAAAGTCGCTGAGCAGAAACTGAGCAGAAAAGGTCTGCGGCGGAGACAGACAGAAAGGGCAGGCGGTAACGAGGGTAAACCCGAATACAGCAAGGGCAGCAAGCGTGCGAAGCCCTGATTTCAGGAGCAACATGGTAGCGGAATCCCTTCCGAATCTTGGCAGAAATAGCGGGCACTGAGTGCCCAAAAACCGAGCATCAGCCTTGGCAACTGTTAAAATTTCTGCTGAAATCTAACACAAAATCACCGATTCCTAAGAGTGAAAGCAAGAAAAGCTTTGCATTTTCAGGCTTCGCTGGCCAAACTTTGCACCGTCGCTGAAGGTGTCGAAAAATTTTCCGAATTCGGATCAGAATTTGCCAAATTGTGGCTGGTCAGTTTCCCGTTTCCCAAAGAATGCCTGCTGGCCGATAGCAAAAACGATTCTAAGCCTCGGGTTTTTGTGATTGGTGTTACACCGGTAATTCTCTTCGCTCTTTTGTTTCTCGTCCTCCATTTCCCGTTTTCCCCAAGGAGTTTTCAATGAGAAAGTTGACCCTGCCAACCAGCACGGTTGCTCGACGTGGCTTCACGTTGATCGAACTGTTGGTGGTGATCGCAATCATTGCGATCCTCGTTGCATTGCTGCTGCCCGCTGTTCAGCAGGCTCGCGAAGCGGCCCGCCGGACACAGTGCAAAAACAACCTCAAGCAGATTGCACTGGCCTGCCACAATCACCACGACAATTACAACGCAGTGCCACGCGGTGGCTACGGCACCCCAATCACCGGACTCACCGGTCCCCTGAACCTGGGTTTGTGGGATCATCAGTGGATGGGCGTTCTGCCGCAGATTCTGCCGTTCATCGAGCAGGACAACCTGTACAACCGCATTAACGTCTGGAAGGGCCCGGATCATCGTCCCGGTACGTCTCCCAATACCTGGTTGATCGAGACGAATTACTGGGCAGACACGAACACCTGGAATGCTTCTCGGTTTACCCTGCCTGCGTTCCTCTGCCCCTCCGATCCTCAGAAGGGCACCACTGGCAGCTTCGCATTCAACCACATGTACGAAACTGCTTCCGGCGGAAGCATGACTGCGTACTACTTCCTCCCCACCGACGGTCTTGGTCACACCAACTATGTGGGTGTCGCCGGATTCCTCGGCAACATTCAGCGCTGGGCTTCCTGGTCTCAGAATCGCGGTATCTTCGGTACCCGCGAACATAAGGTCAACTTCCGTGACATGACCGACGGCACCAGCAATACGCTGATGTTCGGCGAAGTTACCGGCGGCGACGCTTACAACTTCGGCTGGATGGGAACCGGTGGCTTCCCGGCAGCATGGGGTCTGAACAATGCCCCGACGCAGAACTGGTACCAGTTCGAAAGCTTCCACACCGGCGTTGTCCAGTTCGCTCTGGCTGACGGCTCCGTGCGTGCGATCAGCAAGAACATCGATGGTGGCAACGGCGCCCTCGGTCGAACCTTCATGAACCTCGCAGCCATGGCTGACGGAAACGTCATCGGCGAGTTCTAATCGTTCCGAAAGATCGTTCTGCTCAGTGTCCACACAGGTCAGGAACTTCTCAACGTCTCAGATCTTTTCGTCTCAGGAGTCGTTTTCACATGCGTAAGCTGATTTTTTCCATGATGATGCTCGGATTGATCGCCGGTTGCGGCGGAGGCTCAAACACCGCCGTCGCTCCAGCCACCGAAACCGCTCCTCCTGCAAATCCGGTTGCTGCACAGCCCCCGGGGCTGGAGCCAGCGAAGTAATCGCTGCCTGAAAAACGACTCCTGAACCTGACCCCGAGGGAATCCATTTGATATGGATTCCCTTTTTTGTTGCTCATCCATCACCCCGCTGCTCGACCCGGTGCTGAAATGCCGTTCAGGTTCCCTTTCCGCTGTTCCACAGTACTTCTGTGCTTTCTCTGCATCACGTCATCCACCCTCGCGCGCGGTGAATCCCTTCAGGAGCTGCTGAATCCCCTGCTGGAAAACTATCCCGGCACCGCCGCCGTACTCGTCCGGCAGCTTGAAACCGGCGAAGAATTTCAGTGGCGTGCCGATGCTGTTCAGCCTACGGCCAGCCTGATCAAGCTCGCCGTCATGATCACCGCCTACCGCCAGTCCGATGCCGGACAACTGGATCTGAATCGAATGATCGAACTTCAGGCAGCGGACAAAGTGCCGGGTTCCGGGATCCTCACCGAACACTTCTCCGCAGGCACGCAAATTTCGCTCCGCGATGCCATCCGCATGATGATTCGCTGGTCGGATAACACGGCCACCAATCTGGTGGTGCGCGAGATTGGCCTGAAGTCGGTAGCCGACACCATGCAGACGCTGGGGTTCCCACAAACGCAGCTGCATTCCTTCGTCTACCGCGGGGACACAACAATTTCGCCGGAACGCAGTCGCCAGTTTGGCCTGGGCAGCACCACTGCCAGAGAAACTGCAGGGATTCTTGAAGCCCTGCACCGCAGTTCCATTGCCACTCCGGATTCCTGCCGGCAAATGCTTGAACATCTTCAAAGCTGCGAAGACCGCAGCATGCTGGCTCGTGAACTCCCGGAATCCGTCAAAATTGCCCATAAAACGGGCGCCGTTTCTGCCAGCCGCTGTGATGCCGGGATTGTTTATGGCCCGAAAGCCGCGTTTCTGATTTGTGTGCTCACCACCGCCAACTCCGACCGCAGCTGGAGCGACGACAACGCAGCACACCTGCTCATGGGCCGCATCGCCAAAGTCGCCTTCGACCACTTCAACCCGGCCTGGGAGTCGGGCGCCGGCGAATCGCCGGAACTGCGTATCGGAGCCTTCGGGCTGCGGGTTGAAATGCTGCAGCGAACGCTCAATGCCCGGCTGACTCCGTCTCTCAACCTCGGGCCCGACGGAGATTTCGGTCCCGCCACCGAAGCTGCCGTCCGGCGGTTTCAGGAGTCCAGCGGTCTCGCGGTCACGGGAATCGTGGATGCCACCGTCTGGCAACGCCTCGGCCCCGTCGTTGAATCCGCAGCCATCCCTCAACCCGAACTCGTGAATGCCGAATCATTGCCAAAGGCACCGGCTGATGAAACCTCCGGGCCCCCCTTCGTTTCCTGCGACGCGTGGACCATCATCGACGCCGACTCCGGAAAGGAGCTTGCCGGACTGGAATCCCATGTGCCGCGGGACTTTGCCAGCACCACCAAGATGATGACGGCATGGCTCACCGCACGGCTCGTCGACGCCAGCCCCGCCGTGCTCGATGAAGTCATTACCATGTCCGCCCGCGCCGACCAGACACGTGGCTCCACTGCCGATATTCGCAGCGGCGAGTCGTTGTCAGTCCGCGAAGCACTCTACGGTCTGATGCTGCCTTCGGGGAACGACATGAGTGTCGCGATTGCCGAACATTTTGGCAGTCGGGTGCACGAAGCCCTGCAGTTGCCCATCGACGCCACCGAAACGCTGCCCGAAGACCCGCTGCTGCGATTTGTCGATGCCATGAATCGAGAAGCTCGGCGACTGCAGCTGCAGCACACCAGTTACCGCAACCCCCATGGCATGACTGATCCGCAGCACAAATCAACACCCGCAGATCTTGCTCTGCTCGGACGACTGATCCTGCAGCATCCGCTGCTGCAGACCGTCGTCTCCACGCGCCAGCGGGGTGCCGCCGTCAGCGGCCCCGGCGGCTATCTGCGAAACGTGCTCTGGAAAAATACAAACGAACTGCTTGCCATTGAAGGCTATGCTGGTGTGAAGACCGGCACCACTGATCAGGCAGGAGCCTGTCTGGTATCGTCGGCAACACGCGGGGAACGCCGCCTGATCATCGTTGTGCTCGGCTCAGCTGCCTCCGAAGCTCGTTACACCGATTCCCGAAACCTTTATCGCTGGGCCTGGCAGGAGTTGGTGAAGCAGCAGTGACGGGTTCGGGTCGACGCAGTCGGGGGCAAGGCTGAGACTTGACCGACTCCCTCACGGTCGCGGCTCGGGCTTGGTTGTTGGGGATGCCATAGTTTACCTGGTTCGGAGTGAGATCGGTGCGAGCAGTAGTCTTTGATGGTGCGCTGCAATTCACGACTTCGGCTCAGCTGCGCGACGCTCGGCTGGACGAAGTGGCCGTCGATGTTCTGGAAGCCGGCATTTGTGAAACAGATCTGCAGCTGTGTCGCGGATACATGGGCTTTCGGGGAATACTCGGACACGAATTCGTGGGCATCGCGCGGTCCGGCAGATTTATGGGGCAGCGAGTTGTCGGGGAGATCAACTGCGCCTGCCGAGTCTGCAGTGTCTGTCGCAGTGGCCTGCCAACGCATTGCCCCGAACGGACCGTCGTGGGAATCCTGAATCATGACGGCGCCTTCGCAGAGACCGTGCTGATCCCCGAACACAATCTGCATCCTGTCCCTGACTCGCTCTCCACATCCACTGCTGTCTTTGTCGAACCCGTCGCCGCCGCCTGCCGCATTGTCGAACAGGTCTCGGTCACTGGACGCCGGGTGGCAGTCCTTGGTGATGGACGGCTGGGCAATCTCTCCGCTCAGGTGCTCAGGCATCACGGCGCTGACGTTCACGTTGTTGGCAAACATCCCGCCAAGCTGGCACTGTTGCGACACCAGGGAATCGGAACTGTGCTGCTGTCTGAACTGCAAAGCAATCGCTCGTGCGACATCGTGGTCGACTGCACCGGTTCGCCAACCGGTCTGGAAAAAGCACTGCAATTGGTCCGCCCCTGCGGTACCATTGTGCTCAAGACAACCGTGGCTGCCACCCAGACGCTGCATATGGCTCCCTTCGTCATCGACGAAATCACGCTGCTGGGCTCCCGCTGCGGCCCCTTCGACGCAGCCCTGCAGCTGCTCGAGAAAGGCGTTGTCGATGTCGCCCCGCTCATCTCAGCCCGCTACCCGCTGGATCAGGCGGTCGCAGCCTTTGAGCTGGCCAGTCGAAAAGATGTGCTGAAGGTGCTGCTGGAAGTGCGGCAGTAACACACAAACTCCGCCCGACCGAGATCAGGCGTGCGGCCCACGTTCGCTCCCCGGGGCGGTCAGGTGACCTGGCATTTCATACCAGGCTGATGGAACTGGCCTGACTGGCCGGAAACGCCTGTACCCGCCACAGCCTCACACGATGAGCACCGGTGACGAGTCACTCATCCTGTTCGCCGAGCCATTTATTCCGGTGTCGCCACGATCAGGATCCACTGAACGACCAAATTCCAGGGGCCAGGTGTCTCACACCAACCAATGCAATCGGCACAACCTGTTGACGGCCCAAAGCGATAAATCCCCGAGGTCTGGGGGCTGGCCCAATGGCCTTGACTTTCTGGCAGGAGGCGGCGCCGGGAGGGCGAAGCTCCTGCTGAGCCGCATCCCTGCCCTTCCACCGCAAATCACCAAACGTCACACCGGGTTCCATTGGCATTCGAAGCTGCAGTCCCGGTATAATCATCGAGGTATTCCCCGCCCGCAGACTGCACTCCGGAAACGGCCAGCATGCCTCCCACCTTCAACGGCAACTCTTCTGTTCAACGGCCGTCATTCCCTCAGCTATCGCGCCGTCAGCTGGCGTTGCACCTCGGGGCCGGTGCTGGCGCGGTGGGTGTTGCTTCGGCTCTTGCTGCTGAACCCCGGCACACGGAATCCGGGCCGGCATCCTCCCGGTCCCCGCACTTTCCTCCGCGTGCGCGGCGAGTGATTCATTTGTTCATGAACGGGGGGCCGTTTCAGGGTGACTTTTTCGACCCCAAACCTGATCTGCTCAAATATGCCGGCCAGCGCCCTGCAGAAGCGGATCTGCGAACCGAACGCAAAACCGCCGGCCTGCTGCCGTCTCCATTCCGCTTTCATCCTGCGGGTCAGTCCGGCGTGCCCGTCAGTGAACTGTTGCCGCTGACGGCTGCCAGCATCGACGACATCTGTGTGCTGCGTTCCACCTTCACCGACAACCCCAACCACGGCCCGGCACTGCTGCTGATGAATAACGGCACAATCCTGCCGACTCGTCCCAGCATGGGCTCATGGCTCTCGTGGGGACTCGGTTCTGAAAACCACAACCTTCCCTCCTACGTTGTGCTCTGTCCCGGCAAGCCCGTGCGGTTTTCAATTCTCTGGACCAGCGCGTTCCTGCCCGGTTCTCATCAGGGCACCTACATCAATCACTCCGACACCACTCCGGCGCGGCTGATCCCCTTCCTCCGCAACTCGACTGCCGACCGCGACGCCCAGGCAGCTCAGGTGGATCTGATCACTCGGCTCAATCGACGCCATATGGAACGCACCGGGCCGGATAATCGTCTGGAAGGTCGTCTGGAGGCGATGGAGACGGCCTTCCGGATGCAGTTCACGGCCACGGACGCCTTCGATATTCAACAGGAAACCAAAGGGACTCGAGACCTTTACGGGGACGGTCATTTTGCCAACGGCTGTCTGCTCGCGCGGCGGCTTGCTGAACGCGGCGTACGGTTCATCCAGGTGTACTACGGTGACGGCCAGCCCTGGGATACTCACAGCGACCACAACAACGCGGCCCGCAATCTGGCCCGCAGCATTGACCGCCCCATCGCGGCACTCCTTGCTGATCTCAAACAGCGCGGATTACTGGACGACACACTTGTGCTCTGGAGCGGTGAATTCGGCCGCACGCCAACCTCCGAAAATGGCTCCGGGCGCGATCACAACCACTATGGTTTCACCACATGGCTGGCCGGTGGTGGCGTCCGTGGCGGTATGACGTGGGGCGAAACGGATGACTTCGGTTTTCGTGCCGTTCAGAATCGTGTGCATATCCATGACCTCCACGCCACCCTTCTGCATCTGCTCGGCATCGACCACGAACAACTCACCTTCCGCCACGCCGGTCGCGACTTTCGCCTCACCGATGTCGCCGGACATGTGATCCGCGAAATCATCAGCTGACACACAACCGCATTTGTGGTAACTCCGGAGCACCAGGATGACCCGCCTGAATCGAACCCCAGTGAAGTCCTGTTCACCGGCGACGCGTTTCCTTCCGCGAATTCGTCGCCTCATGGGATTCTTTTCGCGGAGCGAAAAGCGACATTGGTTCTGTCTCCTGCTGATACTCGCCGGACCACTCAGTTCCGCCGCGCTGGCCTGGCAGGCGTCACCGGTGACCACTGCCCGACAACCGTGGACCGAATCCCGACTGGGCAGCTCCCCGGAACCCCCGCTGCCGCTGGAAGCCGTTCCCGCCTTTCCCCAACTGAAGTTCCAGGACCCCATGCACGTGCGCTGGCAGCCCGACCTGCAGCGGTATTTCGTCTGTGAACTTCGCGGTCGAATTCTCAGCTTTCCACACGATGAAGCTGTCACCACCGCGGATCTCGCCACGGACCTCAAACAGGAACTCCGGTCCTTTGACCCCCAGCGCAGCAACGGTGTGCAGGATGTGTATTCGATCGCCTTTGACCCGGACTTCGCCCGCAACCGATACATCTACGTGATGATGGTGCTCTCGTCCAAACTGGGCGAACCGCTCACCGACGGCAGCCGAGTCTCGCGGTTTCAGGTGACCACGGATTCTCCTCCGCGAATTGACGTCAGCAGCGAACTGCCGCTGATCAGCTGGCTCGCCGGTGGCCACAATGGCTGCGACCTCGCCTTTGACAACTCCGGCTGCCTGCTCATCAGCACCGGTGACGCCACGGACCCCAGTCCTCCCGACGGTCTGCAGACCGGCCAGAACCTCAGCGACCTGCTTTCCTGCATCCTCCGCATCGATGTCCGCGACGCCGCACCTGGGCGTCCCTATCGCATCCCTGCGGACAATCCATTCATCAATCATCCGGACGCAAAGCCGGAAATCTGGGCGTTTGGTTTCCGCAATCCCTGGCGAATCTCCGTCGACCGTCCCACAGGCCGCGTGCATGCCGGCGATGTGGGCTGGGAGAAGTGGGAGATGGTGCATGAGATCTTTGCTGGCGGAAATTATGGCTGGAGCGTTCTGGAGGGACCGGAACGGATTCAGCCGCAACTGGCCGAGGGCCCAGGTCCCGTGCGTGCTCCGCTGGTCGCCCTGCCGCATTCCGAAGCCGCCTCCATCACCGGCGGCTTTGTCTGTCGCTCCTCTCTGCTCCCCGAGCTCGCCAACAACTACCTCTTTGGAGACTGGGTCACGGGTCGCATGTGGACGCTTCCACTGGATGGTCCTGCAGGTCCACGTCTGGTGGCATCCACGCCGCTGCGGATAATCGCCTTCTCGCCCGACCGTGACGGCCTGCCGCTGGTGGTGAATCACTTCGCCGGCACCACGCTGTTTCGACTGCAGCCCACCGCCGATCTGGCCGCTCGCCGCACCGCAGCCGCGGCCTTCCCCAGACAGCTCAGCCGCACCGGACTATTCACCAGCACCGCCGATCACGTCTGGAGCGCGGGAGTGCGCGAATTTGAAATTCAACATCCGGCGTGGCATGACGGCGCTTCCGCCCGCCGCGCTATCGGCTTGCCGCAACTGGCTCAGGCCATCATCTATCCGTCCCCACAGCCGCTCGAAGATATCGCCATGTTCAACAGTCGGCTGCACTACCCTGCCGGCACGGTGCTTGCCAAAACGCTGGAACTGGATGGTCGTCGTCTGGAAACGCAGGTGCTGCAGTTTGACGGACGGCTCTGGCAGGCCTTCAGTTTTGTCTGGAATCAGGACCAGACCGACGCGGAGCTCGCGCCCGCTGACGGACTCGAACTCCCGCTGCCTGGACACCCCGGCCGCACATGGCGGGTTCACAGTCGAGCCGAATGTTTCCAGTGCCACAACCTCTGGGCCGAAACCACTCTGGCGTTTACTCCCGAACAACTGCACTCGGCATCTGCCGGGGACAATTCGCCGTGGCTGCAGCTGGTGCGTGAAGGCTATGCCGCCCCTCAGAATGCCGAAGGCAAAGCGGTGTCTCCGGAAAGCTGCGTCCGCAAGGCACTCACGCGGGAATCCGCTGCACCCCTTGCGGACCGCGCCCGGTCATGGCTGCATGCCAACTGCGCCCACTGCCATCAGCAAAATGCCGGCAGCGGACTTGCTCTGTCGCTGCGGAGCCACGACGCGGAGGCCGACACCGGACTGTTCGACACGCCCCCGGCCAAAGGCAGCTTTGGCATCACCAGCGCCCGCATCATCGCTCCCGGGCTTCCCCAGCAAAGCACTCTGCTGTACCGCGTCGCTTCGTCATCCGTCGGACGCATGCCACACATCGGTTCTCGTGAAGTGGACTTTGCCGGCGTGGCCCTGCTGACGGAATGGATCGCCGGGCTGCCTGCAAAATCGGAAGACGCCACGGCAGCCAAAACCACTCACAGCGACGTCGAAACCACCAGAATCACGCAGATGCTGCTGGATCACATGATGGCAGTCCGGAAGGCGGCCAGCACGGACAATCCGCTTGCCGGCGCACCGTCACCGTCTGGCTCCGCAAGCAACGTGGACACGACATTCACCATGCGACAGTTGATTCTGCCACTGGCTCGCCTTGCTGCCGTTCACCCTGACGCCGCTCCCGGGACGTCACTTCCGGAATCCCTGCGACCGCTCGTGAAGACCCTGGCCAGCAGCATGGACACCATCAATTCCAGTCTCTTTGAAGCGCACCTGCCCCCGGCAGAACGCCAGCGACGGCTCAGCCCCCAGGCAGTCTTCGCGGACATTGCCGGCATCACCGGTGACGCTGAACGCGGCCGACAGCTCTTTCAGTCGGCTTCACATCTGCAGTGCGCCAAATGTCACCAGCCGGATCCTGCCGGTCGTCGCATCGGCCCGGACCTCGCAAACATCGGTCGCCGCGCGTCACCTGAACAGCTGTTTGAATCCATCGCCAACCCCGACCGCCGGATCGAACCGCAGTATCAAACGCGGATTGTGATCACAACCAGCGGGAAAACGCTGATCGGTCTGGTGGAGTCTGAAACGGATGGCGAACTGGTTCTGGCCACTGCCAGCGGAGAACGACACCGGGTCCCCTCTGCAGAAATCGAATCCCAAATCCGCGACACCAAATCCCTGATGCCCTCCGGCCTCTCATCTCAGCTGACCGCCCAAAACATGGCAGACCTCCTGGCATGGCTCAGTACAGCAAAGTGAACGCCCGATGATCACCGACGCATGCCACTTTGCCATAAGGATCCCGAATGTCCTCAGAGTTCACTTCCGCCTTTCCGAATCCCGAGTTTCTGGAACTGCAGGAACAATACCAGGCGGCTTGTCGCGGCAATCAGCAGCCCTGCCTTGAAGACTATGTGTGCAAAGTGCCTGAACTGCATCGCGCAGAGGCAAGGACGCTGCTGCTGCAGCTGAACGAAGAGTTGCGGGTCAGGGCAGCCTCGTTGGCGGCGTCGGAACATTCGCTGTCGCACCCGGACCGGATCGACAGGTTTCGGATTGTCCGAGTGATTGGCAAAGGCGGATTTGCGTGGGTGTACGAGGCTGAGGATCCTGTGTTGCTGGTTCGGCGGGCGTTGAAGATGCCGCGAACTGACAGGCTGCAGGATTCGTCCGGGAAAGCCGGCGGGACCGCATTTATTGATGAGCTTGAGCGATTTCGGGCGGAAGCACGCAATCTGGCGAAAATCGACCATCCGGCCGTGGTGCGTGTGTTTGATGTGGTCAATCATGATGCAATGCCGGTGATTGTCCAGGAATACATTGATGGGTGTGACTTAAGCCAGCATTTGAAGCGGAAGTATTGGGAACAGAACAGTCCGGTGCCGGTACATGAGGCGGTGCGATTGATCACCGCGATCTGCCATGGTCTCCGTGCTGCTCATGCCAAACGCATTTACCACCGCGACCTCAAGCCCGCCAACATTCTGCTGGATCGCAACCTCGAACCGAAGATCGCGGACTTCGGGCTTGCGCTGCATAACACGCAACTGCTGCTCCACAGTCGCCGGGTGGAAGGCACGATGAGCTATATGGCTCCAGAGCAGATTGATGGGCTGACAGCAAAGATTGACGGACGGACAGACATCTGGGCTGTGGGAGTAATGCTTTACGAGATGCTGGCGGGCGAACGTCCTTTCAACTGGCCGGAAGAGGGGACACATCAGGATGTCTACCAGCGGGCGCGGGCCAGTATTCACGAATCCGATCCTCCACCGCTTCGCGAGGTTCGTGATGATCTGCCCGACGAACTGATCCGCATCTGTGGCTGGTGCCTTGAAAAACGCAAGGACGACCGTTACGACAGTGTGCAGTCGTTGTGCGAGGAACTGGAGGCCCTGCAGCCTGTGACGAGCACTCGGTCGATTCGCTCGGTTCCTGGCGCGGTTCCCGGGTCTCCTGACGAACCTGCAGCGGATGAAGTCGCCGGGCGGTCACCCTCCACGACTGCTGCCAGTAACACTCTGTCCAGTTCCGTCCAGGCGGCACCGGTCATTTCCCACGGACTGCTGGCTTTCAGTCGTGAGGATCAGGACTTCTTTCTGCAGCTTTTGCCTGGAACTCGAGACCGGTCCGGGCTGCCCCCTGCAGTTGCCTTCTGGAAGAATCGCATCGAAGGAAATGGACCTTCACAGGCCTTCTCTGTCGGACTTCTCTACGGCCCGGTCGGCTGTGGAAAATCATCACTGATGCGGGCCGGAATTCTGCCGCGTCTGAGTGATTCGGTGGTGTCGGTGTATATTGAATGCACGGCGAGGGACACGGAAGAACGAGTCCGCAGGAAACTCCGTGAAACGTTTCCAGGCCTGCCGGACGAAGAACTGCCCGTACTGATGCGTTTCCTCCAGCAGGGAAACGGTCTGAAACGTGGCCAGAAGGTACTGCTGGTCCTGGACCAGTTTGAACAGTGGCTGAATTGTCACCGTGGCAGTCCTCTTGAAACACTCACTTTTGCACTTCAGCACTGTGACGGCGTGCGTTTGCAGGCAATCCTGATGGTGCGTGATGACTTCTTTCACCCTGCGGAAGATCTGCTTGGCAGGCTGGATGTAAGGGCGGTCGAGGGCCAGAATAAGCGCAGGCTGGAACTGTTCGATCCGCAGCACGCATTAAAGGTCCTGACGCTCTTTGGGCAGGCTCAGGATCGCCTGCCACTCCGCATTTCCGATCAAACCGCTGAACAAACAGAATTCCTCAATGAAACCATCAAACAGCTCACATCGCCCCAAAATGGCAGGGTGATCAGCGTGCATCTGGCGCTGTTTGTGCAGATGTACGGCGGACGACCGTGGACTCGAGCCACGCTCAGACAACTGGGTGGGGCTGAGGGGCTTGGATTGAGGTTCCTGCAGGAAAGCTTTGAGCGCAGAGAGTATCAGCCGTACGCCTCTGCCGCACAGCTGGTCCTGAAACAGCTCCTGCCACCTGCTGGTCGAGACCTCAAAGGGACCATGCAGCCCACCTCCGCCCTGATGATCGCCTCCGGTCTCAGTGCGCGCCCGGAGAAGTTTGGCAAGCTGATGGAAATCCTTGAGGATTCGCTGCGTCTGGTCACGCCAGCCACATCCCACGAACTGACTGACGCTGCACCCAATGAAACAGCCCAAACGGAACCGTATTTTCAGCTGACACACGATTACCTCGTGACGCCACTCCACAAATGGCTGGCATCAAAACAGAAGGAGACACCCAAAGGCCGCGCGGAACTGATGCTGGAAGAACGTGCTGCAGAATGGCAGAGAAAACGGACGAAGCGACACCTGCTGTCATTCCGGGAGTACATACAGGTTCGTCGGCATCTGCAGCCAGCCGCGTGGAACTCCGCACAGAAACAGCTGATGGATGAATCAGCGCGATACCATCGCTGGCGGCTCGCCATCACGCTGCTGCTGCTCTGCATGGTGCTCCTGCTGGCAGGGCAGTTCACCGCCACGATGGAAAGAACCAGGTCCCGGGAATTTGCTCAAAAAGTTGCCGAAATCGAGCTCAGCAAGCTGCCTGCATACCTGAGTTCTCCGCAAGTGAACGGGCAGCACACCCTGCAGGATCTGGCGGACGCCCGCGCAGCCTGCGGCGATGCTCCGGCTGCCTCCAAAGCCAGGCTGAAGCTCGCCATCGCTGCGCTGACGTTCGGCGACACATCCCCAGACCTCCCGCCGGTGGTGGCAAAGCTGGCAACACAAAGCCCTCCCGAAGATCTGCAGTCGCTCGCAGAGCTCCTCGATATGTGCTGGTCTGACAACCTCAACACGCTCCTGCAACAGACGCTCAGCAACGTCGACGGGACTGTGACGGCAAGACAGTCGCTGCATGCGGCATGCCTGCTGACAAGCATCGGCCGATCGGCAGGTTCCTCCAGTGATTCCAGATCCGCTGCAGACTGGCAGTGGCAGGACGCCCCGGTATTCGTTGCTCAGCAGGTGGCCCGGGAGAATACCGCTTTTGTCGGCACTTACCGCATGCTCCTGAAGCCCGCAGCAAGCCTGCTCATTGACCCGCTCGTGGCGTTGTTTCGGGACAAAAACCAGAGCCCGGTGGCGCGGCAGATTATTACCGAGATCCTCATCGATTATCAGGCAGAGAATATCGCCCTGCTGGTTGAACTGTTGCTGGAAGCCGATCCGCAGACGGACGGAATTCTGTTCCCCATGCTGCAGCAAAACTCAGAAGCCGCCATTGCCACCCTGCGAAAGGTCAGAAGTTCTGGCAGTGAAGACGGCAACGAAAAGCTGGCCGCGGCGGCTGTGGCCCTGCTGCGGCTGGACTCCCCAGAGAACCTCCGCCAGTTCCTGAAAAACTGCGAGACCGCCGGCGTGCAAAGTCGAATTCTGGACCGCCTGAATCTTTACCAGCTCAAACTCGATCCAGCGAAGCTTTTCAAGCTGCTGCAGATGTCTGTCAGAGACAATCAGGTTTCGCCGCTGCTGGTTCTTGGGATCGGACACTTTGCTCAATCCGATCAGCTGCCAAAGGAAACGACAGAACTCCTGCGTGGGCTGTACGAGACCCATCCGGACCCGGCAATCCACGGGGCCTGTGAATGGTCCCTCAGAAAGCTTGATCAGAGCCCGGCCATTCTGGAGATCACAAATCGATCTGAAAATGGCTTCACACCCAATCGTGATCGCAGATGGTATGTTACTTCTGGTCCTGTCAGAATTACGCTGGCCCGCATTGATCCCATCAATCAATTCAGGATGGGGTCCCCTGAAGGAGAACATGGCAGGTTCAAGGAATTTGAAGTGCAGCACACCCGCAGCATTCCGCGAAGTTTTTTCATCGCCATGCACGAAGTCACTGTCAGGCAATTCCGGGTGTTCGATGCGAAGCATGGGACGGCTGAAAGTCTGCAAAAGAGTTTCGCACCAACCGACGACTGTCCTGTGATTGAAATCTCCTGGTATCAGGCCGCAGCATTCTGCAACTGGCTGAGTGAGCAGGAGAGTATCCCGCCCGATCAGTGGTGCTATGAAAAAAATGCGAACGGTGAATACAGCGAAGGCATGCAGCTTCGGGAAAACTACCTGCAGCTGGAAGGATACCGACTTCCAAGTGAAGCCGAGTGGGAGTATGCCTGTCGCTGCGGCACAA
This sequence comes from Planctomycetaceae bacterium, assembly GCA_040382995.1. Classification (GTDB taxonomy): domain Bacteria; phylum Planctomycetota; class Planctomycetia; order Planctomycetales; family Planctomycetaceae; genus SXXK01. The sequence goes on from JBEIEK010000050.1 coordinate 19,815, forward strand.
CAACCGCACGATTCTTTGGCGAATCAGATCAGCTGCTGCATTCCTACGGCTGGTATTCCCGAAATTCAGATGAGAAGCAGACTATCGAGGTGGGGCGGCTGCTGCCCAATGGATTTGGCCTGTTCGATATGTATGGTAATGTGTTTGAATGGTGTCTGGACCGCAGTGGAAAATATCCGGAGGGAGCGGAAATCGTCGATCACGAGCAGGCTGATGGCCTGCAGATCACCGGGGAGCGGGTCCTGCGTGGCGGATCGTTTGAACACAGTTCCCGCATGGCGCGGTCTGCCAATCGCTTCACACGAGCTGCAGACTCCACTGTCTTCTCAAATGGTTTTCGCATCGCGCGAACGCTGCCCCGGACAAGATAGCTGCAGGCAACAACGCAAAGTCGTTTTTGCGGAACGGGACTTGCCGATGTTTTCGGACGAGATTGATCTTCCAGGACAGAAACGCGTATTCTTATTTCCACAAGCAGGTTCCACTGATTTCTCCGGAAAGACTCCATGACTCGTGCCGTTGCCGCTCAGGATGCCGTGCAGGCGCTGCGATCCGGAATGAACGTGTTCATTCACGGTGCCGCGGCGACTCCGACACCGCTGATCGAAGCCATGTGTCAGCGTGACGACCTCAGCGCAGTGACACTGTACCACTTGCACACAGAGGGGCCGGCACCGTTTCTGGCAGAGTCCTGTCGGGGACGGTTTCGGTCGGTTTCGTTTTTTACCGGTGCCCCGCTGCGGGCTGCCGTGCAGGAAGGACATGCCGATTTCGTTCCGGTATTCCTTTCTGATATCCCTTCGCTGTTCACCAGCCGGTCAATTCCGCTGGATGCTGCGATTGTCCAGGTGTCTCCCCCGGACCGTCACGGTCAGTGTTCTCTCGGCACATCGGTCGATGCGGCGCGAGCGGCTGTGGACACGGCTGCGATCGTCATTGCGGAAGTCAACCAGCAGATGCCGCGAACGCTCGGGGACACCACGCTGCCGCTGTCGCGGATTTCTGCATGGATCAGTACGGATCGACCGCTGCATCAGCATGCTGTCGCGGAAGAGTCGCCGGTTGAGGCGGCGATTGGCGAGCAGGTGGCGGCATTGATTCCGGACGGAGCCACACTGCAGGCGGGCATTGGCAGCATTCCCGATGCGGTGCTGCGGAGACTGCGGCACAAGCTGGAGCTGGGGGTCCACACGGAAATGTTTTCGGACGGAGTGGTGGAACTGGCTGCTTCCGGGGCGATCACCAACAGTCGCAAGCGCGTCTTTCCGGGTGTGTACGTAACCAGCTTTGTCAGCGGTTCGCAGCGGGTTTTTGACTTTGTGAATGACAATCCGGAAGTGACTTTTCTGCCATGCAATCTGACGAACGATACAAATCTGCTGCGGAAGCTTGAACGCCTGGTGGCGATCAATTCCGCACTCCAGGTGGACCTTACGGGACAGGTGTGTGCGGATTCGCTCGGACATCGCATCTATTCCGGGATTGGTGGTCAGATGGATTTCATCCGGGGTGCGGCGATGTCGCCCGGTGGCCTCCCGGTGATTGCCCTGCCGGCCACCGCGGCCGGTGGCCGAGTTTCGCGAATTGTGCCGGAGCTGACAGCGGGTGCGGGCGTGGTGACGACACGCGGGCATGTGCATTGGGTGGTGACGGAATTTGGCGCGGTGAATCTGCACGGTCGCTCTTTACGGGATCGCGCAGAACTGCTGATTGGGATTGCGCATCCGGATTTTCGAGCTGAGTTGCGGCGGCAGTTGCGGGGGATTCGGCATTATTCGTTTTGATGGCCGGTTGTGCTCATACTGGTTGTGTTTTGTCAGGGGAGGGCCTGAGCGATGAGTCTGGACGCACCGAATCTGCTGAAGATGCTGCATTCCACACGGTTTGCAGAGGGACTGCCGCATGCGGAACTGGCCTGTCTCGGGCGTGCATCGCGACTGGTTGAAGCCGGACCTGGAACCGTGTTGTTTCGTGAGGGTCAGGTGGAGGACGAGCTGTTTGTGGTGTTCTCGGGGCATGTGCAGCTGTCGATGAAAGTGCCGGGGCGCGGCGACGTCACGCTGCTTACGGCCGGTCCCGGAGATCTGGTGGGCTGGTCGGGTTTGATCAGTGATGGGGTGATGACTGCGACTGCCACGGTGCTGGATTCCGCGCGGCTGCTGGCACTTTCCGGACGCTGTCTGCAGCAGCTCTGTGAATCCGATCCGAAGCTTGGATATGTTCTCATGAAGCGAATGGCTCAGGTGATCTCCAGACGACTGCTGTCCACCCGTCTGCAGCTGCTGGATTTGTTTGCGGACGCGGCTGGGGTTCAGGCGCGGCAGCCGGTGCAGGCGGCGATTCCAACAGCGGTGATTCCGACAGCCGTGACGAATCCCGGAGCCAGCTCATGACCGACGAACAGCGCACATGGTGGCTGCCTCGCGCAGCCCTGAACGAACTGATCCGTCTGCTCGCGGGCGACGGCTATGAAGTGGTCGGTCCCACCGTTGATCAGGCAGCGATTGTTTACGGCCGAATTGAATCCGTGGCCGATCTGCCTGAGGGCTGGACGGACCGGCAGGGGCCGGGCGAATACCGGCTGGAGCAGCGCGGTGACAAGCAGTTGTTTGGTTATGTGGTGGGGCCACATTCGTGGAAGAAGTATCTGTTTCCGGCGGATGAACTGGTTGCAGCGGCTCGGCGGGCCGGGGATACGTGGCAGTTCACAACACCCGAGGCTGCTCCGCGACGGTATGCGTTCTTGGGGGTGCGGGCGTGTGAGCTGGCAGCGATTGCGGTTCAGGATCGCGTGTTTCTGGGCGGGCCCTACGTGGATCCTCTGTATCGGGCGCGCCGCGAAGCTGTGCTGCTGATTGCTGTCAACTGCACTCAGGCGGCTGCGACCTGCTTCTGCACATCGATGAACACCGGGCCACGGTGTGCAGCGGGGTTTGATTTGGCACTGACGGAGCTGGAACAGGGGTTCACAGTTGAATGCGGCTCTGATCGCGGTCGGGAACTGCTGCGGCGGCTGGTGCCTGCCGGCGAGCCTGTACCCGCAGATGCCGATCAGCTGCAGGCCGCTGAGTCTGCCCGTTCCCAGGCCGTGGCCCAGATCACTCGACACATGAACACAGACGGACTGCGTGATCTGCTGTTGGGAAACCTTGACAGTCCGCGCTGGGACGCCATCGCGGAACGCTGCCTTTCGTGTACCAACTGCACGATGGTCTGTCCCACCTGCTTTTGCTCGACGGTCACGGAAGTTGCTGAACTGACGCAGGTGGACCGCCGACGACAATGGGACAGCTGCTTTAACATTGATTTCAGCCGAGTCAACGGAAATCCAGCTCGAAATACAATTGCCGGGCGATATCGGCAGTGGCTCACACACAAGCTGGCCACCTGGCATGATCAGTTTGGGACATCAGGCTGTGTGGGCTGCGGACGCTGCATCACCTGGTGTCCCCCGGGAATCGATCTGACGGAGGAAGTTGTGGAACTGAGGGCCGGTAGCTCGCGGCCGTCGTCTTCCGCAAACGTTCAAATATCGGCGGATTCTTCGGGAGCGGACGCATGACGGTCGGCAACTGCTCTTCCCTGATCACCCCGCTGGCAGATCCATGGCGACAACTGCCCGTGCGCATCCGACGGATCATCCAGGAGCTGCCAGGGGTTGCCACCTATGAGCTGGTGCCGGAGAGTGGGGAGCAGGGCGCAGCTGAGCAGGGTGTGTGGCCATTTCGGGCCGGTCAATTCAACATGCTGTATCTGCCGGGGGTCGGAGAATCAGCAATTTCAATCAGCGGTGATCCATCGCAAGCATCTGTCATTCCGCATACGGTCCGGCAGGCTGGCAACGTGACCAGCAGCCTTGCGAAGTTGCGGGAGGGTGATGTGCTGGGGCTGCGGGGACCGTTCGGTTCCAGCTGGCCGCTGGAGCGCGCGACTGGCCACGACGTGGTGCTCGTGGCTGGCGGTATTGGGCTGGCACCGCTGCGCCCCGCGATTTATCA
>JBEIEK010000051.1:0-23809 GCA_040382995.1 Planctomycetaceae bacterium
CACCACAGCCTGCTCGGCGAGGATCCGGTTGCCGATGTAGATTCTTGATGCCGGATCAGCGCCTTCGGGCACTTCCAGAGTGATCGTGGAGCCAACGCCGGACGAATACAGGCCGTAGATGTCGATGGCCGAGACAGACGGGGTGAGCACGCTGATGCCGGACCTCGATGACAACAGCACCCGACCGTCGGCGCCTCCTGTGCGGACCGTCGACGATCCCTGGACCAGCAGTCCAACGCCGGAGAACGGATCGTTGGGTGTGGCTGTGGCCGTGCCCGCATTGATCGTCAGAGTTTTTCCAGCGTAGACTTCCTGTCCCAGCCGCACACGACCGCCGGCATTGATCTGCAGCGAAGCAGTCCCGTCATAGCGGGCAACGCTGTAGCCGGTGGTTTCGCCGGCGGAATTTTGCACGAGGAAGATCTGACCGCCAGCGACCACCTGTCCCTGGAGATCAATACTTTGAGCCGTGTCAAGCAAAATCGCTCCGGTGGCGTCATTTGTGCTGATTCCACCGTTCGGATACAGCTCGATGCCGACACCGCTGGAATGCGTGCCGGCCTGAATTGACACACGGCTGCTGGCACGCAGGAATGTGCCTTTTCGCACCGGATTTTCGTTGATATCGAGGCTCTCGGTGCCCACCACCACCTTGCCACCGGCGACGATTTCGATGCGGGACTCCCGTCCAGACCACGTGTAGGTCTCGGAGAGCAGTTTGCCGGTTGAACTGAACGTCTGCACGATGGCTCCGCCGGACAGGATATTTGCGGGCAGGTCGAGGTCACCGGGAACTTCAATGCGAATCACGCTACCGGTGTTGTTGGCGCCTCGACCGGCGGCATTCAGACCGCTGGCGGTGGTGATGATAAAGTTGCGTCCCGCGTCGTCTTCTCCCGCTGTGCCAGGCTGCAGATGAATGGCGGCGGCCGCCTGAATTGGAGCATCAAGGTAAATCTGCTGGCCGGCTTTTACGGTCACTTCCGAGCCGTCTCCGGCCCAGGTGACGCCGGTGGCCCCCACCGTCCCGCCAGCGATCAGCGGCAGGAAAACATCGACGTCCTGGGCACCGTGAAGGTAGACGTCGGAACCGGCATTGGCAGCGACCAAAGCACCGGTCGCTGCGAGGTAAATGCTGCTGCCACGACTGTCTGCGTTGCCAAGGGAGATGTCATTCAGGCTGACCCCGCCAAGAACCTTCAGAGTATCCGCGACGGTTAGACGGCCAGCAACGTAGACGAATTTGTCCGACTGCACAGTGAGATCAGCACCGGCACCGGAAACGGTGACATTGCCCAGCAGAATTACATCGTCTGCAGACGCCATTACCAGTTCTTTGCCCGCTCCCCGGACAAGGATCGTGCCGGTCAGCAGCAGTCCAAAATGATCCTGATCCGCCAGATAGTGGCTGGAATCGTTGTTGGTCAGGTCATCGAAGAGCTGGCTGTAGTCGGTATTGGAGGTTCCGGAATTCAGGGTCAGTCCGCCGCTGGAGGCGACAAGTCCGGCCAGCCACATTTCTGCGGGGGTGGTGATGGTGATCTGACCGTTTGCTCCAGTCACGGTTGTCACGGGGGCTCCGCTGGTGACGTCCACGGTCACACCGGCGCGCACCGTGCTGCCTGTCTGCAGAGTCAGGGCTTCCGTGGCGGACAGTATTAGCCCCGCATTGGCACCGGTGGCCGCGACGTCGGCACCTGCGAACAGATCCAGACGCGTGCCGGCCTGAATGTCCGGTGCTGCTGCGTTACCGGCCGTGCTGATCTGACCGGCGATTCGAATGCCGCTGTTGGTACTGATGGAAAGCGTCCCCGCGGTGCCGGTCTGGCGAATGCTGCTGCCGACATCGGTGATGATCCCGAAGTTGGCGGACGCCGCCGGAACGGTGATCGCCACAGCCCCGGTCCCCACCAGCCAGCCTCCGACGTGCAGTGAGTGCTGCAGGTTCAGTGTCAGTAGCCTTGCCGTGATGCCGGAATCCGGATTGGCATTGTTGGGGGTGTGCAGGTTCAGCTGGCGAACTTCGGCGGTGTTCGCGGTGATCAACAGCGGATCGAGTGGCACGCGGAAGTCACCTTCGACGATCAGGCTGTCGGTGAGCAGTGTCAGCGGATCTTTGACGGCCGCATCGATTAGTCGCTCTTCGCCCGTGGCCTTGACGGTCGTCATATTGAATGCGTCACCCAGACGCATCACATTCCCGACATCGCCGCGACCGATGTTAATGCTGCTGAAACCATTTGCGAGGGCCGCGAGGTCGCGAGTGGGCAGGTCGAGCATTTTGGGAGCAATTACCGGATCGACGGCACCGCCACCACCGGTCTCAGCAGACGTTCCAAGGCGATAGGTCCAGACCCCGGTGGCTGCCCTGAGATTGAACGTCCCTGGTGCCTTGATCGTGGCGGCGCCGCCGAGAAAGTCCACTTCGTCAGTGGTGATGCTGATGTTACCGGACCATGAGCGGAGTCCGCCCTGGACGGTCAGGGTGTCTTCATCGCCATCGTCAGCCTGAGCGGGAAGGGAAATGGAGATCAGTCCGGAGGCGGCAACGGCGAACGGGTTGAGCCAGCCATCGAACACCTGTTCGGCCCATTCGGACGCGATACCGGCCACCCACGTGATGCCTTCGAACACTTCGGCGACCAGGCCGTCGAGGCGCACAAGGTGGGTTTCGTCCATTTCGCTGGTGAGCAGCAGGTCGCGGTCGTTGATGATGATCAGGTCGGTGGTAGTGACGGACGAGACCACCACGGACAGTTGATCGGCGGACAGATTCAGGGTACCCGAACCGGTGATCAGCTGTCGGGCCTTGATGGCCAGTGACTGGCCGGTGAACTGGGTGCCATCGGGAAGCGATACAGTACCGTCGGGTGCGGTCAGCTGCGCTGTGGTGGCCACGATGGGGCGGTCGATGGTCAGATCCTGATCATCACCGAGGACGCGGAGGTCCAGTTCGTTGATGGTCAGCTGATTGGCAAGGTTCAGGCTGTCACGGACATTCACTTCGAAGTCATCGGCCATGATATCGACGGTCAGCGACAGACTTTGGGCGACAATTCCAAGGCTCATGCTGCCCAGTGAAATGGGCGTCTGGGGGCCTCCTCCGTTGATTGTCAGGCTGACGGTTGGGTCAACCAGATCGAGTCGATCGATGCCTGTCCAGAGCACGTAGAGTTGATTGTTGGAGTACTGGCCGAGGACGACTGTCTGGGTTTCGTTCAGGGCACCGAGGATTCTGAGGGTATCGTAGCCACTTGAGGCGAACAGGGTCAGTGTGTAGTTGAGGTCTCCGGGGATCGTGAGATGATCATCTCCGGAGCCCAGTTTGAGTTCAACGGGCAGCACCGGCGTATCGACGGATTCGCGGACATCCTCCCATTTCACACTGAAATAGTACCAGTTGGAGTCGAGACGTTCGACTGTAACGGGGCCGTTGTAAGCGTTGGTTGAGCTTTCCAGATTGAGAACGTGGCCTGGTTGCCAGTTGCTGATATTGGTCCGGATATAGGCCGTTTCGAATCCGTCATGGAAGACGGGCCCGGACTTTGTGGTTGTTCCAATGGGAATGGGGCGATCAAAGTTATACGCGGCGAACGTAAAGGTTTTGGCAGAGACGGATTCAACGGTGAATTCGCCGGTGTATGAAGCCACGTCGGGTACGACCATGCGGACTTTCTGCCCGACTGTGAAGCCATGGTTCTCAAGAATGACAGTGACGCGATCATCACTGAGTGGCAGCAGCTGGGCATCGCGACCGTTCGCAGTGGCGGGGCCAAGGAAGAGGCGGTTGTAGCCACTGGGGGACAGAATCATGCGTTCGGCTGTGAGTGACCCCGTAAGATCTTCGGTGACGGATGACAGATCAAAGTAGTTCTCGGTGCTGAGCGAGTTGATCGAGTCTCTGCCGAATCCATCTCGCATGATGTAGGTGTTGCGACCGTGGCCGCCGAGGATTTCGTCATCGTCATCACCCGCGTTGAAGATGGCATCGCCGGTGCCCGCGTAAAGCAGCCAGTCACGTTTGCTGCCACCGGTAAGCGTGACCGGTGACGTGATTCCCGGTCCAATGTCGATGTAGTTGTAGCCATCACCGGCATCTGCGACGATGCCGGTCACACCGCGGAATGTCTGGCTCCGTCCGAAAGCCTCCACGCGGACGATCTCGCCGGGGTAGTCTGGATCCCGAGCGATTTTCTCAATGCTGTAGCCCTCGTTGATTTCCTCCTCGGACTCACCCCTCATATGGGCACGGGCACCGACGTTCAGGTGCAGCACCCCGCGATTGAACCCGGTGCCGCTGGTGTCGCCGGCATTTCCCGCAAGATAAACGGGCTTGGGGACCTTGATGTAGAACAGCGTGAACGTGTGGCTGACTTCAATCTTCCAGAACAAGAGTTTGATGGTGATTTTCGGAGTAATCGATACGCGGCCCGTATTGCCGTCAAGATTAAAGGTGACACTGGCGCTGGCCAAACTCAGGCCAAACAGCCTCAACGAACCTTCCACTGACCCTGAAACGCTGATCCGGAAGTTGCCGTCGCCGAAAGCCTCCATGCCGTTGTGATCCAGTCGGCTGATGCGGAAGCTTGTGCTGCCCTGAATGCCAAATCCGACGACGCCAATACGAATTCCCCCGCGAAAACTCAGATCAAACTCGCCTTCACTACTGAAGAATCCGCTCCCGGCGATACTGATTCCAAGAATCTCAATCCCCCCCTGGATCATGACCCGGCGAACGCCAGCGTAGGATTCGATGAATCCTCCACCTTCCATTTCCAGCAGGGTCAGCAGCTTGATTTTTCCGTAGACCTCGATGCGAAACATCCCACGTGCGACCCCAAGGTCGTAGCTGTCCATACCGAAGCCGCTTCGGGTGTTGAACTTGAGCAGGAAGTTGGATTCCATCTCGAAGATCCCGTCGACCCCGAAAAAGCCGGCCCGCAGTGACGCAGTCGTGTTCACCACCAGTCCTGGACTGGACCCTTTGACGATCGCAACGGCACCATTTACGTCCAGAACCAGCGTGTCAAAGGCGTTGAAGTACGCCTTGACCGACACAGAGAAGACATCCGGGTTGTTGATCATCTCGAACTCGCCTTCAAGCTCGAATCCCGGGATCACCATCACCCCACCGATGAAGATCCGCTGCGATTTGGCAGGCAGGATGACGGGGACCTTCCCGTCACTGACGGTGCGAGTATCAAAGTCGTACTGCACGCGCTCGATGGTCACGGGAGCGCTGTAGGAGTTGATCTCCAGCTGCATGGCACCGAACAGTTCCAACGGTCCCAGTTCGAACTTTCCACCCAGCTGCAGGGCACCGTAAACACCGTGCTTTGACACTGAAAGAATCCCGCTGGCATCAACGCGTCCCAGTGGCTCCAGTGTCATGCTGGCATCGAACTTCACCTCGAAGGTGTTCGCTGCGAACAGCATCTGGAATTCGCCCTGGACATTGAAGACGCTCACAATCGACGCACTGCCTTCCATGCGGAACAGGAAGTACGGACCGGCGGGCCCGATGCCGCCACCCAGCAGAGGTGGACCGGCGGGGACAGAGTAGAAATTCTTCGGCTGGCCGGGAGCGATGGACGTCAGGCGGTTTTTAGCGCGATTGCTGAGGTATGGCATAAAGCGATCGGGAATGATGATTCCGATCTGCTGGCTGGACGTATTAAAGGCCAGACGCGACTCTGCCTGGAAGGTGAACACATCCGTGAAAATCGGGTTATCCGAGCTGATGGACAGGTCGATGTCTGCGGCGACGCCGTCCTTCGTGATGAAGAACGCCCCGGTCCCCTGAGCTTCCACCAGATCCAGAGCCGCGTCCACGATGACTTCGGCCGTGGCGAACATGCCGAGCCCGTTGGGGCCGATCTCCAGCAGCATCGCACCCTTCATGCCGAACAGTTTTACCGACGTCCCCGGGATATTGACGTTCATCAGCCCGCCAAAACGGAAGAAGCTGCTTTTCGGGGGAATCACGATCGGCCGCGCATTGGGATTCTCTTCCGACGTAATCGTGACTTCCTGGTTGCTCGTGTTGACACCGATTTCCGCATCGGCGTCGAAATCGAGTCCGGCGGAGCGCAGCAGCGGGGCGTCCATTTCCACGGAAAGTCCGGCCGTCAGGCCACTCAGACGCAACTCCGCCTTGCCGAACACGGTGGCGTTGCCCAGCGGACCCAGATCCAGATGAGCGTCGATGGGAATCACCGGGCCATTCGTTTCGATCTTGATGCGGAACGATCCGGGAATGCGGAACGTGTCGATAAGTGTCAGTGCCCCCTGACCCATCATGACGATATAGTTCGACGGCGGGTCATCCGGGGTTCCGTCCAGATAAGGTGCTCCTGCCGGTACAAAATAGCTTTTCCGCCGCGGATCGACGGTTGACGGTGAGAGCCGTTCGACGAAGTCGTCTGACAGAAATCCGCCGTCAATAAACCGCTGCGGCACGGGAACTTCCTGCCGCAGGTTGGTCATGTTGGACACCAGCCGGAAAGTGCCTTCCAGCTCGGCGATCGCCGGTATGCCGCCGGTGGCGGTGACCACCAGATCCGTCGCGAAGCCCTCATCGACGAGCGCGAAGACTCCAAGGACCGACATCTCGAACACCCGCAGCCCGCGAGGCCCGATCTGCAGCTCGCCAGCCGCGAAAATCGTGACGCGTTCGGTCTCCGTATCCAGCGAGAACACGCCGGAAATGCGGGCGAATTCGATATCGGTGCCAGGAATTCGGAAGGCCAGCAGACCTTCGGCCTTAATGTCGAAGTCGCCGGCCTTGACGACAATTGGTTCCAGCAGCAGTCGGTCGGACAGCGGATAGATCGTGCGATCTTCGCTGGTTGTGTTCAGCACCAGTTCGGCGTTGACGTCGAAGTCGATCCCGATGGTGCGGAGTGACGGTGTGTCGAGGTCAAGGGACATGGCAACGATCAGGCCCTTGCTGGTGAGTTCCAGGTAGCCGCGGGCAGTGACTGAGGCGACGCCCTTCAGCAGCATGCCGCCATCGGCCTGCAGAAACAGGCCTTCAGTACTGACTTCCACGCGGAATGTGCCCTGAATGACAAACACATCCACTATGTACAGCTCGGCGCGGCCCTGCATGACAAGGTACGGGCCGGGTGCGCCTTCACCACCACCCCATTTGGGAGCTCCGGCGGGAACCACATAGGCCAGTTCCTCCGGATCATCGTCCGGGTCTGCGGTCGGCCGCAGATCTCTGACAAAGTCCGGAGGCAGGTAACCGCCTTCGATAAAGCGATGGGGAACACGGACTTCATGAGCCTCACCGAACACATTGGTGACGAAACGGAAGTCACCTTCGAAAGCGACATACTCATTGAACCCCGCCTGAGCTTCCAGAATCAGGTCCGCGGCAAAACCATCGGGTTTAATGGCCAGTACGCCAACAACGCTGAGTTTGGTGAGGCTGGAATCGCCTTCATCCGTGGGATCGCCGTCGCTGAACAGCGGGATATCCGGTGGTCCGATGGAAGCGCGGCCCTGGACGAAGACCTCCAGACCCTCGGGGCTGATTTCGATGGAGAACGCGCCGCTGAGCCGAGCAAGCTCGAGACCGAATTCTCTGTCCTCATTGAAGTCCGGCACATGCAGGTTCAGTTTCCCTGCGGCCTGCAGACCAAAGAGGAACGGGGGCAGGACGTAGGTTTCGGTGAGGTCACCGCCACCTTCTGCCTGGCCTGGCAGCGTCAGCGTTTCCGTGCGAGTCACATTCGAAAAGTTGAACTGCAGCAGTGCGAAGACATCGAGGTCGATTCCCGCGGGGCGGAGTTTTTCGAAGTTGGTGTCGAGCTTCATGACGCCCCAGAAACCGGAGTTGTCTGGAACATCAAGGTCGAGCTCAAAGATAAACCGACCGGAAACGGCACCAACTGTGCCAAAATACATCACGTCGGCCCGACCATTCAGATCCAGCTGCATACGAGTTGGGCCGTCGCCGCCGGTGTTGAACGTCAGTTTAGCTTCACCCTTCACGGAGACCAGTTTCAGCGATTCGACAGCACCGTACAGCTCCGCGGCACCGGAGATGATCAGCTGGAAACTGAAGGCGTTGCTGTAGACGTTGAATGTCTGGACCTGTTCCAGCGGTTTGTTGCCGGCGTTGTCCTGGTAGCTGTCGCCCTTGATGCGAACATACACCTGGCCAGGCTCAAACATTCCAGAAAAGTAGTAGCGCCAGATATTGCCGCCCATGTGCTTCGGCTTGCCATCCACGCCAATCCCAAATTCCGATGCCGGAATCTCCTCTTTGTCCTCGCCGATTTTGAACAATTCGATTTCCGGTTCCGGATCTTCGAGGCTGTCCTTATCGAGGCCAACGCCGAAGACGTCATCGAGTGCCACATCAATGAAGTGCAAAGCATTGAATTTATTCATGCCGACATTGGACTGGTGCACCGGATACGACAGTCCGGTTGTCAGATTTCGCAGCGAAATCTGTTCCGACCGCCCCGTCAGTCCGGCACCAGCCGAGTCGGTCATCGTGCCGTCGACGAAGCTGATCGTAAACAGGCCGGTGGTGAATTCGCCTTCCACGGTATAGCGGAACGTGTTCTCGTCGATCTGCGTGGGTACGCCGTTGACGACAGCCCCGCCTGCAGCAGCGCCGGTGATCAGGATTTCGGATTCTTCGTCGAGGATGGAAGCCAGATCCAGTGTTTGTCCGGTGGTGGGTGTGAACCGCACGTCGACGTAACGTGCGGTGTTCATGGCGGTCACGCCGAACACGATGCTTCCGGGAAACACCAATGTGGCGGAGGAACCGCGGACAAGGAATGTCTGGGTGACAGCGGCATTTGTGAGCCCGCTGGTATCGGCCACGCTCCCGGCGATGGTTTCGAAGAAGACTTCGCCGGTCCCGAAGGTGCCTGTGAAGAACCAGCGATAGATTTTGGTCTCGCCCTCGAGCAGCACAGCAGCCCCGCTGAACACGACATTCTCGGCGCCCGCGCCGGAGACAACGAATTCCGGAGCGACGTCGGTCAGAGTTTCCGGGACGATTTCACCACCGCTCGATCCTTCGACATAGAAGTCGATGTAGCCGGCGGAATTCAGCTGGGTGATGTCGCTGGAGGCTGTGAGCAATCGCAGAGTGGGACCGGCGGCGATGAAGGTTTCCTCCGACGCGGACGATGCATTTTTATCTTTGTCGAGGAAGGCACCGGCTGGGAATGTGACCACGACCGGCCCGGTGCCGAACTGCCCGGTAAAGGGGTATTTCCACGTCTGTGGATCCAACTTCTGCGGCGTTGAACTGACCGTGACACCAGCGGCGGCGGCACCGCTCAGCACAAATTCAGCAGCGGCATCGCGGATACTGGCTTCATCGATATCAGCCCCCGGGAGTGCCACGAAGCGGATGGTCAGAAACCCGGTATTGTTGAGCGTCAGCACGTCGATTTCGACGTCCTTTTTCGGGCTGGACAGCTCCGGTTTGGCCGCTGCCACCTCGAAGGTCTCTTCTTCGTACAGATTCCCTTCGTCCTCGGAATCCGTGAAACTGTCGGCAATGAACTGCACCGTGTAGGTGCCGGGGGTCAGGGTGATGTCGTCCGGCAGTTCGTAGCGGTAGACGTTTTCGGTGGATCCATCAATGACTTCCGTGGGTTCGGACGTGATTTCCACGGCGGTGCCATCCGGCAGCAGCAGGCGGAATTCGGCATCTTCGTCGGTGATGGATTCCAGTTTGAGTGGTTTTTTGCCCTGTTTGAAGGCGACATCGATCCAGCCATCGCTGGTGAATTTCTGCAGGCCGATGACGCCACCGGAGCCTGGACTGTGGAGGCTGGCGGCGGGCTGATCAGCGCCCTCGTCCTCGAACGTCAGTGTTTCGCCGCCGGGCCCGAAGAACTTCATTTCGAACTTGCCCTTGAGTTCGAGGAAACGGAGGTCAGGTGCTTTTTCAATGATGGGGGCGCGGCCGAGGAACAGGATTTTGGCATTGCCCTTCAGAATCTGCGACAGGTCGGCATACATCTTACCTTCGATAACCAGCTTGTTGTTCATGAAGCGGAACTTGCCCGCTGCGAACATCTTGCCATCGGTGCTCAGACGCAACTGGACCTGGCCGTTGAAACTGTCTTCGCTGCCCAAATGCGTCGACGAGATCGAAGCCTGGGCTGTGATGGTCATCGGCGAAATGAAGGCCGCCAGAAACCCCGGGATTCCAGGATTGTTCTTCAGGGCTCTAACCTGATTCACCACCTGCAGTTTGACATCTTCCAGCCACTGATCGGAATCCACTTCTGTGGCATCGGCGAACTCCTTGCCCATCAGCTGATCGGGCTCGGTGATCGTGGGCAACGACTTGAAGAATTCGACACCACCGGTGAATTCGTTGATGGTGATCCCGGTAAAGACCGGCTCCACCACCACGGGCGCCTTGACGCTGATGAGCACGCTGAGCGGTCCCAGTTCGCTGAAAGCGAAGCGAATCTGGAAGCCCTTGTTCATGATCAGCAGCTTACCTTCCAGCCCAATGAAGAGCACGCGGTCAGCCACAGGAGTGTCGCGATCGAAGGAGTCAATCATGTTGCCGGCTGCGTCGATGCGGAGAATGCCGCCCAACAGCATGCCGGAGACTTCTGCACCGGCAAAATTCCCGCCGACTTTAACCGAAATGGATTCGAGATCGGTGATCGGGAACTTGCCCTGCATCAGCAGACCGACATCCATCCGCAGTCCGGTGACTGAACCCGTGAAATCCAGTGGTACTCCGGGAATTCCAGTGATCTTTGCATCCATTGTCAGAGCAAAGTCGGCGGGATTGGCCTGAATGTCCTTCCATTCAATACCCAGCGACGTGAGCCGGATTGGCAGCCACTTGGGCCATTTGAAGCTCTCCGGGTCGGCATCATCCATGCTCAGTTCCACACCAAAGCCAGGCTGAGTGACGAATCGACCGTCGCCGGTAATGCCGAACTTCTTCATCTTGCCGCCGATCTTCACCGGCCCGGCCTTGATCTCCGCGCCGATCGAGCCAATCGAGACGACATATTCGCTGCCCTGAGCCTCGGTGTTGATCAGGATCTTCGAGCCGGTGACCTTGACGTAGTCACCAAACGACATGCTCATCTGGTCCGAATTGAACTTGAATCCGGCAGGGACGCCGTCCTTGAAGGTCAGCGACGCGCGAACGGCTTCTGTGTCCGAATCGGCAGTGCCGTCCTTGAAGGACATCGTGAACTTCTTGCCCGGAAACAGCTCGGCACCGCCCGAGGCGATGAACACTTCGCCGTTGAATTCCACACCCGTGTCGAAGTTCACGCCGAAATCCGCGATTCCAGCGCGGATGTCCTTGAGCTTGAGGATCGAGCCAAAGCTGAGTTCGCTGGTGTAGGACATCTCGGCTTCACCGAGATGGAAGCCGTTTTTCCGCACGACGAGCCCCGGGATCGTGCCTCGATTGCGAGTCACGTAGGGACGCAGTTCTCCCTTCAGGTTGAGCTTGCTGAGCGTTACCGAAGCGCTCTGGAGACTCAGGATTTCCTGCGAGTTGTACGCGGCCAGCTCAGCCGGAGAGACTGTGCCGTCGCCGTCCGTGTCCTTTTCCGGATTGAACTGCACGGTGACACCGCTGGCTTCAGCCTTGAGCACATCCAGCACGTCCAGTTTCATGGAACCGACATCAATGCGGAACTTGCCAAGGCCCCCGCCGATAATCTGCAGGGCGGGATTGATATCAACGTTCACATCAAACAGGCCGGCAAGGTCCGTGACGCTGGTTTCCAGCACGCTGGAGGAACCACCAAAGTCCAGCGACGCATGCTGCACACCCATGCCGACCGTGATTGTGATGCGAGCACCCTTCAGGCTGCCGTCGGCGTTCTTCAGAGGGCGGAATGAAAAGTCTTCAAGCGCGAAGTGGGGCCCCTGGAAGACGAGCGGGCCAATCGAAACACCGGACGTAGCTTTGGTCTTGCCATCGCGGACGGTGAAGGAATCGGAAGCGGCGGCGTTGGGCGTTCCGGAAACATCTCGCCAGCCATCAGCGCGGAAAGACAGACTGACAGGCCCCGGAATGAACATCGGCACGCCATTGTCGGCGTCCCGGTCTTCCAGATAGTAACGGAAGACATTTCCTTCGAGATGTTCGACACCCTTCAGAATCGCATCGGCCACGCCGGAGCCGGTCAGGTTGAATTCGGCAGCCGTATCGAGCACGGTGGAGATGTCGAGGGCTTCGGTACCAGGCACACGGAGTGCGACGTCGAGGTACTTGCGGCGATTGAGCAGTGCGGCGTCAATGCCATCGACGATCGTTGCCAACTCGGCCACGGGCGGAACGGTGACTTTCGGAGGCAATGCCAGCGACGGCAGAGCCCCGGCGATGGCGGTGGCGTCGATGCCCATCACCCGCACCGTGGTGACCCCGATATCCAGCAGCTGAAAGCCGTCATCGCCGCCAATGCCGAAGCGGGCTTTGCCGCCAATTTTGAAGACTTCAAAGCCTTTGACGTTCAGCGCCGCGGAAATCTGTGGAATGTCAACAAAAATCACTCCGGATTCTGTCTTTGTCGCCTGAACTGTCCCACTGATCTCGAAGATGCCGGCAACGGAAATCGTGGCGGAACCGCCGAAACTGAGCAGTTTTTCGCCGGTGGGGAAGAAAACAGGTACGGTGCCAGCAGGCGTCCAGATCTGCTCATTGACCGGCACGCCCATCTGGTTGCTGCGAACATTGAAGCTGCCGCTGATACTGAGCCCGGTCAGGCCCACAAAGCCAGCGGCACCGGAGGTGGTCAGCGCGTACTTGCCGTCACGGAGCACAAGGCCCAGATTGCCGTCGGAGGCTTTAATCCCAATGGCGCCGGGAGTGCCCCCGTTGATGCCAAGGAACGCTTCGACACCGGCGACGCCCACCAGCAGAGTGTCGCCGTCCTTTTCGATCCCAAAGCTGCCGGAGATGTCGATAAAGCCACCGATGGCCACACGGGCGCTGCCACCGAACTGCGTGACGTTGTCGGCCTTGTCGAACTTCACCTCGACAGAACCGGCAGGCGTATTGATGCTGGTTTCGATTGCGGCCCCGAGCCGATTCATGCGGGCGTGCAGGGTGCCGGTGAGCGTCAGGCCATCAACTCCGACCAGCGACGCAGTGCCCTGAGCAACCAGCGCGTACTTTGTGCCACCGCTGGACGGCTTGTCGATGACCGCGCCGATTTGTCCGTTGGAGAGCAGAATTCCCAGTTCGTCATCCGTCCCACGACCGCTGCCAAGAAAGGTGGTAATACCGGCGGCGGCAACCAGAAGTCGCGTGGTTTCCACTCCGTTGACCGTGGCTGTGGTTTCTTCAACACCAAAGGCGGCACTGACTTCAATAAAGTCACCGAAGCCAATCTTCCCGCTGCCGCCGAAACGTTTGGTGCCGGGGGCAAGGACGAAGTCGTCGTCAGTCGATTCCGTGCCGAACTCCAGCGTGACCGTGTTCGGACCGGTATTGCGGGCCCCTTCAAGTGACGCTTCGAGGGTCAGATCGGTGATGCCCACCAGTTCAGCGGTCCCGCGGACGCCGAACGCATAATAAGAGGTATCGGTGGCGGTATTCTTCACCCACCGCAGCACCATGCCGCCGTTCTTCAGGCGAATTCCGAAGTCATCTGCAGTGCTGGTGGTGTCGGCCCCCGCTCCAAGGAACGCGGTGACGTTCAAAGCCTGCACGTGGAGGTGCGTGACATCACCGTCAGTCTGTTTCTGGACGGACAGATCAGCGGACGCATCGAGAAAGTCCCCAATGCCCAGTGACACAGTACCGGCCACCAGCAGCATGGGGTCCCCGGTTGGGAACGTCAGGGTCACAGGGCCGGCCGGCGTACTGAGCGTCTCTGTGATGGGGACACCCAGCCGATTGATGCGAATCTGCGCATCGCCGCGAAGATCAAAGCCATCTGGTCCATCGAAGCCCTCAAGGGACACAGATCCATCCGCAACCAGGGCGAACTTTTTGGACGCTGTGTTGACGATCACACCCAGCGATGCATTTGTCAGCTTTACGCCCATGTCGCCCGCGCCGACGAATGCTTCCACTCCGGCGGCCGCGATCCGTACCTGGTCAGTGCCTTTGGAGATAGAAAACGATCCGGTCAATGACGCGAAACCGGCAGCTTCGACCGTCACGGTGCCGCTGAAAACGGCGGCGCCTTCGCTGGCGGCAAAGACGACGTCCACCGGGTCACCACCCGGAACCGGAATGCGTTCGTTCACTGCACCGCCGGTGGTGTTGATGCGGGCTGACAGGTTTCCTTCAAGATCCAGGCCGGGAATATTTTTCAGTGCCGCATGGCCGCTGGCGTCGAACACATAGGAGTTGGCACCGGCCTTGCGGTAGAACACGGCACCCAGTCGAGCGGAGGTGATTTCGGCGCCGACGTCGTCGGCGGTGTCTTCCGTACCGGAATCAGTCCCCAGAAAGGCGGATACGTCGGTGGCCGCTACCAGGATTTTGGTAACATCGCCTGAGGTTTCCCGCCTGAATCCGAAATTGCCGGAGAGCGTGGCAAAGCCGGTGATGGTCAGGTCGATGGAGCCGCCGAATTCGGTGGTACCCGGATTCACGGTGACATCGTCTGCTGTGTCCTCGGTCCCAAAGTCAAGCACAATCGGTTCGCTGAAGGTGCTTCTTTGGGCGATCAGGGAACCGGAGGCGACGATTGAGGGAATGCCGACGAGTTCGATCGATCCACGGGCAGCAAAGGCGTAGGTCGATGCACCACTGGTCAGGTTCTTCTGGATTCGCAGGTCCATGCTGCCTTCTGTGAGCCGCACGCCCATGTCATCGGCGGTGTCTTCCGTCGTGGCTCCGGTGCCAAGGAAGGCGGCTGCGTCAGTGGCCTGAACCAGCAGCGTGGTGGTGTCGCTGGAAATGCGTTTTTCGACGACGATGCCTGCAGCGGCAGTGACAAAGCCACCGACATCGATGGTCACGGCGCCTTCCAGACGCAGCAGTTGATCACCGTCTGTGAAGCTGACGTCCACAGCTCCGGCCGGCGTGTTGATTGTTTCGGTAATCGGGCGTCCCAGGAGATTGATGCGAACCGCTGCATCTTCACCGGTGACTTGAATGCCCGTGATGTTCTGTGATGCCACGTCGCCTTCAGCAACGAGTGCAAAATGCCCGGTGGCCGTATCGATCACGGCGCCGAGTTTACCGTCGGTGACGCTGATACCCGAGCCGTCGGCGCCGACGAAGGCGTCGATGTTGGTGGCGGCAACAAGCAGTCGATCGGAGTGTTTGGCCACCGCGAATGATCCGGAGATTTCAGCGAATCCAGCCGCTTCGATGCTGACTGTGCCGCTGAAAACGGCGTCGGCTTCATCTGCCCCAAAGACAACGTTCACCGGGTCACCACCTGGCACTGGGATGCTTTCGTTCACGGCACCGCCGGTGGTGTTGATGCGGGCCGACAGATCGCCTTCGAGGATCAGGCCGGGAATATTTTTGAACTCTGTGTGGCCGCTGGCATTAAACGCATAGGAATTCGCGCCGGCCTTGCGATAGAACACGGCACCCAGGCGACCGGAGGTGATCTCCACGCCGACATCATCAGCGGTGTCCGGCGTGCCGGAATCTGTACCCAGAAACGAAGACACGTTCGTGGCAGCCAGTTTGATTTTGGTGACCTCGCCGGCGGTTTCCCTTTTGAATCCAAAATTGCCGGCAAGTTTGGCAAAGCCGCCGATGGCCAGTTCAACGGAGCCGCCAAATTCCGTGGTGCCAGGATCGACGGCGATGTTGTCTGATTCGTCTGTGGTGCCAAAGTCAAGCACAATCGGTTCGCTGAGCGTGCTTCGTGTGGCAATCAGGGAACCTTTTGCCAGGATCGAGGGAATGCCGACGAGCTCGATGGAGCCGCGGGCGGCGAAGGCGTAGCTCGACACGCCGCTGGCAAGATTCTTCCGGATTCGCAGATCCATGCTGCCATCCGTCAGCCGTACACCCATGTCGTCGGCTGTGTCTTCGGTGGTTGAACCTGTGCCAAGGAAGGCTGACGCGTCCGTGGCCTGGACCAGCAGCGAAGTGGTGTCGCCGCTGATGCGTTTTTCAACCACGATGTCCGCGTCGATGTCAACAAAGCCGGCGACTTCAATGGAGACCGGGCCTTCCAGGCGCACCAGCTGATCACCGTTGGCAAAGTCCAGCACAACGTCCCCGGCTGGAGTCGTGATTGTTTCAGTGATTTGCCGGCCCAGCAGATTGATGCGAACCGTGCCGTCGTCGCCGGTGACTTTGAGGCCCGTGATGTTCTGTGATTCCACAGCCCCGTTGGCCACAAGAGCGAAATGACCGGTGGCGGTGTCGACAACGGCACCAAGTTTGCCATTGGTGACACTGATTCCCGAATCGCCGGCACCGACAAAGGCGTCGATGTCAGCGGCGGCAATGGTCAGTCGATCGCTGCCTTTGGTGATGGAGAACCAGCCGGAAACGGATGCGAATTCGGCGATTTCGGCATTGACAATGGTGCCGCTGAACACCGGATCCACGTCCGTCTCAGCAAATGCCAGCTGCACCGGGTCAAAACCGGGCACGGTGATCGTTTCATTCACGGCACCGCCCGTTGTGTTGACACGGGCCGCAAGGCTGCCTTCAAGGATGATGCCGGGGATGTTGATCAATTCCACATCGCCCTGGGCATCGAAAGCATAGGTGTTTTCCGTCTCGCCCTTGTAGAACACACCTCCAAACCGCCCGTTGCTGATCTGCACGCCGACATCATCAGCCTCGTCGTCGGTCCCGCCATCGCTGCCAAGGAAAGCGCTGACGTTCTGCGCAGCGATGCTTAATTTCGGAGGCGTTGAGGTGGAATTTCGTTCGAACCCGAACTGCCCGGAGATTTTGGTGAAGCCAGTGACAGTCAGGTCCAGCGCACCGCCAACGCGCTGAACGGAGTCTGCTGTGGTGAACACAAGCGGCATGTCCGGTCCGGACAGGGGCGTGATGCTGGTATTGATTTCGCGCCCGAGCTGATTGACTTCGAAGGCGAGTGAACCTTCGAGGTGCAGGTCCGGGAGGCCTTCGAGGGACACGGTGTCGCCAGCCGCCGCGACCGCGTACTTCGCGGGTGAATCGGCCGCTTTTTCAATCAGCAGAGCCAGGCCGACGTTGTGCAGCCGGACTCCCAGTTCATCCGGCAGTCCGCGATTGATTCCGACAAACACGCCGGCATTCGCGGCTGCGGCGCTGAGCGTGGTGGTGCTGCCGTCAACGGTTCGTTCGATGGCAAAATCGCCGGTGACTTCCGCGAAGCCGGGAAATGCCGCGTAGACGTTCCGCAGGGCCACTCGACTCAGGCCATCGGCCAGATCCAGAGTGCCCGTAATGCCGCCCACGGTGAGCGTTCGCTGGACGCTGTCGCCAGTGGTGTTGATTTCCAGCGAGGCGCTGCCTTCGACGTACACGGGGACGTCGTTGGCGAATCGACCGGAACTGGTTGTGCTGAGCGCCATGTAGCCGCCGGAATTGACGAACGCCAGCAGGCTGCCACCGTTGAACAGCAGACCGACGTCGTCCGTGGCATCGTCCGCTGTGCCGCCGTCATCACCAAGGAACGCCGAGATGTCGCTGGCGCCCAGCAGAATTTCGCGAGTGTCTTCGGAGCCGGTGGTTTCCAGCGTGAAGTTGCCGCGGACGTCGATGATGTCCGTGGTGAGCAAGGTGTTGCTGGCGGACAGCCGCACATAGGGACCTGCAGGCAGCTCGATTGAGACGGTGTTGCTGCCGACCTGCACAGTTTCAGAGACGTCCGCGTCGGTGGAGTTGATGGCCAGACCAAAGGTGCCGGAGAAGGTGATGGATTCAAGCGATTCGGCGACGGTGACTGTGAGATCGGCGGCGAGGCCGGCTTCGCTGAGAATCACAACGCCGTAACCGCTGCTCACTGACACCAGGCTGCTGGTGGATCCGCTCAGGTCCATGCTGACATGGTTGGCGGCGAGAATCACCAGCGCGGGGGCAGTGGCCGTGGCAGCGCGTCGAGTGAGCGAGAATGTGCCGCGGAGTTGCTGGCTGAGCACATCAAAGCCACCGGAAATGGTGACGGTGCTGATGCCGCTGGCAAAGAACTGCGCGAGCGATTCGCCTTCGGCCGAGGTGGCTGTGTGGAAGGCGACACCGCCCGTGGGAATTGTGGTGGCAACGAGCAGCAGGGCTTCCGGAGTCTGAATGGGCACCAGCCGGCCACCGGGGTAGCTGAGGCCACTGAAGGAGCGGAAGTGGCCGGTGACGGAATCGGCAGAGAGCACGCGAAAGATGGTGCCATCGGCCGGCGTGAAGTTCTCGGCGATTGCCACTTCAAGGGTGCCGTTGAGTGCTGCGGTATTGGTGATCTGCAGCGTGTCATATTCACCGGCGGAATTGCCACTGATGTTCAGCCGCAGCACGCCGCTGGACGTCATATTCAGCGTGGCTGCGGAGAAGTTGCCGACGGGATTGGCTGCAGGTCGCAGTGAGCCCGGGCTGAGTATCCCCGAGAGTTCCACGGTGCTGCCGACGTGACTGGTACCGCCCAGAGCAGCATCGGCAGCGATGCTGAAGGCCCCCGTACCAAGGAATTCACCGTCCACCTGGAAACTGCCGGACTCGACCGTCGTGGTGCCGCTGTAGAATGTTGGCCCCGTGAGGATCAGCGTACCATCACCGAGCTTGGTGAGTCCTGCGGTGCCGGTGACGCTGCGTTGCAGATCGAGCACTCCGGATTGTACTTCGATGGCTGAGGCATTTAGTGCAAGCGGCGTCTGGATGAGGTTTTCGCCGGCAATCTGAATGATGTCCGTGCCCTCGTTGTCCAGCTGAATCGCGTGTCCAGTGATGGTATAGCCACCGGTATTAAGGGTCATGGAGAAGCTGGAGTTGGTGGCGAGATTGTTGTCCAGCGTGCCAACGCCGCTGCCGTCGAACACCAGTGCATCACCGCTGACGGGAATGGTGTCTCCGGACCAGTTCGTATCGCCGCCGGAATTTGCGGACCAGGAATTGTTCACGTCACCGACCCACGAAAAGCTGGCCGGGAGCACGCGCTCTTCAAGAGCTTCAGATGAACGCCGGACTCGCGGGGCTGCAAAATGGTTTTGCAGGCTTCGTCGCAGTGTGCGTCGTCGACTGTTGCGAGGATTCCCGGCCTGCAGAAGATCCGAACAGCGTCTCAACCAACGTGAGAGTGACATGCGGGAAGCTTTCGTCTGAAGTCAGCGCGCACGTCGATCGGGCGGACGATGCAGGAGGAATCGCGCGCTGCACTGGGCAAGTGGAAGTCATGGGTCAAGCGCGGTGGCACGGCAGATCGCGGATGCTGGCGCGCGTCGATGGCAACTCGAATACACGGGCCTCGCGACGCGTTGCTGACGGGAAATTTTTTGGGATTGCAGGAATTGGAATGATCGGGAATGGAAGGCTTAAACGCCGGAATGCTGTGGACTCCGGATTGCCCTTTAGGGAACTGCCGAGCCGCGACCGTGAAGGAGCGGAGTAATCACCCATTCACTACCGCGAAAACTTTTTCATGTGCATTTCCGGTGCATGGCACCTGCAGGCCAAAAGTTTCTTCTTACGAAGGACTTCCGCTCGGGCAGGCCGTCCGGCGTCACCGCGGTTGCGGCGCTGGTCGCGGGGTTACCGGGAGATTGGGATCCACTGCACGCCTTGAAGGCGCGACTCATTTGACAGGAAGAGGGCCTGAGGGCGCTGCGAGTGTGTTGTGGGGACGTTTCACCCCTCACCCCCGACCCCTCTCCCCTGGCAGGGGAGAGGGGGGCTCAGCGAATCAGGGTTTGGAATTGTTCCTGAAGGAGGCGGGCTTTGTCCGCGTTGGCCGCAGAGTTCCATTGGGTCTTTGTCAGGGTCTCGATGGACACCGTGGCCAGCCGTTCGGCCTGCTCAGGGGGCAGCAGCTGAGCGTGGCAGAGGCGGACTTCAAGCAGGAGTGCCAGGCGGTCGACGTTCTGAGGATCTTCCTGGAGCAGCAGCTGACTTGTCTGTTCGGCCTGCTGGACGGCATTCAGTGCCAGATCGCTGCGGTTATCGACAAGGTATTCACTGCGGGCATTCATCAGCATCGCAGCCTGGACTGCGAGTCGTTCGATACGGTAGGGATCGGCAGGTGGCTGACCGTGTGCCTGCTGGTGAATCAGACTGGCCATCATGCAATAGGTGTCACCGGCTTTTGTGTGCTGCTGATTTTTGGCAAAGCTGCGGGCCTGCAGATTACAGATGCGGATTTCCATTTCGAGGCGTGGATTTTTGTCGATGGCATCTGCCGGGAGTTGACCGACACGCTGCCGCAGCGTCTCGATCCGCGGCTCAAATTCACTGCCAACGCCCGCCTGCATGGCCATGATCAGACAATCGATACCGGTGCGAATCTGTTCGACGGAAAGCTGTTGGTCAGTCGCGAGGTTCTGGTCAAGCACCCGCAGGTATTCAAGAGCGACTTCGCCGCTAACTCGCAGACTTTCGTCACGAATCATGCGGAGCCCGCCCTCAAGCATCGCTCTTGGATCCTCAATCATCGAATTGAACAGAAAGTGCGACTGCACGAGCCGATCGAATCCGGCCCTGACAGCTTCCTGTTCCTGTTTCTGCAACTGCTGCTTTTCGGCTGCGAGCCGGATTTTGGCGATGGCTTCGCGGCTGAGTTGTTTTTGAACGGAAGCATACCAGAGGGAACCGACGATCAGGGCGAGGACGAGCGCGGTTGTGGCTGCGGCCGCTGCGGCCTCAGCCGGATGGCGTCGGCACCAGTTGAGCATTTTTTGCGGAGGACTGACGGGGCGGGCAGAGATGGGACGGTTATCGAGGAATGCGTTGAGATCAGCTCGGAGTGCTGCGGCTGACGGGTAGCGTTTTTGTGGTTCCCTGCAGAGGCATTTCAGGCAGATGGTTTCCAGATCGCGCGGAATGGCGGGAACGAGTGAGCGGGGGCTGACGGGGTCCTCGCGTAGGATCATGGCCATCGTGAGCGCGGGGTCGCTGGAAACAAACGGGGGGCGTCCCGTCAGCAACTCATAAAACACAGCTCCCAGTCCATAGACATCGACAGGGGTGGCAGAGACGTTCGTGCCACTGCCGGGTGAGACCTGCTCAGGTGCCATGTAGGATGGCGTGCCGACCTGTTGACCGGAGACCGTCAGATGTGGCTGGTCGATGAGCCTCGCGAGTCCGAAATCAGCAATTTTGGGACACCAGCAGGCGAGGTCAGACCGGTTGTTTTCGGGGGTTGTGCAAACGCCAGTGAGAGGTTTCAGGAGGATATTTGAAGGTTTCAGGTCTCGGTGCAGGACCCCCTGAGTGTGTGCGTATTCGACAGCCCGACAGAGTTGTTCAAGCAGGCGTGCGGCAGCGACCGGTGTACTGGGCTGGCCACGCAGCCACGCTGCAAGAGAAGGACCTGCCACAAACTCCATGATGAGCGCGGGCTGCCCTCCGACGTCTTCGACTTCGTGAAGACCAACGATGTGGGGATGTGAGAGGCGAGCGAGTGCGGAGGCTTCCTGCAGCAAGCGCTGTGATTCGTGAAATGCAGGGGCTGAAGACCTGAGGATTTTGATGGCCACGGTGCGATGCAGCAGTTGGTCCCAGGCTTCCCAGACTTCGCCTGAACCTCCGGTGCCGAGACAGCGTATGCGGGCGTAGCGAAGTCCGGCTGCAGCAGTTGGGGCAGCAGTGGAAGTCTCTGTGCGGGGCGGGGCAGGGTGGGCTGCCCGTGGCCAGTCGTGATATCGTGGCTGGCAGCCGGGAGAAACTGGGGATTGCGGAGAATCTGCAGCCAGCTTTCTTCGCACCAGTCCCTTGTCTGGTCCGCAATCAGGGCGAGACATCCGGGGCAATTATTGATGTGGGTTTCAAATACCAGAGCATCATCATCAGGCATCTGGCCTGAGAGATAGTCCGCGATACTGGCAGAGAATTTGCAGGAAATCGGGCTGCTCATGCGGATGCTTATTCTTCTCGATGCGAATGATTCCGTCGTCTGCGAATCTCGGCGGAGATGAGTTTCTGCACGCGGGCTTTGGCGGCGTGCACAGCGTCCAGCTGCATGCTGAGTTGAGTGGCGGTGGCAGGCCCGGACAAGCCTTCCAGAGTCAGAAGTCGAAAAGCGTCCCACGTTTGAGCCTGAACTCGATGCTGCACTGCAAGCATGCAGCTTTTAAGCAGATCCAGTTGCTGCAGGCGATCGAACTCTTCTTCAAGTTCAGCGATCTGATCTTCAGCGCGGCGGTAGCGTTCGGTGAGTTCGGGACGGGAGAGGTCTTCTTTTTCGGAGTGGGCTTCACAGAGGCACCGCCAGGCGATTGCCCGAAGCCATGCGCGGAAGCTGCCACGGCCGGAATGTTTGAAGCTTTGGATTTTGGAGATCACCACCAGCAGGGCGTCGTGCGTGAGATCTTCGGCATCGGCAACCTGGAGGCGTTTCCAGCGGGCCCAGTGCCTGAGAATGCTGGCAGCGCGCGTGGCGAATTCAGCCCAGGCCTGATCGTCGCCCGACTGAACGCGACGCAGCATCCCCAAAGAGGTGTCGAGTTGGGAAGTTTTCAAAGCAGGCCTCTTACCAGCGGTGCTGTCCAAAAACGATGGGCAAACAACCGAACGCTTCGCAAAAACTAGACATTTCTCAGCCAAATGCAACCGGAAACGGCAAAACCGGTGGTGAAAGCGAGTGGAAAATGGGGGCGTTCGCTGTTTCCGCTCAGGCTTCCGCGGAATAACGGTGAGGTGCTCCGGAATCCTGTAAAAAGACGGTTGGCGCCACTGGAGGGCGAGGCAACTGCCGAGCCGTGGAACTCTGGTCAGCGCTGTGAGCCATTCCCGGCGTTTTTGCGAAGCAGCGGCGATCGGCGCAGTGCTCGTGGCAGGGATGCGGCTCAGCAGGAGCTTCGCCCTCCCGGCACAGCCTCCTGCCTGAAAGTCAAAGCGATTGGACGCCAGTACGGAGGCCCTGAAGTTCTGTAGCTTTGGATGTTTTGGAGTAATCGTTTTCCGCTATTACGCCTGTTCCGCTTTTTGGGGTTATCGCAGAAAACTGTAACGCGATTGGGGAAAACGCCGGCAGGACGTTTCGCGGAGCGAAACGCGACTCCGGGCAGGGGCGTTGCTGGTGGCCCGGCTGTCCGATTCTTCGCCCGGTGACTATTTGGCAGAGTTTCCCAGCTCGGCATGGAAACTCTTCTGCAACGAACGCGGATTCACAATCAGGATTCACCAGACTGAGTCTCTCTTGCCGATCCGCTCAGTTGGGCAGGGTTGCTTTCCCCCAGAGGAGCGTCAGATGATGAAACGCGGATCAAAGCTGGTATGTGCGGCTGCTGTTCTGGGTGCCTGTGTTCCGGTCGTTCCCGCCGGAGATCATTTCCTGCAGTTTCGGGTAGAGAAGACGCGCTGCGGAGTTCCCTGCCATGATTACCAGGTGTCGTCGAAGCCGGTTGTCGCGCAGGTGGTCTCTGAAGTGGCAGCGACGCTGGAAGAGGTGCCGGAGAAATCGCGGTCCAAACGCATGTACGTAATTGAAAATGCCACAGCCGGTCCGGTGACACTCAGCGAGATCACGGCCTTCGTGGAGGACGATCAGGAATTGAGGCTGAGTGGCATCGTGCGGCACAGTGGCGGTACAGGGCAACTGCAGGGTGGCAAAGTGGAGATTCGAGTGGAGGCGCTCACAGCGACTGGTGGCAGTCGCAACCGCGGCGTGGTGGTGGCAAAGGGATCCGACACCTTCTGGCTGCGGACTGACCAGCCGCGGACGGTGACGCTTTCGTCAAATGGGGTGGGTGAAAAAACCGATGCATTCGGCAA
>JBEIEK010000052.1:0-23622 GCA_040382995.1 Planctomycetaceae bacterium
CGAGCACGATTCAGACAGGCATCGACGGCCCGCAGGACGGCAGACTCCGGAAAAGCCGACTGATGTTGACCGGCCTTCCCTGAATCCAGACCGGCATTGCCTGCAGAGACAGCAGGAGCGACTGCCGCCGCCGTTGCATCTGATGGCCATTGAAGCGGTTCGTCGACCGCCAGTTTTTCCATGATCACGGCCTGCTCAGGAAGCAGTCGGGATCGAAGAATATCCCGCGTCGCGCCCTGTTCAGCGAGACGTTCTCGGACAAAGGCATTCTGATCGGGAATTGCCAGCAGGAGCAGTGCACTGGTGATCGGCTGATCTGCGGATTCCTGACGGGCCAGTTCGCGGGCACGCAGCAGGATCCCACGAAAGTCGTGCGGATCCTCCTCCAGAACCAGTGATCGCTGCGGACCGCAACCGCTGCCTTCAGACTCCAGCCGCTGTGGCAAACCACACTGGAGGACGGCGGTAACGGCGGAGCCGAGCGCACCCGTCCGCAGCCAGTCCTCTGTAATTCCAAAATCTTTCAGGCAGGCTGATGCCAGAGATTCATCACACAGGAGTGCCAGAACCAGGAGCGCGGCACGGTCGTCGGCGTCAGTCGCCGCTGACAGCAGTCCGCGACACCACTGCACGGTCCTTTCAGTGGCCGGAGTGAATCCGGAGGATTTGCCGTGGACCATCAGTCGCTCCGCTCTGTCTGAGAAGCTGCGGCTGCCGCCAGTGAACGTTCAAACGCAGCTCCCAGATCGTCCGGAATGCGGCTCACGCGCTGGTTCGCGTAATCGAAGACAACAATCACGCATTTTCCGAAAGCCGCAGCCACACCCTGCGACTCACTCACAATCACATGCTCCAGATCCACGCTTGAACGTCC
Organism: Planctomycetaceae bacterium; assembly: GCA_040382995.1. GTDB lineage: Bacteria > Planctomycetota > Planctomycetia > Planctomycetales > Planctomycetaceae > SXXK01. The sequence goes on from JBEIEK010000052.1 coordinate 875, forward strand.
AACTCGAGCCACCCTTGAGCCGATCCAGACGGTGTCGGGAAACCGCAGTTGCCGACGATAGTCGCACTGGATCGATGCCAGTATGGGACCGAGCCCCGAACCGGTCATCGACACCGAGGAGGGACAGGCTGCGAGCAGATCAATGCGCGCTGACTCAAGCCAGCGAAAATAGACGACGTTGTTCACGTGACCAAATGCATCCTGATCCCCCCACTGGACCGGCAGACGGGTCACCGTGTGAAACCCACGCAGTGGTCCCTGCACGGTGGCAGGGATACCAGCGGACCCTGCTGTCAGCACTGCGTTTGCACCACCGTCTGTGTCCTGATTCATGTCCGCTGCCCTCGCTTTCAGGTTACTGCTGCTCATCCTGCGACTCGCGCTGCCGCAGCTGGTCATCCAGGTCTCGCATGTGTTCACGATACTGGCGATCCAGCTCCAGCCAGCCGACTTCGGCAATGTCAGAAAAATCCGGATCAGACTCAGGGTTTTCAGCGTCCGGACGATAGATGCCAGCCAGCAGCTCAATCAGATCATCTCGGTAAAGTCCATCCTGATAGTGCATCAGGAAGTGTGCGAATCCAGAGGACTGTGTGTACAGCGGGCTGATCTGAGGATGCGACTGGAATTTGTCTCTTCCAAGCGCAAAGAATTCCCGGGCTGGCAGGTAGAAGTGGTAGGCCGGGTCAAGCATTCGCTGACGGGCCGTGTCGAACCGCACGCAGGCAGGATCACCAACGGAAATGTTGCCCGCGTCATCGATCACGAAAGATTCAAAGTAGCAGGCGATGCCTTCAATCAGCCAGAAGTTGGCCCTCTCGCAGATAATCCAGTCCTGAGGCTGCCGACGGCGTTTCAGGGCCAGTGTTCGCGCGGCCACTCGTCTGGCATCTGCGGTGTGGACATCAAGGATCTGATGCGTTGCTTCGTGAAACAGGGTGCTGAAGTCGGGGCCCTGCGGCTTAAGATAGAAGTAGCAGGTGCGTTCGGGCTGCCAGTAAAGTCCGTTGGTCTCAAGACCCGGGGGCACCTTCCCCTGAACTCGCTTCTGATACTCTTCCCGTGAAGCATAGTAGTGCACCTCCAGCGGCTTGCTGCGCCGCGCGGATGTTCGCAAAGCCTTCTCGAAGCGTTCCTGAAGGGCCTGGGGAGTGTCAAAGAAGGCGGCGAAATTCTGCTGCAGCCAACTGTGAAAGGTCTCCAGCTTCGCGGACAGTTCAAGTCCCGCTTCCAGACTGACATTTGTCTTCACGAGAAAATGTTCGCTGGGAATTTCCCAGGCATTGCGAAAGTCCCGACGAAACTCGGCTTCGCGCTCCGCACTGATCCAGTCACCCTTCCACGGCCTGAGCCCCTGTTCATAGCGGGTAACATTGGCTACCGGAATCCAGCCGAACTGAGGATGTCTGGTCTGCGGAGTTCGGCCGCTGCGCATCTGTTTTTCAAAGGGTGAAATCCATTCGCCCGCATACCCAGGCTCCTCGCGTCGCTCAGGGTCCAGAAACAACTGATATCCAAGTACCCCGCGGGCGAATTTGTGATCGGGATCCAGACGGACCACATCACCAATCAGAGAAAATGCAAGCGACGGAAAACCAGCGCGCAGGGCAGCCCGAGCCAGCGTGTAGAGCTCGGCGGCAGACTGCTTCCGCGATGCTCGCAATTGAGCCTGCCAGGACTGTTCGTCAGTCACTGGTTCGCCAGGTTCGGGCTGCATCAGTGGCGCGGGATCCGGAAGCAGTTCGGGTTGCCGCAGCTGTTCCTGCAGAGCTGTGGTGGTGGCCGCAGCCTCCGTGAGCTGTCGTGATTCACACCAGCTCGATAGCTCGCCCAGTCGTTTCGACAACGCCGTGAGCACCGTCTCGCGACGCTCGTGCAATTGTCGGTATCGACGATCGCGGGTTGCTGATTCGTCGCCGCGAACTGACGGCAGCTGAGTCATGATCAGGACCAGCAGAATGACCAGTTGCAGCAGCCGCGCGGAGGCAGCCGGTGCACCAATCCGGACAGGAGCTGAGATCGTTCTGCTTTTCCCCGGTGTTTTTGACATCAGCCTGTTACCTCTGAAGATCTCCAACCAGATTTCTCCCGGACGCCCACGCACGCCGGATGCTAACAAAACACCGCCGGTGGCCCCAATTCGACTTCTGAAGCAAGAGCCCAAAACTCAACCGATGGGCGACGGATTTCGGCAGATTTTGCTTGAATCGTGTTGTGTTGGGTGTAACTACTTGGGGGCCTTCTTCATCCAGTAGAAGCCTTCCACGGGCCAGAATTCCCCAGACTCATCGCTCGTTTTCAGCCGGACTTCGTAAAGAAATCCGGGCTGATGCCTGCCGGTCTGCAGGTGCACAGATCGCCGGTCGGGATCTGGCCTGACTGCGGTAATCACCTCTGAACGCCGGTCTGAATCCGCTGTCGCATAGCTGCCTTTCCAGGCTCGTGTGAAGGACTGCACATCCCAGTCTTCAGCTCGCGTCGCTGTTTCACCGGAAAGCGGGGCGAAGAAATCCACCATGAAGCCATCCGCCACCGCTCGAATTTCCCGTATGCCGTTCGGCAGTTGTCCATCCGGCAGCAGCCGTTCAATACAGCCGGTGTTTCGGGCCCCCTGCCAGCCACTGTCGCGGAGACTGCCGATGTACAGCGCCTGATCCGGTCCGAATGCGATGGAGATTGGTCCCTGAAGATCCGACTCGGCTGACTGCTCGGGCAATCGACTGAAGCGATAACAGGCGCCCTGCATCACACCATCCACTTCTTCAAAGCTCATTCTGATCAGGCACTGCGTATCGTATTCGCACCCCACGGCCTGACCTCGCAGCGCTGCGAGCGGATAATCCAGCGGGAAGAACGCGAGACTGTTGACGCTGCGAGTCCACGGGTGCGGTATCTGCAGAGCCGGAGATTCCGGTTCGACGTCCGGCTGATCATGCCGCGAGGGCACACCATAGCGTCGCCCTGTCTGGATATGATTGACCTCGTTGAACGTATTCTGCACACCCTGGTTATCGGTGGCAAACAGCCGCTCGCGGGAATCGAAGGCCAGGCCCATGGGAAACCGCATGGAGAAGGCCACAGGTTCAATGTGGCCGGCCGCATCAATCTTCAGAATTGTGCCTCGCCAGCGATCATTTTCCGGAGATCGTTTGTTCTGCGAATAATCGCTGCCCAGACCCACGTAAAAGTTGCCAGTGGTATCGCGTGTGAGTCCGGAGGTCCAGTCGTGATAGTCGTCGCTGAAGCCCCATCCGGATGCCAGGACCTGACTGAGGTCAGCGCGTCCATCGCCGTCACTGTCCCGCAGTCGCAGGACTTCCGGTTTGTGCGCAACAATGACGTCCTCACCGTCGACCAGGACGCCGTATGGTGCAGCCAGTCCATCGGCAAAGAGTTCTGCCGCGTCGTAGCGTCCATCGCCATTGCTGTCCCGCAGAATCCGCAGCTCACCCCGCAGCGAACTGATGGCCATCCGTCCATCCGCGAACCATGCCAACCCCGTGGGCATCAAAGTCGCTGGCAAGGGCAAACGTTCACCGGTGAAGCCCGGCACACAATTGACAGGAGCAGCCTCGGTGAGCAGAGGCGGGACGGCAGGCGGAGAAAAGGGCACGGCAGGCAGTCGCGTCTGCAGGCGTCTGAGCAGACGTTGCCCGGGCTGAAGTCGCAGTGGCGAGTCGGCGATCGGGGCGGTTGGTGGCACATCGTTGCTGGTGATTTGCAGCAGTTGCTGGGAGATGGTGAGACCGTCGCTGCGGGCTGGCAGCTGCGGGTTGTCGCAGAGCATCACGCTTCCAGCAGGCGCCGCTTCCAGCATGTATTCGATTTCGACGCCCGTTTCCGTCGCTGTGGACGATGCCGGAACTGTAGCTGCGGCGGGCTGCGTCAGTCCTCTGAGCGAGATTCGCAGCACTGCGGTGTGCAGGCCGGGCCGCGGTGTCCAGGCAGTGATCGGGGAGTGCGGTGATTCGACTGTTGGTTTGGCGGGCGCTGCAGCGTTGTCGTAGTGCAGTCGCAGTCGTATCACGACAGTGTTGGCGGTTTCTTCCACGGTGAGCAGTTCTGCGGTTCGTGATTCGTCGCGAACGGGATTGAGCGGCTGGTCCGCACTCGGCATCAGCAGCCGAAACTGGTCCTGATCAGTCGCCTTCCCGAATGCTGCCAGACTGACACCGGCCAGATCCCAGAACCAGCTTTTGCCTTCGGTGCGCTGCCGGGCGAATTCGCCGGCCGTCCAGTGCACCAGTTTGCCGCTGTCGAGATCGAACAGGAGATTGTGACTGTTGTCGAAGCCCACCGCGAGTGCTCGTGCGGTGCCGCTGCCGACGGGCCTGCCTTCTCCGAGAAACACATCCCGAATCACTCGCGGTCTGCTGCCCTGGGGTACCGACACAACCTGTTCGTAACGGCTGATAACTGTGGGAGGGGTGAAACGCGAGTCAGCGAGGGCGGTCCAGAGTTGCCCGATTTGCTGCGTGAGTGTTTCGTTGAGGCCGCGATCGGCAGGCTTGCGCAGCTGCGGCATTTCAATCCCCGGCACAACGCGAATCGGGTTCTGCATCCAGCGGAGGAAATAGCGGGATCGCAGGCGTCGGCCCATCAGCATGAGGTCTGAACCGCGGGTGCCCAGCGCGACATTGCGAGGCTCCCAGGGACCGGCCTTGTGGCAGGCCGTGCACTGGAAACCGCCAGCCCCCGCCAGCTGATTGCCGGAATAAAGTTCTTCGGGTGTGGCCAGCGTGGGATGCTGGGGGTTGACGTATTCGAAGAGTTCCTGTCGGGCGGAATCGGCGGTGTCGGGGATGCGATCCTCTGTGATGAAGAAGCGAACCAGTGCATCGCGTTCGGCGGGGGTGTGGCTGAATCGAGGCATGCGAATCAGCAGCCAGGGAAGTCTCCGTTCACCTCCACCAGTGACAGCTTCGGCCAGCACTTCGTCCCGCAGTCGGTCGCCGACGGCTGTGAGTTCGGGGGGAATCAGGGCCTGGGCCTGGCCACGCAGGTCCTCTCGCAGCGATTCCAGACGTGCGGCGATGCCTGAGAGTCCTTCAGCCCCATCGCGATCATGACAGGCGAGGCAGGAACGGCGCTGCAGCAGCAGCCGTCCAAGTTCGTGGCCGGCCGCCTGTGGCAGCGGTTGTGAGAGGGATGAAAGCCAGGCTGTCAGTTGCAGGCGCTGGAGTTCGGTGAGTTGATAGCGGGGAGCGCGGGGAGTGGCGCCGGGGGTGACGGGAGGACTGGTCTCTGCAGTGGTGTTTGAATCGACTGAGCTGCTCAGGCAGGGGATGCGATTGCCATTGGCGGGCCAGTTCCGGAAAGGTCGCTGAGGTGGCGAGGCGCTGCCTTCGATAACGTGGCAGGCAGCGCAGCCGGCGGACCGCACAATGTCCCGGCCACGTTGCACGTCTCCCTGTGGCAGCACGATTTCGTCCCGCTGTGACAAATTGTCCGCGGTGGCTGGTGGCGTGGTTGTGGCTGCATTGCCAGCCCCGGACGCGGCCGATCGTCGCTCAACGAGTGCCGCGACAATTTGTCGGCGTTCATCATCCGTGAGTTCAAACACGGGCATCCGATGATTTCGATTGAGTGATTGAGGGGCTTTGAGCCACTGGAGCAGCCATGCGGCAGTGCGGTTTGTGCTGCCGCCACTGAGATCAGGACCACCCCACGCACCGACGCTGGCGGTGACATCCTGATTGATGGCATGACAGGCAGCGCAGCCGGTCGTCAGCAGCAGCTTTTCGCCTGCAGATGCGTCACCGGCTTTGAATGCCGGTACGGCAGGGAGTTCGGGAGGAGGTGCAGTCTCCTTTGCGACTGTTCGCAGGAAGGCGATTGCATCGGCCGTTTCCGCGGGTGTGAAGTTGAAGTGCGGCATCGCGGAATGCTGGCTGCCGGGAAGCAGGCGGGCAGCCAGTTGTCGGTCTGTGAGCCTGGGGAGTGCGTCAGTCAGGTTGGGGGCGGGGACGATCGGTCCTTCCGACCAGCCGGCGTGACACGCGCCGCATCGCAGGGCATCTGTTGTGAAACGGCCTGCCATGGCGTGCTGGCTGGCCGTTTCAGAGACGGGATCCGGGAGTCGGCTGAGGACATCAGCGGGAAGGGGTTCGAGTGTGAAATCCGGCGACGACCAGAAGACCTGAAGCAGGCCGTCAACCTGAGAGGGTGCACGGTATTGAATATGTAATGTGTGCTCACCTCCGCTGAGCACAACTGGCTCGCTGGTGAAAAAGCGATCCTCACCGGAAACATCGAGCAGTTGCTGGTCGTTGACCGTCAGAGTCACGTGGCCGCTGAGTTGAACGTGAAAGCGGTGCGGTCCACCGCTGCGAACCAGCAGAAGCCCGCGGAATGCCGCGGTCCCTTCGGGAGGCAGCCGTGGATCAAGCCGACCGCCGGTGGTTTGGAGCACCGGGCGACTGGTGGCCTGATGAAACACGGTATCACCGGACTGCAGCGTCAGCGAAAGTCCGGGGGTGGCTTCGTCGGGGTCTGGTTCCTCGGGCGTTTGAGCGGCGAGTGGTTGGGTGGCAGCCATGGCCGTGGTGAGCAGAGCTGTGACGGCAAGAACGAAAATGGCCGGGGAGAGCATTGGCCGCGGAATGCTGAAGTGACGAGATTCTGGGAGAAGCATGAACAGTTCCAGCATGGCTGAATTGTGGTTCGAGGAATCGCGTTGGAATACATGTTAGCTAAATGTCGCCCGGCTGCGGAATTCGGCGTCAGAAGAGCCACGTTTGTGAGAGTCCAAGGAGCAAACCTGCCCAGATCCCCGCAGCCTGATCATCTGCCATGATTCCCAGCCCACCATGCAGGCGTTCGAGTTGGTTCACTGGCCACGGCTTGGCGATATCAAAAATTCTGAAGCAGACGAAGCCAATTAGAAGCCCGGGCCAGCCGGGTTCGGCTATTGCGGCCAGCAGCGGGAACACGGTGATTTCATCCCAGACCACACTTCCCGGATCAGGCTTGCCGCGCAGTTGAGCAGCCCTGTGGCAGAGTGGAATTCCGGTGAGAAAACAGAGCAGCCAGAGGGCCAGACACGGCAGCGGGCCAGCAGCCAGTTGCTGCAGGACATACATCAGCAGAACGCCGGGCAGGCTTCCGAATGTGCCTGGGGCAAACCGCGTTCGCCCAAGCCCGAAGCCCTCAGCGACGAACAGCAGCAAACGTTCACGGCGAGTGAATAACTGGCGGATCGGGTGGCTGGATTGGGACTGGTGCATTGGGGGGGGCTGCTGAAGTCAGGGAGATTCCGCTTTGATTTTTCGCGAGCTGATCGCCGGGCTTTCGGTTGGACGGTCACCCGTCGCATGATAACCTGCGGGGCTCATCATTAGCCAGCGGGCCGGGAAAGGCCGGCGCACGGGCAAAGGCCCGGTGGTGATTGGGGACGGTACCTGGCATGCAAGCACCAGCGACGGCCGGTGATTTTTTTCAGCTGCTGGAGAAAAGCGGACTGCTGAACAGCGAGCAGATCCGAAGGGTGCAGCACGCGCTGGGTGTATCGGCCACGGAAAAGGCGCAGGCCGCTGCGGCAAAGCTGATACAGGAACGCATCCTGACACCGTTTCAGGCGGAGCGGATTCTTGAGGGGCGTCATCGCGGACTGGTGATCGACAGCTATCGCATTCGCGAATTGCTCGGTTTGGCGGCATGGGGGCAGTGTACATCGCAGAGTCGCCCGAACATGCGGGAAAAGTGGCCATCAAAGTCCTCTCCAGCGAACATTCCTTAGACAACGGGATGCTGGCCCGGCTGAAGCTGGAAGCCGTTGCCGGCATGAAGCTGCAGCATCCCGGCATCATTCACACACATCGGCTGGCGAACACCGGTGCCGTGCACTACCTGGTGATGGATCTGGTTCGGGGAATCAGCCTGCACGAGCAGGTAGCGCTGCACGGACCGTTGCCGTATCCCAGTGCGTGTGACGTTGGCCTGCAGGCCTGCGAAGCGCTGCAGGCTGCACATGCAGCCGGCATCATTCACCGCGATCTGAAACCTGCCAACTTTCTGATTGAAGCGGACGGGCGCGTTCGCATTCTGGACTTCGGCCTGGCCCTGATTCAGGGCATGTCGGATCAGGAATTCTCGCTGTCCATGGTGTTCGGCCACGACTGCCTTGGTACTCCCGACTTTATTTCGCCCGAACAGTCGCTGGACAGCAGCCGCGTTGATCCGCGCACCGATCTGTATTCCCTCGGCGCCAGCCTCTATGTGGCCCTCACCGCGCGTGTGCCTTTCCCGGACAAAACCAACCGTGCGAAGCTGGAAGCTCACCGCACACGAGCACCGCGAAACGTCTGCGAACTGCGTCCCGAGATACCCGCTGGCGTTGGTGCCGTGATTCAGAAACTGATGGAAAAAGATCCGGCTCGGCGATACCGGACCGCTCTGGAGGCAGCGGCTGCCCTGCGCCCTTTCGCCGAACGGCAGCCGATTCAGTTTGACTTCCGCGAACTGATTACGCTCCGCGCGAAACTGGCAAAAGCCCGAGCTGCCAGCGCTCCACGAAAAGCCGCCTCACCGCGATCGTCCATCACCCACTCCAATGACTGGCTGCGTTCAGAGAGTTCTCTGCCTGAAGGTTCAGAGAGCTTTGCCATGGAAGATTCGCGGGAGATTCGCGCAGGATCCGCCCTCGGGACCACGTCGGGGCAGATTCCATCCGGAAGACCTGCTGCGGGTCAGGTTCCGGAAAAGAGTCCAGGAGACACATCAAGGCCCAGGTCGAGCCGGACGCGTGCCGAACGCCGGGTGACTCAGGGGGCGTCCGATGCAGTTGCCGATCGACCCGTGGATCAGGCAACGCAACGCCGGCATTTGCCATGGAAATTCCTGGTGGCGATCTGCGGGATCCTGCTTGTGGCTGCCCTGTGGTATGCATTCGGCTCCCGATGACCGGGATTCATGCGGATTGCAGGGAATGTGCGGATGGCAGCGACTTTATTGGTTGGAGCAATAAAGACGATTGACGGGGCATTGACGTTGCCGCCGTTTCCGGTGCCGGATCGGGGACAGTCCCTGCGACGGGAGCCTGGCTGAGTGGCTCCGGGGGACTGAAGACGATGCTGCTGTCCGCCTCAGGTCAAACCTGCCGGGAATCGCACGGGCGTGCTTTTTTTCCCTGACCGTTCTCTGTAAAAACTGCTTTCATGAACGCCCCGACTCCACCACTCGCCTCCACTGCTGACGCTGCTGTCGTGCCACCACGATACGTGGTGGGCATTGATCTGGGCACGACCAACAGTGCTCTCTGCTGGATCGACTCTCAAACCGCCCCACATTCGGTGAGTGTGTTCCGGATTCCTCAAATCTGTGGCCCCGGCCAGACAGAGCGTCTGGAAACGCTTCCGTCCTTCTGCTGGTTCGGAACAGAACAGGAGATCAGCTCGGGGCTGCTGCGGCTTCCCTGGCAGACTCAGAATGCCACCGAGGCGATCGGCGTTTACGCGCGTGAGCAGGGGCGGTTGTCAGCTGGCCGCCTGATCGAATCCGCGAAAAGCTGGCTGTGTCATTCCGGAGTTGATCGTCGTGCGGCGCTGCTGCCCTGGCACGGCTCCGCCGACGTTCCCCGCATCTCTCCTGTGTCCGCAAGTGCTCGTTACCTGCGGCATCTGCGTGACGCGTGGAATGCAGAGCACCCTGAAGATCTGCTCGAACAGCAGGATGTGATCGTCACGATCCCCGCCTCCTTCGACGAAGTGGCCCGGGAACTGACCGTGCAGGCCGCGCGGGAAGCTGGTTTGCCACGCATCATTCTGCTTGAGGAGCCTCAGGCGGCCTTCTACGCGTGGGTTCATCAGCACCGGGATAACTGGGATCGGCTTGTATCCCCAGGGCAGCGAATTCTGGTGTGCGATATTGGCGGCGGCACAAGCGACTTCAGTCTGATTCAGGTGCGTCGCGGTGATGACGGTCGGGTGCAGTTTCACCGGGCGGCTGTGGGTGATCACCTGCTGCTTGGCGGAGACAATCTGGACTTCGCGATCGCTCACCTGGTTGAGCAGCAGCTGGAACGACAGATCACGGATTCGCGGCAATGGGGTCAGCTTACGGCTGCCTGCCGTCATGCCAAGGAAACGCTGCTGGGCCCGGCAGCCCCGGAAAGTCTCACGCTGAATCTCTCGTCCGGCGGTTCTCGACTCATTGCCGGTTCGCTGCAGGTCCAGCTGACACGCTCCGTTGTCACCTCACAGCTTCTCACGGGCTTCCTTCCCGATGTGAAGTGGGGGGAAGAGCCGCAGCGTCGCCAGTCAGGGTTTCAGGAATATGGCCTGCCCTACGCGGCGGATGCTGCGATCAGTCGCTATCTGGCTGGCTTCCTCAGGAACTTTGCCACGGCAGTTTCCGGCGAATCGGCTACTCCCCCGGATCCGCTCGCAGCCCGCCCCGATCTGGTGCTCCTCAACGGTGGTTTCTTTGAGTCACCGGTGCTGCGAGACCGCCTGCTGCAGGTGCTCCGGCAGCTGTTTGCAGAGTTTGACCCCGCATGGTCGCCCGAAGTCCTACGCAACGACCGTCTCGACCTCGCAGTTGCGCAGGGAGCCGCAGCCTTTGGAATGGTCCGTCGCGGCTATGGCGTCAGGATTTCTGCGGGCCTTGCCCGAACCTATTACATCGCCGTGGAACAGCCCGACGGCCGTCGCGCGGCGCTCTGCCTTGCCGCGGCCGGTACGGAAGCCGGAGACCAGCTGCAGACGCTGGACCGTGAATTCCGGGTCCGCACCTCCGAGCCGGTAGAGTTTCCGATTCTGGTGTCGGGGACGCGCCTGAATGACCAGCCGGGGCAGCTCGTTGAAATCATCCCGGAACAGCTCACCAGCCTGCCCCCGATCCGCACGGTGCTCACAGGTCGTCGACGGGGTGATGCTGCGGAAGTCTCCGCTCAACTGGCCGTGCGGTTGACCGAAATCGGCACGCTGGAACTCTGGTGTCGCCAAACCGATGGCTCACGTCGCTGGCAGCTCCAGTTTGACGTCCGCGCGGCCACTCAGACCGACCGCACAGCGCACGGCGGACAGGCGGAGCGCGCGGGGGTCGTCGATGATGAAACAATCCTTGCTGCCGCGTCAGTGCTGCAGGAAACTTTCGGACCGCAGGGCAGCAGCCGGCCCGACGAGCTGATGTCGAGGTTATCCGAGTCGCTCGGGATGCCGCGAGCCTCCTGGCCCCCCTCACTGCTCAGAGCGATCTGGAACGTATTGCTGCAACTGGCCGAAGGTCGTCGCAAAAGCCCCCTGCATGAAGCGCGCTGGCTGAACCTTGCTGGTTACTGCCTGCGTCCAGGCTTCGGCATGGCAGCTGATGACTGGCGCGTCGAAGAAACCTGGCGGGCGATCTCCGGACGTTCCGTCCACAGTGCTCCGGCCTGCCTGGCAGAGGTCCGCACCCTGTGTCGTCGCATCGCCGGCGGACTGTCCGCGGGACGTCAGAACCAGCTGGCGTCTGCCGTGCTGCCAGCCATCCGTCAGCGAGTGCGTCAGGCACAGGTGGGCCGCGGAAAGGCCGTTCCCTATGCGTCTGGAAATCATGAAGCTGCCGAAGTCTGGCGAATGCTGGGCGCCCTTGAACTGCTGGAACTGCCGCTCCGCAGAGAACTTGGTGACATCGCCCTTGAACTCTTCGCCCGGCCGGGCTTTGAACCAGTCCGCGGCGCCCTGATCTGGATGCTGGGACGCGTCGGCAGCCGCATACCCGCCTACGGCCCACTCAACCTGATCATTCCGACGGAAATCACTGGTGTCTGGGTCGAGAAACTGCTGAAGTCCGCGGATCTGAGCGATACGACTGTGCAGCTGACGCTGATGCAGTTGTCAAGAAAAACCGGTGACCGATTTCGCGATCTCCCTGAATCACTCCGATCGAAACTGCTGGGCCGGCTGCGGAGTGCTGCAGCGCGGCCCGGTTTTCTGCAGCTGATTGCGGAAGGCGGACAACTGGAGGAAGAGGAAGCCGGACTGGTGTTCGGAGAGAGCCTGCCGACTGGCCTGAGACTTGGAAATTAGTCGGTCGCAGCAATTCCGAGTGGGCCGTTGTTTCTGCGTGAATGTCGGCTCAGTCCCGAATCCAGCGGCCCTCAATCAGTACGTCCGTATCGATCTGTCGAACGTGCAGTTGTTGCAGCTGACTGACAGCAGGAACGCTACTGCGTCCGGTTCCGGCAACGGCGGAGCGGGCTTGTGTGCCGCCAATAATTTTAGGGGCCACGAAGACGTGGACTTCGTCGACGGCATCGCTGTCGAAGAAGGCCCCAAGGAGAGTGGGACCGGCTTCGAGGAGCACATGGGTGGCCCCGCGGCGGCCCAGTTCTGCAAGGACGACGCGGGGAGACACCAGATCCGCATCGTCAACAGCGAAGACCTCGGCCCCCAGTTCCAGCAGTCGTTCCCGATCGCTGCGGCGGCAGCGGCCGGAGACACAGACAAGGAGGGGGGCTTCGCTGAGTGTCCGGATCAGCCGGGATTCGGCCGTGACGGCTGTGCCGGAGGAGTCGAGGACGACTCGCATGGGAGTGCGTGGCCCGGAAGGACGGGCGGTCAGCAGGGGGTTGTCGGCACGGACGGTTCCAGCTCCGGTGAGAATCGCATCGACACAGCCGCGAAGCTGATGCACGGCCGCTCGGGATGCAGGACCGGAAATCCACTGGGAGTGCCCGGAATCTGCTGCGATGCGTCCATCAAGGCTCATGGCCCACTTCGCATGCAACCATGGAAGTCGTTCCAGCATGTGGCGTCGGAAGGGGGCGATCATGGCTTCAGCCTGCGACTGGCAGAGGCCGGCTTCGACGATCAGTCCGGCATCCCGCAATTGTTGCAGCCCACGACCGGCGGCATGCGGAGCTGGGTCGGTGCAGCCGACCACCACACGGCGGAACCCGGCCCGAAGAATGGCATCCACACAGGGGGGCGTCTTGCCATGGTGGCTGCAGGGTTCCAGAGTGACGAAAAGGTCTCGACCGGCGGTGTCACCGGCTGCAGCGCTGATTGCATTGACTTCTGCGTGGGGACCGCCAAATCGGGCATGCCAGCCTTCGGCGATGAGTTCCCGTTCGGCGGACACAATGACCGCCCCGACCTGGGGATTGGGTTCGACGAAGCCAAAGCCGCGGGTGGCGAGCTGCAGCGCGTGCTGCATGATGGCGGAATCCGAGTGGAACCGCACGGTCAGAATCCTGGAAGCGACTGGCCGTCCATGTCGAGGAGTTCACGGAGACGGCGGATGGCCCTGAGGTATCGCATGCCGGCGGCAGGGGGGCTGAGTCCGAGGGCGGCGGCGACTTCGCTGTTTCCGAGATGTTCAAAGTGCCGCATCATGATGATTTCGCGATCGGTCTCGTCCATCTGATCGATGGCCGCCAGAAATCGATCCTGGAGTTCCTTGCGGAGTGCCGCTGCGGCCGGGGTGAGTTCGGCGTCCTTCGGGAGTGCCGCGAGATCGGCGGCGGATTGGTCGTCGGCACCGAGCCCGGAGAAGTTTTGTTCGCGGTCAACTGAGCGGCGACGTGCGGCCCGGTGGCGGCGATGCATGTCGATGATGCGGTCTTTGGCAAGTTGTCTGAGCCAGAGGTGAAAGGGCATGGAAGGATTCTGGAGGTATCCCGTGAGTCGCTGGGAGGCTTCCAGCATGACGTCCTGCACGACATCACTGGCATCCACTCGACGAGCCACCGCCTGATCAAGCCGCATCTGGATCATCCGCCGCACGGACTCGCGGTGGCGGTCCATCAGGCGATTCACAGCAGCGGCGTCTCCGTCAGCCACATCCCGAAGCAGATCCTGGGTTTTGTCGGATTCAGGCCACATGGACGGGAGGCTTTCGCGGAGGGGCGGTGATGTACGAAGGAACATTCCGCCGAGAAGGGCGAAGACGGGGGACCAACGTCCCCCGTACACCGGATTGCCCGCCAAAATTACGGCGACGATGACGAGCCGACTGGTTGTAGGTGGCCCGAGCTATTTTTCAATGTCGAACGCATAGGCGGTTGTGGACTGGTACTTCGCGCCCGGTTTGAGGATTGTGGAGGGGAATTCAGGGTGATTGACGGAGTCGGGGTAGTGCTGTGTTTCGAGGCAGAGAGCGCTGCGGTGCGGGTAGGGCTTGCCGCCTTTTCCGGCCTGGCTCTTCAGGAAGTTCCCGGAGTAAAACTGAATTCCGGGTTCTGATGTGTAGACCCGCATGCGGCGTTTGGAGGAGGGGTCAACGAGTTCTGCGGCAAAGGCGAGTCCTTCACCGGCGGGGCGTTTCACGACGAAGTTATGGTCGTAGCCGAGTGCCGCGGTGTTTGCGACCGCCTCGATGCGAGCACCGATGCGGGTGCGTTTGGTGAAATCGAGATCGGTGCCGGCGACCGGAGCGATCTTGCCGGTGGGGATGAGAGTGTCGTCGGTTGGTGTGTAGGATTCGGCGTTGAGCAGGAGTTCGTGGTTGAGCACGGTCGGGCTGCCTTCGCCGCCCAGATTGAAGTAGGCGTGATTGGTGAGGTTGACCGGGGTGGCCTTGTCGGTGACGGCTGAGTAGCTGATGGTGATCCGGTTGGTGTCGGCGGGGATGAAGTAGGTGACTGTGACTTCCAGTTTCCCTGGGTAGCCCTCATCGCCATCGGGGCTGACCACGCTGAACTTCACGCCCTGGCCGTCGGCTGACGACATGGGTTCTGCTTTCCACACGAGCTTATCGAGGGCTTTGTCGAGGCCGCCGTGGAGATGATTGGGTTCGTTATTGATGGCGAGCGTGTATTCGCGGCCGTCGAGTGTGAAGCGGCCTTTGGCGATGCGATTGCAGACACGGCCGGTGGTGCAGCCGAAGTACTGGTTGCCGTCTGATTCGTAGCCGGTCACACTGTCGAAGCCAAGCAGCACATCGGCGAGTTTGCCTGAGGCATCGGGGACCATCAGGCTGACGAGTGTGGCACCGCGGGTCATGATTTTGGCGGAGAAGCCGGATTTGTTGCCGATCGTGTAGAGCTCGACGGGCACTCCGTCCTTTGTTTTGCCAAAGCCTTCCGGAGCCGGTTCGGCTGCAGTCACCAAAGACGTCATCAGCAGTACTCCTGTGAGCAATCCATTGAGAATTCGCATGGTTCAATTGCCTGTTGAAACGAACACCGCCTGTAGCCCGGGGGGACGGCCCGGAACCAGCGTGAGACAGACGGCGGGCTGATGGTGGAAGACGCTGCGGGACCGGCAGCAGCCCGAATCACCGATGTGCCCGCGGGTGAATTATCAGTTGTTTCCGGCACGGCCACAAGTCAGCGGGGTTTGGCGGGCGAGGATTGGCGGGGTTTGGCTTCAGTCGGCCACGACAACCGTGTCGCAGATTTTATCGACCAGCCGCCGATGGTCGCTGCTGAAGATGAAGCAGAGGTCGACCAGTGCTGCGATGGCCCCGAAAACCGGAACGCAGAAACTGACGAGGTTTGGCAGGATTTCGCGAGCAAACGTCTTCATGAATCCCGCGGGAAGACCGGAAGCTGCGTCGCAGACCGTCAAACCCAGGAGTTTCTTGCCGATGGATTTGCCCTGGCAGAAGAGGATGATCTGGAACACGGCCAGGCTGATCGTCGCGGCAAGCAACAGTCCCACGCCAGTGAAGAAAACAGCAGGTCCCTCCTGCTCCACCTGCACACCTCCGATGGTCAGCATGGCGAGTCCCGGCAGTGTGGCGACGAAGCTTACAAACACTTCCACGATCCGTGCCAGAAGTCGGGACAACGGATTTGCGCCGCACCGTGTTGTCGGCCGGGTGGAACGGCCAGCATCGGCACTGCTCGCAGACATCCATGGATTCAGCGGGTTTTGGGTCACGGACTTCTTTCCCGCAGCACTTCCGGCGGTGGGCGGGGCCTGGAAGGCGTCTTCAAAACCACTGCTGTCCTCGTCAGAGAGGATTTCCGCATCCCAGGTGTCAAAAATCGGATCGGGTTTTTGCGCAGGGGATTTTTTTGCAGGCGGGACAGTGGGTGGTGGGGGCTGACGCACTGCAGGTGGCTGCGGAACGGGTGTTGGTCGGGGCTGAGGGATTGCCGACGCGGGCCGAGGAACGGGTGTCGGGACGGCAGCAGCGGAACTGAGCTGCTCAGGCTTCACCGAAGCAGGCGGCACCGGCGCAGGCGGCACCTGAATCGAACCACGGCAATCCGGACAGCGGACCTTTTTCCCCGCCAGACTGTCGTTGATATTGCCCTCCCACGTGCAGATGCAGCGAATACGGATGGACACGACGAACGCTCCCGAGTGACAGACGGCAACATCTGAGAGAAGGGGACAGACAGCAGGGCTTTTCAAGCCCGGAATGTTACCATTCGTCGGTCTCCCCGGCGAGGAAACAAATGGAAATTTCAGGGCGACAGGGAGTCGACCATTGCGAATTTGCCGACCGGAACCGGAAAAGCAACAGAACCGGTCGGAGGCTCGGATGATTCCCGTTTTCCGGGGATTTCCGCGGTTCCCTGGAGACTGCAGGGATTTGTGGTTCCCGCCGAGCCGGCTCGGTTGGTTCCGTTCTCGCCTCCCTGTATCATCCGCTCGCCCCGCGGTGGTTCAACGCTCACAGCCATCTCCGTCCGCCGCACTCCTTCCGCAGGCCAAATTTCGCCGTTATGGACGAACTCCAACACGAATGCGGTATTGCTGCTGTCTATCACCTGAACTCCGGCAGCCTGAGCCCGCTCATTCCACGGCTCCGCAGGGCCGACCGGTCGTCTGTGGATCCTGCTTCCGAAGAGCCCTCGGCCGTTCGCAACCGCGCTTCCAGACTGGTCCCCGGGATGCTGCTCGATATGCAGAACCGCGGCCAGCTTGCAGCCGGCATCACCAGCTTCAATGCCCAGCGGCTGCAGATCATTCAGACCCATAAGGACGTCGGCGGAGTGGCCGAAGTCTTTCGCATGAATCACGAAGACCGCTACAAACAGCTCATGGCCGAACACGCCGGTCAGGCAGCCATCGGCCATGTGCGCTACGCCACCTGTGGCAAGGACGACCCCACCTACGCTCAGCCCTTCGAACGTCACCACATCGCCCGCTCCAAATGGTTCAGCTTCGCCTTCAACGGTCAGCTCGCAAATTATCTTGAACTGCGTGAAGAAATTCTTCAGACCACCGATTTTCACCTCACCCGCGAAACTGACACCGAAGTTCTTAACCATCTGATTTCACACGAACTCTCCGTCAACCCTGAAATCACCCCGGTGGCCCTGCTGCAGAAAATTGCCGCTCGCGTCGACGGATCATGGAATATCGTGTTTCTGAATGCTCGCGGACAGATGTTCGTCTCCCGCGATCCGCTCGGCATGCGACCGCTCTGCTATGCCCACGAAGGCTCACTCTTCGCCGCCGCCAGCGAAAGCGTGGCACTGACGCATCTGGGGTTTGCAGACGAAAATGTGCACAGTCTGCCTCCCGGACACGTGCTGGTCATCGACGGACAATCCGTTACCCAGCACAAATACGCCGAAAGCCCAGCCCAGGCGCATTGCTTTTTCGAGTGGATCTACTTTGCCAATGCCGGCAGCACGTTTGATGGTGCCGGAGTGTATCTGTCACGCAAAAAACTGGGTGAGGAACTGGCGGCCCGCGAGACTGTCCCGATCGCAGACGACGTGATCGTGGTTCCCGTACCCGATACCGCCAAGGCCGCCGCCGACAGCATGGCCTTTCGTCTCGGAGTCCCCTCCCTCGAAGGACTCATTCGCAACCGCTACATCGGGCGCACCTTCATCGAAGGCAACAACCGCGCCGACAAGGTCCGCATGAAGTACACGCCGCTTCCGGAAATTATGGAAGGTAAACGCGTGCTGCTCGTGGATGACTCCATCGTCCGCGCCACCACCCTCCGCGAACTGCTCGCGCTCCTCCGAGCCCGCGGACGGGCAAAGGAAATCCACGTCCGCATCGCCTGCCCGCCAATTATCGCACCCTGCTTCTACGGCATCGATATGTCCACCGTCAGCGAACTCTTCGCCCCGGCCTTTATGCAGGGACGCAGGATCACGCCGGAAGAAGAACAGGCAATGGCCCGCGAAGTCGGTGCTGACAGCCTGCGATATTTGCCCGTGGAATCGCTCGCCACCTGCGTCGGACTCCCCTCCTCGTCGCTCTGTCAGGCCTGCGTCTGCGGCGAATATCCAACGTCAGCAGGGGCACAGATGTACCAGAAAGCGCTCGCCCGCGTCGCAGACAAGCCAGCAGACTGCGGCCCTGGCGGATGTTCAGGCCCGCCAAATGCCAGAATTTACGGCTGACCGGATTCGCAGGGCCCGCCTTGTGGGAATGCTTACAGCACCTTTTTCAGTTCCACAATGAAGTGCAGCGTGGCGTTGGGGGGGATCGACCCCGGCATGCCGCGGGACCCATAGCCAAGGTCAGAGGGCACCCACAGTTCAATCATGCCACCCTCGCCAACCAGTTGCAGGCCCTCCGTCCACGCCGGAATCACACCGTTCAAAGGAAATGATGTGGTCTCGCCACGGTCGTAGGAATTGTCGAACTGCCGACCGCTGTCCAGCCAGCCCCGGTAGTGCACCTCCACAGTGCTGGTGGCCTGCGGTTTTCGGCCCTCTGAAGCTCGCAGTATGCGGTACCTCAGTCCACTGGCCGTCGTCTGAAATTCCCGCTGGGCATCCTGGTCCACCGGGCCCACTCCGGCCTGCAGCGACTCCCGATCGAAGAAAGTCACTGCCTCCCGCTCTGCCGATGCCCCTGCCGATCCGGAATCACCGGCATCCGCAAGCCGACTGCCGGACGGAGATTCGCAGCCACAAAACAGCCCCGGAATCATCAGCAGAGTGAAGAGCGGCAGCAGGTTCAGTTGGCGGGGAGCGAACATGGTGGAGCAGTCCGAAAGGGGACAGAGAGAAAACGGGCGGTGTGATGGAAATTCTGCTGGATCGCTCGTCGGGATGCAACTGCAGAAGGACGTCCCGGGCAGACCCCTGCGCCAACAGGCAGATTCTGCCGTTTCTGACGCAGGAGGGAAATTGTTTGCCAAAACCATGCGGCTGCCAGGTGATTCCGGTTGAGCAGTTCAGGGGGAGTTTGACGATTGGGCGGACAGGAAGTGATCGCCGGCAGCGATGGAGCAATGACATGTCCGAATCAGAATTCGTGGAGATACTCCGATCAAGCGTCAATGAACTCCTGCGCTGGGTGGGCTTTGGAACCCTCACGGGACTCGCGGCCAAAGCCATTCTGCCGGGACGGGATCCCGGTGGAGCCGTTTCGACGATGCTCACCGGGATCGCCGGGAGCGTGATTGGGTGCGGCACCGCCATGTTTTTCTGGCGAGACGCCTCGATTGACCCCATCAGTGTCCGCGGCTTCTTCGCAGCTGTGCTGGGGGCTTTTATCCTGCTGTTCTTCTACCGCCTGCTTTCGGGTTCCTTTTTTCGGGAGACCAACGACGGTGAGGACCGCTGGCTGCACAAATTCCGCCGCCGCGTGAAACGTCGCTACATTGCCGACGATGCACTGCGAGATATGGCCTGAAAGATTCGGGGATGTTCCCGACATCCGCGAATTCCCTGCAATCCGGCGGCTCCGGAGTTGAACCTTGCAGGTTTGGGCGATATTCTGCCGCGTTTCAAAAAATTGGCGAACCGTGCTTCGACCGGCACTCCGTAACGGCAGGAACGGGCCTTCCAGGGCAAATTTCCTGCGGTTCACCCAGGTCTCTGGACGACAACAGCGGTTTCTGCCAGTGTACGCCAGCGCAAGCTGCCTCGTTGATTTCTCGGACACAAACTGTCAGTTGGTGGTTTTTTAGGGTTGTTCCCATGTCGGAAGATCTTCTGTTAAAGGTCGAGCGTCGCACGGTCCCCGGCTCCAAAGGGGCGCGGCTGGTTCGCAATTCCGGACGCGTTCCCGCGAATCTGTACGGGCTGGGCAAGCCCGGTGAATCGGTCTCGATTTGCGAAGAGGTCGTTGAAAAGCTCGTCGCTGATCGCTCGTCAGTTGTCGATGTCGAGTTGGACGGGGCTGTGGATAAGGCGATTGTTCGTGAAGTGCAGTGGGACGTGTTTACGACCCACGTGCTGCATCTCGACCTGCTCCGTGTGGACCCGAACGGTCGCGCCACTGTCGATGTTGTGCTTGATCTTCGTGGCGAACCTGTTGGTTTGAAGGACGGTGGTGCCCTTCGCCAGCATCAAAAAAGAATCCAGATCAACTGCCCCGACTACCGGATTCCCAAGTCGATTCCCGTCAGGATCGGTGCCCTGCGGATTGGGGATGTTGTCAAGGCTGGCGATATTCCGCTCCCCGAGCACGCGACACTGGTGACCTCGGCCGACGCAGTTGTTGTGGAGCTCTACGACCCGCGGAAAACCGGCTGAGCGGTTCCGGGAGATCCCTGCATGAAACTCATCGTGGGGCTCGGAAATCCCGGCCAGCAATATTCAGAGACTCGACATAATGTCGGCTATGACGTCACCACGGAACTGGCACTTCGCTGGAACACCGCAAAGGCTCAGGTGAAGTTTCAGGCCGAAATTCAGGAAAGTTTTCAGAACGCCGCGAAAGTTCTTCTGGTCAGGCCCCTGACTTACATGAACAACAGCGGTCAGTCCATCGTGCAGCTGGTGCGGTATTTTCAGATTGTCCCGGATGACGTGCTTGTGATCTGCGACGATATGAATCTCCCGCTCGGTAAGCTTCGCTGGCGAGCCTCCGGTTCGGCCGGCGGGCAAAAGGGTTTGGCTGATATTCTTCAAAAGCTGGCTACTGATAACATTCCGCGACTCAGGCTGGGTATTGGGCGTCCTCCCGGACAACAGGACCCGGCGACATTTGTTCTTCAGCGTTTTCGCTCCACCGAGAAACCACTCGCTGAGCTGCTCATAAAAAAAGCTGCCGATTCCGTGGAATTCTGGCTTTCCTCTGGTTTGGCAAGCGCAATGAATCGTTACAATCGAGATGAACCGAACGCCGCTGAGACACCCTGATCCACAGGGTTCCGCAGCGGACCACCTGCCTCTGCTCTGCACGCATCAGCAACCGCTGTGCCCCCAATAGTCCCTACAGGAGCCCCAGTTTCGTGTCTGTCGCAGCTCAAAAAGTCGTTAAGCCCCACTTCTACGAAGGCATGTTTCTGGTCGACAGTGGCAAATTCGCAACTGACCAGGACGCCGTCATCAATGACATCCTCGGCGTGCTGAAGAAAGCCGGAGCCACCGTTGTGGCACACCGCCCGTGGCAGGACGGGAAACTGGCCTATGAAATTGAAGGCATGAAAAAGGGGCTGCACTACATCGTGCTGTTCACCATGCCAGGTACTGGGATGAAGACGCTGGTTCGCCAGTGTCAGCTCAGCGAAACCATCGTTCGCCACATGACCATCAAGCATTCTCAGCGAATCTTCGACGCAACGGTCGCCGCGGTGACCGGAGCGACCGTGGCCCCGGAAGAACCGGCAGCCGAGCCAGTTGAGTAGTTCGCTGGCAGTTCGTGGATCGTTCGTCCTGTTGTTTTCTGTTGCAAGGTTCATGTCCAGGAGCCCGGAATGGCAGCTTTTAACAAAGTGATCCTGCTCGGCAACCTGACTCGAGACCCGGAAGTGCGCTACACCACCGGTGGCACGGCGGTCTGCGATATCACTCTGGCCATTAATCACAGCTACACGGACAAGCGTTCCAATGAACGCCGCGAAGACGTCTCCTTCATCGATGTCACACTCTGGGGGCGGACCGCCGAAATTGCCGGCGAGTATCTGGCCAAGGGGCGGCCCGTGCTCGTCGAAGGACGGCTCCAGCAGGACAAGTGGGACGACAAGGAAACAGGTCAGAAACGGTCCAAGCTGAAAGTCGTGGCAGACAGCATGCAACTGCTCGGTGGTCGAGGCGATGCGGCTGGCGGTCAGGGGCCCGGTCCGGGCGGCCCGCCTCGCTCCGCTGCGGCACGGCCTTCGGCTGTGGGCGAAGGCTACGCTTCAGCCGAGCCCGGTCGCGGGCCGGATCAGACGTTCTACGATGACATGCCCGCCGGCAACGATGACGTCCCGTTTTAGTGTCATGAAATCTCGCGGGATCCCGGAAACACTTTCTCCAACTCCATAAATCTTCAGACTGCTGCTCAGCGACGCCCAATCAGCAGTCCTCATGTCACAAAGGACCTGTTCCAATGGCTGGCACGTCGACTCCCACAAGTTCCCGCAACGTCGAAGTTCTGCTCGTTCACGACGTTGATAATCTCGGTCATCGCGGCGAGATTGTCCGGGTCAAGCCGGGGTACGCTCGCAATTATCTCCTGCCACAGGGCAAGGCCACCCTGGCAACCGAACACAACAAGCGGATGGTCGAAAAGCACAAGGAAAAGCTCGCCGCCATCGAAGCCTCACGTGTCAAACAGTTTCAGAAGATCGCCGATGCTGTCGGCAAATACAGCGCCACCATCGAAGCGCACGCCACCGAGGACAACCACCTCTATGGTTCAGTCGTCGCTCGTGACATCAGCGAAGCTCTGAAGGCTGCCGGACATCCCGTCGAAGCCGAACACGTGCGTCTTGAAGGCCCCATCAAGGAACTTGGGATGTACACCGTTAAGCTCCGCTTCCACGATAAGGTCCAGGGCGAAGTCAAGGTTTGGGTTGTTCCCTCCGCGACTGGCCGCTGAACGGCATTCGGGTTCGGGTCTTCGACAGACACGCCTCCGTCGCCGCTGAAGTCCACCACACATCACACACCACAGACATGCCTCGGCATGTCTGTTTTTTTTGGTCTTCGCCATGGCTGATGAAAAAATTCGGCTGCCCCC
>JBEIEK010000053.1:0-23319 GCA_040382995.1 Planctomycetaceae bacterium
AAACGAGCTCAGGGGCGTTCTGCGTCAGATTGATGCCTTTGGCAGAAAGCTGAATGAATACGACCTTGCCATTCTGAAAACAGAATCGCTGCTCCGGCAGATTGAACGGCAGCTGGCCGCTGCGGACGCAGGTGCGTCCGAGCAGGACCTCAGCGAACTGGCCGCGACCGTTGCAGCCTTCGAGGAGAGTCTGAACAAGGACGCTCCGGTTGAGGAGTCAACTGACAACCCCGATGAGGCGATCACAAAACTGCTCAGCGACTTCCGTCAAAACCGAATGCAGTCCGCGAATGGTGCAAAACCTGAAGAGGCATCGCGTCCAGCGCCGGCAGCGTCTTCGCCCCCAACACCGCCAGTGCAGCCGCCTGTGACCGCAAAGTCAGCAGCACCCGCGCCCCCTGCTCCACCGGCTCCTCCTGCTACAACCGCTCCGCAGGATCTGAAGGGTTTCGTCCCGCTTTTCAACGGCAGGGATCTGACAGGCTGGCAGGGCAAAATCGGTGATCCTCCAGCCATTGCTCGCATGTCACCCGCCCAGCTCAGATCGGCCCAGCGTGCCGCCAATGATTCGGCAAAAGCCCATTGGCAGGTCAGCAATGGAGGGCTGATTTACGACGGTGGTGGCACTTCGCTGGTCACCGCTCGCAACTATCGAAACTTTGAACTGCTGCTCGACTGGAAGATCCGGGCGAACGGGGACAGCGGCATTTACCTGCGGGGCTGTCCTCAGGTGCAGATCTGGGATCCGGGGAAAAAAGAAGCCAACGGCATCGGCTCCGGAGGGCTGTACAACAACAAACGCGGACCGTCACTCCCAATCGTCAGAGCCGACAGACCCGTGGGCGAGTGGAATACCATGCGGATCCGCCTGATTGGCCAGACGGTCTCCGTCTGGCTCAACGGAACGCTGGTCGTGGACGAGGTCACCATGGAAAACTACTGGTACCCCGATCAACCGCTCTTTGACGAAGGCCCGATTGAGCTGCAGCACCACGGCGGGGTGCTGGAGTTCAGAAGCCTGATGATCAGGGAACTGAAGTGAGAGTGGTCTGAGCAGAGATGTCGGCTGCAGAGATGCCTTTGGGCCAGCCCATGGACATCACCCACAAGAACCGTCGCAGGGGCGTGGCTAAGAACTGCCCTGACAGGGCGAGATGCGGGTCTGGGACAGTTTCCCGGGGTTTTACCCCGGGCTGGTTGAGCTGGCCTTACAGGCCGGAATCGCAGAGGGGCTTTTTGTGTTCGAGGTGCTTTCTGTGCTCGTGCGTTTTGGGGGGCCTGTTCCGTTTCCGGGTCCTCTTGCGTTCGTGGCTGCGGCTGTGCCCTGTTGCGTTTGCGGCCTGTAAGGCCAGTTCCATCAGCCTGGCATGAAATGCCAGGTCGCGCGATCCCTGAGCCCCGTCGCCCTGTCAGGGCAGCTCTCAGCAGGAACCTGCCGTCTGAAGGGTGGAGTGCGAGCGTGGGTGCGCGGCGAGGGTGAATTCGTGTGCGGCGTGGTCCCGACGGACGTCATGTGCGAAACATGGTGGCCTGACGAAAACATTCCTCACCCTCGATCGATCACCGGCCTACGTCAGGAGCCCTTCAATCGGTTTCGATGCCGGGTCGGCGATTGGCATTTCACGGCCGTCGATCAGGAAATTGCCGGTGGAGTCAACTCCGACGGCCTGCAGGTAGGTGTGGAACAGATTGCCATGGTCCACCTGGCGATCCACAACTTCTGTGCCCTTGTCGTTGGTGGCACCGAACGCCGCACCTCGGGGGGCACGGCAGCCAGCGAGGCACACCGACCATGCTCGGGACCAGTGGTCGCGTCCGTAGTACTGGTTCACGTTGGGTGTGCGTCCGAATTCGCTGAGCACGACAATCAGCGTGCTTTCAAGCATTCCGCGGGCGGCGAGGTCGGCGACGAAGGTTGAAAAGGCGACGTCGAATTCCCCAAGCTGCTCAATGTGGAAGTTGAAGTTCTCGTTGTGCGTGTCGTAGTTGGAATGTGACAGCTGTACAAAGGACACGCCATGTTCCAGCAGACGTCGGGCCAGCAGCGCGTGACGGCCAAGGTCGTGCGTACCGTACTGCTCCACTGCTGACGCTGGTTCCTTCGTCACATCAAAGATATCCCGCTGGTTCATCAGCTTTTCTGCAGCCTCGAATGAATACGTGAAGGCCTCTGTGACAGCCGTGCGGCGACGGTTCAGGAATCGCTCGCTCACCCTGCGACGGAAGTCCTGACGCGCCTGATCCGAATCGGCTGGGATATTTTCGGGGCGGGAGGTGTTTGGAGGAGGGTTGCCGTTCCCCAGCTGGACGCTGGCATACTTGGGTCCCAGCCAGGCTGCATCGTTGCCACGTCCGCCACCACCGCCGGGAGTGATCACAATGTGGCCCGGGAGTCCGCTGTCCTCCGGGTTCAGCGTTCTGGAGGCGACGGCGCCCAGCTGAGGAAATTCGCCGGCCGGCGTCTGACGCCGCCCCGTCATCATCAGGTAGGCGCCCTTGCCGTGATCGTCTTCAGATGTGTTCACACCACGAACAAGACACAGATGATGCATCTGCTGGGCGGTCTTCGGGAGCAGTTCCGAAATGTGAATGCCCGGTACTGATGTGGGAATGGACAGAAATGGCCCACCTGTCTCGACGCCCGGCTTTGGGTCCCAGCTTTCCAGCTGACTCAGACCCCCGTGCATATTGAACACCACAATGCGTTTCTGCGCTGAATTGAGCGCTCCGGAAATCGCGGGCGCGGCGAATGCGCCAAGCCCGCCCACCATCGTCCCGGCACCGGCCGCCAGCGTGCCGAGAAAGCGACGACGTGCCACCTGATGAGCCACTGTGTTGCAGGGGTAGCGGAGCGACATGGAAGGGATCCTTGAAAGGGTTCAGTGTTCAGTGTTCAGTGGTCAGTGGTTGAATCGAAACTCGGCACTGCTGATCAGTCCCCAGACGAGTTCCATGGCAGCTTTGGAGCGATCGGGTCGGCTGGCGAGGTAGGCGGTGACGTCAGCGGTTTCTTCGGGAGTGGGCATGCGGGTGAGGATACCGAGGTAGAGTTCTTCAGCGGCGAGATTCGGATCGGACGCCTTGATGACTCGTTCGGTGGCATTGCCTCCGGCGGGAGCGATCCAGGAGTTGATGGAGCCACCGTTGGAGGTGAACAGGGCCTGATCAGCACTGGCGTAGAAATCCGTTTGAGGCTGCCCTGGGGCGCCACCGTAGAGACTGGCATATGCGGCGATGTTGGATTTCAGCTTGTCCCAGGTGCGTTGTTCCAGTTGTTGTTGACGTTCTGCAAGCACGGCGGGGTTTTGTTTTTGTTCGTCTGTGAGTGGGCTGGCCTTATCAAGTTCGGCGAGTTCCTGGGCGTGATAGCGGTCGTAGACGGCTGTGACTTTGAAGATGGTCCAGCAGAGTTGTTCGGGGGTGAGTGGTTTGAGGGAGGCGAGTTCGAAGCGGTTGGCAAGATCTGGTGGGAGTGCGGCGTCGCGTTCACGATGGCGGGCATCTGCGGTGTTGAATTCCGTTTGCGCGGCGGTGAAGGCGGCTTCGGCTGTGGTGAGGGCGTTTTTGCGTTTGGTGAGTTCTGCGTCGGCGGCTGTGGCCTGAGCAGTGGCGGTCTGCATTGCGGTGGTGGCTGACTGCAGGGCGGCGGCTGCAGCGGCTGTGGCTTTGCCGGCGGCCTGGGCGTTTGCGGCTGCAGCCGTTGCCCTGGGGGCGAGTGCAACCGAGGCGGCGGTGAGGGTTGCGGAGGGTTCGAGGAGAGCGGTGGCGCGGCCGAGTGCTGCTGTGGCGGCAGCCAGCGCCGCGGCCGACTGCGCGGATTGCTGCTCGATCGTGGCTGCCGAGTTCATGGCGGTCTGTGCCGATGCCAGCTGCTGTTCGGCGGCAATTCGGGTTTTCATGGCCGTCTCGGTCACTGGCTGTTGTTCCTGCAGCAGTTGGCGGGCGGCGGAGAGTTCGGCCTGACGGGAGGCCACAAGCTGCACTGCGGCAGTCAGCTGTGTCCGGGACTCATTGAAGTCAGCAAGTTTTTGGAGGTGTTTGAGCCGGGCATCGAGAGAGATGGCCTGGAGCTGGGCGAGTTGATATTTCTGGCGAGCGGCAATGACCTGAGTTTCGGCATCGCTCAGAGCCTGCAGGGGGGCAGTGGTGTTCTGCTGGGCCGTCTGCAGTGCGGCAATGGCAGCTTTGAGGGCTTCTTCGGGGGCAGCCACGGCGGCGGCTTTTTCGTCAGCCGCCTTTTGCAGCGGAGGAAGTTCTGCGGCGATTGCCTGAGCTTTGGCGGCGAGCGTTTTCGAGGCTGCAGCGAGGCTGGCATCGTCAGGGAGTGCGGCAGCGGCGCGAGCTGCGGATTCGGAGGCTGCCTGAAGTGCGGCCGCCGGCTTTTGTTTGGCGGCGAGTGCCGCGGCTGCAGCACTTGCAGCGGCTTTAGCCTCATCGCGTTTCTTGAGTGCCTCTGCGGCCTGACCGCGGAGCTTGTCGCGTTCGGCGGCGAGAGGGATCAAGGCGGCTTCGGCGGTGGCGTAGGCTGAGTCGGCTGCGTCACGGGCGGTGGCAGCTTCTGCGGAGGCCGCATCCAGAACAACTTTCTCTGCCGCGAGTTGTTCAGCCGCGGCTTTGGCTGCTGCGAGTTGCTGGCGGAGGGAGTCGGGCAGGTCGAAGGGACGCTGCCATGGTTCGCTGAGCGCCAGCTCGCGGAGGAATCCGCGGATGTCGAAACCGGAGTCCGCGAAGCGGCGGCCCAGCTGCCGCAGGAGCTGCGGGCTGACAGCCGGATTGTCCGGGTGCAGCATGTCAAGGGGATGCACAAGACCGCGACCGAACATCAACGCCCAGAGTCGATTGGCTGCGTTTTCATTGAACGCGTCGTTGCTGCCATCGGTGGCGGCAGCGGCCATCCACTGACGGCGACTGATGCGGGGGATCGCCCGGACACCATCAGCGGGGGCCACCTCGTACTCTTCGCCGGGCACCAGAAACGGTTCGACGCGAGCCACCATGCCGGGCAGGCGCGGGCCCGTGCGATGGGAGGTGCCCTTGATGAACACGCTTTCGAAGGTGAGGTCACCGCCGGCACGTTCGCCGAGCAAAGTGACATCCTTGCCATCGATTTTTCGGACCACAGGATAGGTGGCGGTGGCCACAGCAAGGAGGCCCTGATAATCCTGCTGCAGAAAATCAGCGATGATTGGGGAATCGTGACACTGAGCACACTGCAGATCTCTGCCGAAGAACACTCGCCCGATGTCCCTGGCGACGGTGTGGGGTTCGGCATCGCGATCAAGCAGGAAGCGGGCGGCTGGACGGTTGACACCCGGTTCGCCGTCAGCCACAAGAATTTCGCGGACGAGCACGTTCCAGGGCTTGTTGCTGCGAACGGACGACAGCAGCCAGGCCATCCAGTCATCCTGTGAAACATGCTGATTGCGGCGACGTTCCATCAGCATCACATCAAGCGACGCGGCCATATGTCGGGCGTGCTGTGGGGACTGCAGCAGGCGATCGATGAGCCTTTCGCGTTTGTCGGGCGTTGTATCGCTGAGAAATGTGCGGGCTTCATCGGCGGACGGTGGCATGCCGGTCAGGTCGAGCGCGGCACGGCGGAGGAATTCAGCGTCCGTTGAGGGAGGAATCTGCAGGCCGGCGGGAGTTGCCAGTTCGCGGTTGACAAGCTGCCGCAGGGGTTCCTGAGCGATTGCGGGCAGGGCCGGGATCAGCAGACCGGCAATCAGCAGAGGCAGTTTGAGCCCAAAGCTGCGGGATGGCAGAGATGAGTGATCAGCATTCATGACGAATGCTCCCGGGGGCAAGTTTTTGTGGAGGGCACCGGAGCGGCCGACGGGCGTCAGCATCACGGCGAATGCGAAGGCGGGACGAGAATAGCCGGGAAAGGAACGGGACCTGAGGACAATAAACCCCTTCCGGCTGGCGGGTCAAGAATGGAGTCCCATGGAAATACACGTCATTTGGGAAACATCGGAAACAGGAATCCAGCAAAATCCGTGGTTCCGGAGGTTGATTTTTCCGGAAAAATCGATGCAGGACGAACAAATTGCCAGTGGTTGTGCTGCTGTTCCGAGGCCGTCACTGGCCGTTTGGGGCCGCGGTGAAGTCCTGTTTTCACTGATTTTGGCAATTTTTCTGCCAACTTTATCTGGCGGAATCGTTCGCGAATGACGTATATAACTGTAAGGCGTGTTCATTGATTTTCGCTGATCGTTGGCTTCGCATGCGACTTTTCCCCACAAATCCAGCAGCATCCTTTTCGCAGATATTTCGTCTGCGAGGTGTTTGCACGTGGATTTGCGTGGTGTTTGCTGTCATTTGCCAAAGCCGCGTCGTTCAGGCGGAAACATGCGGGCACTACCTGTTCAAAAACGGTCAGCCCGTCGCTGGTCTGCACTCGGCAACGTTCGCTCAGCCAACAGCCACAGCGACGCGTCCTGAACAGCGTCTTCCGGTGGCCCCCACGGTCCCCTGCAGCGGCCCCAACTGCCGCAAACAGACAACTCCCCTGCTGCCCGCTCCTGCTGCACCCACAACCAGTGCAGCTTCTGACCCGGCGGCCATTCTGAATCTGCTGCTGTCCGCACAATGCTGCGTCGACGGCCTGATTGCCCCCCAGTCCGAACGTGGTGAGTTCTGGATGGCCGCCGAAGTGTTTCGGCCCCCCGCGGTACGCTAGCTCGTCGCAGGTGCTACGCGCGCTTCGCCCGGGTTGATGCTGAACGTGACGCGGCAGCAGGTTGTCGTTCCTGCTCTGGACGTCGGTGAAGCCTGCATGCTGCGTTTGCTTTCGACGTCAGGCTAACCACGTCGACACGAAGCGTTACTGGGGATCGATACGCCCCGCACGCCTGGTCGGTGTGGCATCGTTCTGGGTGGAAGCTCAGGGTCTGACATTCAGCGTCCTTAACGCCAGTTTGCGTTTTCAGCATCGGCCCGCGATGTCAAGTCGCTGCAAAATCAGAAGCAGTGGGCTGTTTTGAAGTTGGGACGACAAGGACAGCCGTTTCGCAGAGCGAAACGCGACTTTTTGGTCCCCGCCGATCCTCGATTTTTCATTCGTTTCTTTACGTTCCCTCCGGAGACGTTCTGTGAATACTCGTTCCCGCTCCCGTGGTTTTACATTGATTGAGCTGCTGGTGGTGATCGCGATCATTGCCATCCTTGTCGCGCTGCTGCTGCCCGCTGTTCAGCAGGCCCGCGAAGCCGCGCGGCGCACCCAGTGCAAGAACAACCTCAAGCAACTGGGAATCGCGATACACAATTACCATGACACCTACAACTGCTTTCCAATAGCTGCTGTCGATGCATCGGTCTCGTCCATCTCTTCCCACGCTCGGCTGTTGCCATTTCTGGAGCAGTCGGTGCTCTTCAATCGCATCGATTTCAACGTCACGTTCGACCATCCGAACAACACATTGGCCCGAACAACCGAGCTGCCGGCATTTCGCTGTCCAAGTGATCCGACTCCACTGCCCGCTGCGGTGGGTGGCCGCAACAACTATTACTGGAATGCCGGCAACGGTGTGGTGATGTACCCAACCGGTGCAAACGGGCAGCCACCGGCGAACGGTGTGATCTATCTCACTCGGCGATTTCGCTTTGCAGACGTGACGGATGGACTCAGCAACACTGCGGTCATGGCTGAAAAGCTGACGGGAGACGGCAGCAACGGGATTAGTTCACCTCGTACCGACACCTTCCGTCCCGGCACCTACCCGAACAGCGCTGACGAAGCCGTTCAGCAGTGCAACGCCGCCAACATTTCCGATCTGGCACTGCAGGGGTATTCCAACGTTGGTGGTCCGTGGCTGCAGCAGTACCACTCAACCAACCAGTACAACCACGTACTGCCTCCAAATGGTCGCTCCTGCATGTTTCCTCCGGGCCGAATCGCAACGACGTCCAACAGTCAGCACACGGGTGGCGTGCAGATTCTGCTGGGTGACGGTGGTGTGCGTTTTGTTTCCGAGAACCTGGCAATGGTGACCTGGCGTGCTCTGGGAAGCATCGACGGCGGCGAAGTCGTCGGGGAATTCTAAAGTCGCATTTCGCTCTGCGAAATGACCGCGTTCTCCTCATCTCGTGCGAACACCGATTCCCCTGAACCACTTTCCGGAGTCTTCAATTGCTGTCGTTTAGAAAGACATTGGGATCCCTCACCGGCCCCTTCCTCGCGCTGGGCCTGCTGCTGCTGGTGGCCGGTTGCGGTGGCGGTGAAACCCAGGCGCTGCCGCTTGATGAAGAGCTGGCCCGCAGTTCCGTTCAGAAGGCACTTGAAGCCTGGCAGGCCGGGAAAAAACCGGCCGATCTGCGACCGGAGATCACTATGGGTGATCCAGCATGGGACGCTGGCCGGCCGCTGAAGAGTTTTGCGGTTCTGCGAGAAGAAGAGACGTCGGATGGCTCAAACCTGCACATTCGTGTGCAGCGCACATTCGGTGATGCTGGCAACAGCTCGGAATCAAAGGTGATTTATATCGTCGGTACGTCACCGGTGATCACAATTTTTCCAAGGTGAATTGGGGCCGGCAGGCGGGAGTGTTGAGATGAAGTTCATCAGTGAGTTTGGGCGTTGCAGATTAATCCGCGTGGTGGTTGTTGCGCTGCTGGGGTGTCTGACGGGTTCAGTGGTGGCGCAGGATGCCATCCAGCCTGCGCTGACGCGACCGGAAATGAAGCAGCGTCTGGAAGCTCTCAGGCAGCGTCAATCGCGCCTGCCACTGCCGCCTCCAACAGAAGCCGAGCGAGCATCCGGTCGCAGCCTGGTCAACAACAGCCGGCTGCGAGCGTTGTACCTGCCAGCCTCATGGACCTCATTCGTGATCGCTGGCTGGGGCCGCGGTTCGGCCGCCCGCCCCACTTCCGCGGGCACCACAGCACTCCTGAATGCGCTGCAGGTCCAGCCGGACTATGCCTTCAAAACTCGCATGTTCTGGGTGGTGTCACGAGCGAACGACTGCCAGTACTGTCTGGGACATCAGGAGCTCAAACTGCGTCGGGCAGGGATGCTGGAAGACCAGATTGCCGCCCTTGATGGCGCCTGGGATTTGCAGCCACCCGCCGAACGCGCAGCCTTCGCGGCCGCTAAGACGCTGACTCTCAGCCCCCACCGCTTTGGTCCTGCGGAGACCGCGCCACTGCTGGCGGAGTTCAAGCCGGCCAGTGTGATTGATGTGCTCTACACGATTTCCCGCTACAACGCGGTGAATCGCTGGACTGCAGCCACCGGAATTCCGCAGGATCAGGCCTTCGGCGGGGACGAACATCCGCCACTGGATACCCCGACGTCGTCCCGGTTTGCTGCGCTGCAATCCAGTGTCGCCCCGCGGCAGCCGGAAATCAGACCGGAGTGGGAAACCTGGGATGAGTACCTGGCACAGGTCGCCGCCGCGCGGACCCGCAGCCCACTCGTTCCACTCCCGGACGCCGCTGCTGCCGCCGCAGTGCTGTCCGCGGACACGCCGGGAGCGATACCGCCCCACTGGTTTTGTGCTCTGAGCGGTCTGCCGGTGGCCCTGGATGCGTGGACCCAGCGGCAGGCGCGAATTCGTGAAGGCGAATCTCCGCTGGAACTGCGGTTGCTCATTGCCTGGGTCACCGCCCGTGAAAATCGCGCGTGGTACGCCGCTGAACATGCCCGTCTGCGGTACGCAGCCGGTGGCCGGGACACCGCACGGCTTGCCTCTTTCGCTGCTCTTGAAGCAGCCGTGAAGCCTGAATGGGCTGAAGCGCTGAGGTTTGC
This sequence comes from Planctomycetaceae bacterium, assembly GCA_040382995.1. Classification (GTDB taxonomy): domain Bacteria; phylum Planctomycetota; class Planctomycetia; order Planctomycetales; family Planctomycetaceae; genus SXXK01. The sequence goes on from JBEIEK010000053.1 coordinate 9,749, forward strand.
CCGCAAGCTGACAACCGCACCACAAACCATCGTTGATGCCGATGTTGCCCGGCTGCGGGAACACTTCAGTGATCGCGAAACGGCAGAGATTATCGATTCCACCGCGGATGCCAACGCCTTCGATCGCTTCACGGAATCGCTGCAGCTGCCGCTGGAATTCTAACGAAAATCTTCACTGTCAGGCGTCTGCCATGCTGCTGCTGTCAGCTGTTGAATCACTTCCAGGAGTTGTTCCAGCTGGTCGTAGAGCTGATGAGCCTGTTCGTTGCTGAACGTCCCCTCGGCTCTGAGTCCTGAAACGGCAGCGTGCGCGTATGCTTCTCCCCGCAACGCGCGCCTCAGCTGTGAAATCACCAGAGCGCGTTCGGTCAGGCTGTCTTCAAACTCGTTGTCGAAGGTGGCCTGGACAAGTCCTCCGACAATCTGACAGGCGGCTTCTTCCAGCGTCGAAAACCAGCTGGAACGTCGGTGAGGTGGTCGCAGTCGCAGGACTTCGAACAGAAACTGCTGTGCCAATTCTACAGCCGGGTGCAGTTCTGGAGTTTCGCTGGAGTCTTCGTCAAAGCCATGCATGGCGGAGTCTGCCAGTTCCCCGAACGTGGTCGGGGGCAGGCTCTCGCGCCATGCTTCCGAGGGATCGCTCTGCGGAATCTGCAGACCTTCATCCCGCATCGCCAGTTCAAACGCCTCTTCGTACGATAACCCGGACGCGATGGCATCATTGATCCGCCGATTCATGCGTTCGACGCGCTGTTCATTTCTGAGCCGCTGCTTTTCGCTGCTGTCAACAGCCTCATCAAGGGTTGTTTCGCTGTCGTCATCCGTGTCATCGTGCGTGTCGTCGTGCGTCGATTGGCTGGCTGGTGTCTGGTCCGGCTGCGTGGCACCTTCCACGATGGAGCGATGTGCCAGCTGTGCCACGCGTTCAATGCGGGCTGCGAGGATCTCCGGATCCTCCAGCGCCTCCGGGCTGATGGGATAGCGTTTGATGCCTTTCGCAAGGCTGGCGATGGAGGCGTTGAGAAATGCCATCCTGCTTATCAGCTGCTGCAGGTCCCGCGTTTCGTAGTAGTCACCTTCGTCGAGCACAGCGAGATTGCTTACGAAGCGCTGCCGGAGCGCATGCAGCAAGTGGACGATGGCAACGTGCCCCTGTGGGGACCCGAACTGCGTTTTCACAAAACAGTACGGCGGCTCCTGGAACGGCTTCTGTTCCGCCTCTTCGATCTGAAACAGCGGTGTGAGGTGACCTTCCGGTGAAATCAGCAGACTGAGCGATTCCTGGCCGGGGGCCAGATCGATAATCAGCCCCCGCACGACACGGGTGGGATCGGTGTCGGAAACAAAGCGACAAATCCTGGCTTTTCCGCCCATGGAAAAGGCGAAATCCAGCAACCGATCCTCCAGCAGGGGAATCTCGCTGATGTCATTAACAGTTCCGCGATAGTGGATCGTTGTTCCCATACGAGCAGATGGGCTGTCAGGAGTTTTGTGGGCTGTTCAGGAACGCTTCGATTGCATCGAGGCCGCGGACAAGCAGTTGCATGGACGCAGCGAAGCTGAGTCGGACGTAGCCCGGGGCTCCGAAGGCGTCACCGCTGACGAGTGCGACGTGGGCGCGTTCGAGGAGTGCAGTGCAGAAGTCAGTGGCGTTGCTGACGGGGGCTCCGCCACCCAGTGGCTTTCCGAAGTAGCTGCTGACGTTGAAGAACACGTAGAACGCTCCGCCTGGTTCTGCGAAGCTGAGTCGAGGGATGGCGCGGAGGCGTGCGGAGACGTAGTCGCGGCGGCGAACGAATTCCTGACACATTTCAGCCACGCAGTCCTGGGGACCGGTGAGCGCCGCAAGTGCTGCGTACTGGGAGACGCTGCAGGGATTGGAGGTTTGCTGGCTTTGGAGCTTGTTGATCGCGGCACTGACGTTATCGGGTGCGAGTGTCCAGCCGATACGCCAGCCGGTCATGGCATAGGCTTTGCTGACTCCGTTGACAATGACGGTGCGTTTGCGGACTTCTTCGCCGAAGGAGGCGAAGGTGCGAAACTGGTGGCCGGGGTAGATGAGTTTGTCGTAGATTTCGTCGGACAGCACGATGATGTCTTTTTCGACGGCGACTTCGGCCAGAGCCTGCAGGGTGCTGACGGGATAGACGCCCCCGGTGGGGTTGCTGGGGCTGTTGAGCATCAGCATGCGGGTGCGTGGTGTGATGGCTTTGCGGAGTTGTTCCGGGGACAGGCAGAAACCATCCTGTTCGCGTGTTTCCACGAGTACCGGGCGGGCGCCGACGAGTTCAACCAGTGCGGAGTAGCTGACCCAGTAGGGTGTGGGGATAATCACTTCGTCGCCGGGATCGCAGCACGCGGTGAGTACATTGTGCAGGCAGTGCTTGGCGCCGTTGGAGACGGTGACTTCGGAGGGCTTGTAGCTGACGCCATGATCCCGAAGAAATGCGTCGCAAATGGCCTGGCGAAGTTCCTGAATGCCGACGGCCGCGGTGTAGCGGGTGTGTCCGGCATCCATCGCAGCCTGAGCGGCCTTACGAATGTGCTGCGGGGTGATGAAGTCCGGCTCGCCGACGGTGAATTCCATCACATCAATGCCTTTGGCCCGCAGTTCCCGCGCTTTTGCGGCGGCGGCCAGGGTTTCGGATGGCTTGAGCTGATTGACGAGCGATGACGTGTGCATGGGTAGGGGGACGGCGAAGCCGAGAAACGAGGGAGGGGGGAACAAGCCGTAACCGGGGAAACTCCAACGCCCCAGTTTAATGAGGGAATCGTGGAAATTCGGGGAGTATCGGCTTCCGCGTGGCCAGATTCCCGCCGAATGGAAGGTCCTGTCGCAGGCACACGGAACACTCGGTGCGGTTCGCTGGGGGGTGGGGGTTGGTTTTCTTCCTGAAACCCGATATTCTCACGGCGTGGTTTCTCAGTTTCTCTCCGGCGAATTCATGACACTCATCAATTCCTCACTGTTACTGGGACTCGTGCTGTCGGCGGTGCCTGTGCTCCTGCATCTGATCATGCGGGCGAAGCCGAAGGTGATTGAGTTTCCAGCTTTGCGGCTGCTGCAGGTCCGGCGTCCGGCCAACGCGCGGCGGATGCGTGTGCGTCAACTGCTGTTGCTCGGCCTGCGCATGCTGTTGATTGCCGCACTGGTGCTGGCATTCGCCCGACCTTCGCTGCCGGCGGCAAATTATTCACTGCGGTGGTGGGAGTGGGCGGGATTGGGCTGTTCGGTGTTGGGGGCATTCTCCGTCTGGCAGTGGCTCAGACGCCGCAGCCGGGTGGCTGCCGGTTCCGTCCACGCCCAGCGTGAACACGGTTTGCAGCGCGTTTTTTGTCTGCTGGGCGGCATGCTTGCAGCTCTGTTGCTGACGGGACTTCCGTGGGCCGTGCGGGTTCGTGCCGAACTGTTATCGCCCGGAGCCGAGGGAGCAGAAGACATTCCCGTGGCCGCCGTGTTTGTCTTCGACAACAGCCTGAGCATGACCTATCTGAACCAGAACCGAACGCGGCTGGAGCAGGCGCGGGACGTTGCCCGGGAGCAGCTGGAGCGATTCCCCGGGCGGAGTGTGGCGGCAGTGGCGACGCTGGATTCCGCAGAGGAGTTTGTGTTTCAGGCGGACCTGTCTGGTGCCTCCGCGAAGCTGGAAGGCATCGTCCCCTCGGCGCTCCCACGCAAGCTCAACCCCCAGCTGCGGGCCGCAATTCGGGCGCATGTGGAGCACCGCAGCATGGTGCAGCAGGAGGCTGGTACGGGCCCTGAAGGCGATCTGTATTCGCGTGAAATCTATGTGTTTTCCGACTTCACCACCGCTGCACTCCAGTTGCCGGACGAGAGTGGGCTGGCGGATCTGCTGAAGCAGCATGAGTGGCTGCATGTGTATCTGGTGGATCTGGCTGTTCCTGCCACTCTGAACGCCGGCATCTCGGAGCTCAGTCTGGCCGATGACTCCATCACACCTGGTTTGAAACTGGACCTGTCCCTCACGATTCGCTCCCAGGGGGCGGTGCCGGCTGCGGTGACGATTGAGACCAGTCTGATCAATGCAGCCGGTCAGGAGACGCGGACCGGCGCTCCGGCGGTGGTGCAGCTGGAGGGTGGGGATGCGAAGGTCCAGACAAGCATCGATGTGCCGGCGGGACTTGAGCATTTGCAGGGGTTGGTGAGGATCAATGCGGAGGATCCGCTGGGGGCCGACAACGTCCGCTGGTTTTCCTGCGGCGTCCTGCCAACTCCCAAAGTGCTGCTGATTTCCGATCGGCCTGAAGAAACTTTGTACATCAGAAATGCGTTGCAGCCGGAGGAGCGTGAGCGGGCGGGGATCCGCACGTTTGACTGTCGGCAGATCACAACTCTGCAGGCGGGTGAACTGACATTTGGCGATTATAACGCGGTGATTCTCTCCGGGCTGCAGCGGCCGGACGATACACTCTGGGCCGCTCTGGGCAAGTACGTCGCGTCCGGCGGAAGTGTGCTGGCGGTGGCCGGTTCCGGCCGCATTCAGGCACCATCATGGAACACTCCAGCCGCCGCACGACTGCTCCCGGCCGCGCCGATTACACCAGTCAAATTTCTGGAAAGCACTGCGCAGCTGCAGGTCGCGGATTCCGGGCACCCGGTCACGCGGAGCTTTGCTGCCGATGAAACGCTGCGGGTGGGGCTGGGGACGGCAGCCTTCGAACGCTGCTGGGCCGTGGAGCCCGTCGAAGGCAGTTCGCTGCTGTTGTCATTCTCCGGCCCCAACCGCCGTCCGGCGCTGCTGGAACGGCGGGTCGGGGAGGGCCGCTGCCTGATGTTTACGTCAGCCATGGACAATCTGACGGACGGCGGGAGCCGCTGGAATAACTTTGCAGCCGAATGGAGTTTTGTGGCGCTGCTGGAAAAGCTGATGCTGCATATGGCCGGTGGCAGTGAATTTCGGCGCAACTTTCTTGCCGGGGAACTCGTCGAACTGCCGCTCCCGGCAGACCAGCCATTTCAACAGTACCTGCTGCAGCGACCAGGGCTGGCCCAGACTCGCGGTGCAGTCGAACCTGGCCAGAAGAGTCTGCTGATCGACGATGCCCGCGACATCGGACATTATCTCGTGCGGCCGTTCGAATCCGCCGCTGACTATTCTGCCGCATTCGCCGTGAATATTCCCGGGGCGGAGACGGATCTGGCCCGGATTCCCGCTGAACAGCTGGAGACCGTGTTTGATTCTGAGCGAGCCGCGGTCATTGGCAGTCCGGACGAGCTGCAGCAGGTGGTGCGCACGGGCCGACTGGGGATCGAAATCTTCCCCGTTATGCTGGGGCTGCTGCTGCTGCTGCTTTCCGCCGAACACCTGATGGCAAACCACTTTTACGATGATCCGCCAGCGGACGGGCCGAAGCCCAATGGCCTGGAAGTTCTCTCCAGCACGGCAAAAAAGTGAGCAAGGCGTGTAGTGAATGACAATCCCCCGGTAACGGTGCGTGACTGTGCGGCCAGTGCAGCACATGGACCGCACGCCACAGGTCGTCTTTGCGACGTGATCCGGCCGCGTGATATCAACTCCAGCTTCGCCCTCCCGCGTGCCGCTTTTGCGGGTGAAACACCTTCAGGTCACGCCCGAAACGCTGTAGACTGCACAATCACCGACAATCAACTCGAACCCAACACCAGCCAGGGAGCAAACATTGACAGGACGGACTTTGGTGACGACGTCAGACGGAATCGCGATTCAGGTGACGGAACTGCGACCGGGAACCGACCAGCGGCTGCTGATGCTGCATGGAGTTGGCCGGGCAGGTCGGACGTTCTCGTCTCTGGCCTGTTTGTTGCCTGCGCAGTTTTCCGTGGCGACGCTGGACTTTCGGGGACATGGCAACTCCGGGCATGCCGACGGCCGGTACCGCATCTGTGACTACCTGCAGGACGCACTGGCGGCGATCGACGCTGAGCACGGTTCTGTTGTGCTTTACGGCCACTCACTGGGGGCGCTGGTCGCGACGGCTGCGGCCGCGGCCCGGCCTTCGCGAGTGTCGGCCGTGATCCTTGAAGATCCTCCGTCGCCGGCCTTCTGGCAGTCGCTGGCCGACACCATGTATCAGCCAACATTCCAGGCGATGCAGCGCTGGGCGGGCCGCAAAGATCTTTCAGTGCGGCAGCTGGCAGAGAATTTCGGCAGGGAAGTCGTGAAAAGCTGGCCGGATGGTCGCGTGATGCGCATCAGCGACGTGCGCGACGCGGTATCGCTGCGATTTACAGCCTCATGTCTCCGCGATATGGATCCACGAGTGATGACACGGATCCTTGAAGGTCGCTGGCACGAAGGCTACGACCAGGCAGCCAGTTTCGCGGGGGTTCCCTGTCCAACGCTGCTGTTGCGGGGCGATGTGTCTCGTGGCGGAATGTTGTCCGTTGAGGACGCAGAGCAGCTGCAGGGGCGGATGCTGGATTGTTTGCGAATTGATTTCCCAACGGCAGGTCACCTGCTGCACTGGCAGGTCCGCAGTGACGTGGCCGGACACGTAGGCACCTTTCTGGAGTCGCTCTGATGGCCAGCGCCAGCCGGCACCCGCTGGCCGATGAATGGGATCTCGACCCGAACTGCATTTATCTTAACCACGGCTCGTTCGGCCCTTCACCGCGTGTGGTGCGGGAATCCCGCGAGCGCTGGAGTCGCCGCCTGGAACAGCAGCCGATGCGGTTTTTCTGTCGTGAGATGGAAGAACTGCTGGATGCGGCCTGCGAGGTCCTCGCCGGGTTTCTGCACACCGATTCGCGGCGGCTGGTGCTTGTGGACAATGCCACCGTCGCCATGAACGCGGTGGCCGCCAGTGTCAAACTGGCCCCAGGCGACGAAGTGCTGCTGACGAACCACGAATATGGTGCGGTCAAAAACATCTGGCAGGCGCGCTGCCGGGCCGCCGGAGCAAAGCTCACATTCGCCACCCTTCCGTTTCCCCCAGCATCGGCAGAAACGGTGGCGGCCGTGGAATCCGCCGTCACGCCGAACACGCGGCTGATCGTCATCAGCCATGTGACATCGGCCACAGCCTGTGCGCTCCCGGTACAGGACGTTTGCCGCATGGCTCAGCGACGGCGGATTCCAGTCTGCATCGACGGCCCGCACGCACTGGCACTGCTGGATGTGAAACTGGACGAGATTGGCTGTGATTTTTATTGCGCCAGCGGTCACAAGTGGCTGTGCGGTCCGTTTGGCAGCGGCTTTTTGTGGGTGCATCCGCGACAGCAGTCCACGCTGGAGACTCCGGTGGTCAGCTGGGGCGGCAGCATCGCCGGAAAAGCGGCGTCATGGAAGGACGGTCTGCAGTGGCTGGGCACCCGCGATCCCGCCCCGCTGCTGGCGCTCGCGGACGCCGTAAGGTTTTTCACTCCGGATGTTCTGCATGAATACCGTCGACATGCGCACGATCTGATCGCGGCCGCTCGAAGGGATCTGCTGAATCTGCCTGGCATGGGTGCGTTCTGCACGCCGGGCGAAGCGGATTTTGTGAGCATGGCGGCGGTTGAACTGCCACAGACGCCAGGCTGGCGGCCGGGCTACCACGGTCATCCGGATGCTCTGCAGACAGAGCTGCGGGAACGACATGGAATTGAGGTGCTGACGGGCAGTTGGCAGGGACGACGGTTCGTGCGATTTTCCGCCCATCTGTATACGACTCCAGAGCAGATGGAGCGTTTCGTTACGGCAGTCCGGCTGCGGCTGCAGTCGGAGCAGCAGGGATACCTATCGAGCCGCGACCGTCAGGGAGTCGGACGCGATCTTCACCGCAAAGTGCGACTGCAAAACACCTTCGGCAGACAGTTGCCATGCACCTAAAGAATGCACTGACCGGGCCATTTGGGTTGTGATTGGGTGTTTTTCCCACTCCCTGACGGTCGCGGCTCGGTGAGGCTCTTCGGGCTGGTTGTGTAAGTCAGCGTCCTTTTCCGCGTCCCGAGCCACCGGTAAATTTCATCCGGGCTGAACGCATTTCACGGCGGTCGTCCGCCTCTTTGAGGCGCTGGCGTTTATCGTGCTGTTTGCGTCCTTTGCAGAGTCCCAGGCGAAGCTTGACGAAGCCGCGATGGAAGAAGACCGACAGCGGAATAAGAGTTAGACCGTCGTTCTCTCCGGTCTCGGCGAATTTACGGATTTCGCGACGATGCAGCAAAAGTTTTCTGGTGCGCTGGCGAGCGTGGTTGTAGATGCTGGCTTCGGCGTATTCTGCGATGTCGCAGTCCACCAGCCAGACTTCGCCGTTTTCGACACGTGCGTGTGCCTCTTCGATGGTGATCTTGTGATTACGAATGCTTTTGACTTCGCTGCCTGTGAGCACGATGCCACAGTCCATTTCGTCGAGGACGTCGTAGTCGTGCCGCGCGCGGCGATTGGAACAGACGATCTGCCGTTCTGAGTCGGAATTACCTTTGATGGGTTTTTTGGAGCCAGCGGCCATGTCGGAATGCGGTCCTGAACGGCGGATACGTCGAGGGAAAGCTGGCTGATATTGTCGCCGTGAGTTGTTCAAAGTCCAGTGGTGCTGACCCGGCGCAGGGACATTTACTTTGCCGGGGCACGGTGTTTAGCTGCGTGCCAGCTGCCGCAGGACGGTGTGCAGGATGCCGCCGTTGCGGTAGTAGACGACTTCCACAGGGGTGTCGATGCGGCAGGTAGTGACGAAGTGGATGACTTCGCCGTTGGGTTTGCGGGCTGTGACTTCGACGGCCTGGCGTGGTTCGAGTTTGTCGTTGAGGCTGATGTCAAAGGTTTCGGTACCGTCCAGCCCCAGTGATTCGCGACTTTCGCCTTCGCGGAACTGCAGCGGGAGGACTCCCATGCCGACCAGGTTGGACCGATGGATGCGTTCGAAGCTGACGGCGATGACCGCGCGAATTCCCAGCAGATAGGTGCCTTTGGCGGCCCAGTCGCGGCTGGAGCCGGTGCCGTATTCGGAGCCGGCGAGGACAACCCGCGGAGTGCCTTCGTCGCGGTACTTCATGGCGGCGTCGTAGATGGAGGTCTGTTCGCCGCTGGGGAAGTGCACGGTGACGCTGCCTTCGGTGCCCGGGGCAACGAGGTTTTTGAGTCGGATATTGGCGAAGGTGCCGCGGGTCATGACGCGGTCGTTGCCGCGACGGGCGCCGTACTGGTTGAAGTCTTCGGGTTTAACGCCCTGAGCCTGGAGGTAGCGACCAGCGGGGCTGGAGGCTTTGATGGAACCGGCTGGGCTGATGTGGTCGGTGGTGGTGGAGTCGCCGACGGAAACGAGGCAGCGGGCGTTTTCGATGGCGCGAATGGGCTGCGGTTCCGCAGGCATGTCCACGAAGAACGGCGGCTCCTGCACGTAGGTGCTGTTTTCATCCCACCGATAAAGGTCACCGCTGGCGCCGCTGATGGACTGCCATTCCGGGGGTCCCTGGGCGGCCTTGCCGTACTGTTCGGTGAACATTTCGGGATTCATGGAGGAGGCGACGGTGTCGGCGATTTCCTTTTGTGAAGGCCAGATTTCGCGGAGGTAGACGTCTTTGCCGGAGCTGTCCTGCCCGATCGGCTGGTTGACAAGATCGATATCGACGGTGCCGGCGATGGCGTAGGCCACAACGAGCGGCGGGCTGGCGAGGTAGTTGGCGCGAACAAGCGGATTCACGCGGCCTTCGAAGTTGCGGTTGCCGGAAAGTACGGCGGCGGCAACGAGGTCTCCGGAGGTGACGGCTTTGGCGACGGGGTCCGGGAGCGGTCCGCTGTTGCCGATACAGGTCGTGCAGCCGTAGCCGACTGTCTGGAAGCCGAGTTCATCAAGGGCTTTGTCGAGTCCGGCTTTTTCGAGGTATTCGGTGACGACGCGGCTTCCGGGAGCGAGGCTGCTTTTGACCCATGGCTGACGCTTCAGACCGCGGGCGACAGCGTTGCGGGCGAGCAGACCGGCACCGATCATAACACTGGGGTTGCTGGTGTTGGTGCAGCTGGTGATGGCGGCAATCACAACAGCCCCGTCAGTGATGTGGCTGCTGTGCCCGTTGTCTTCAACGGCAACGGGAGCGGTCGGTTGTGTCTTGCCGAAGGTGGGCAGGGCTTTCTGCCATTCAGGCAGCATATTCTTCAGCAGAATGCGGTCCTGCGGACGTTTGGGACCAGCAGAGACGGCACGACGTCTTCGAGGTTGAGCGCGAGTGTGCTGGTGAAGCGGGGTTCGGGGGAATCGGCCGTGCGGAACAGGCCCTGTTCCTTGTAATAGCGTTCCACCAGATCCACCAGCTGTTTGGGTCGTCCGGTGCGTTCAAGGAACCGCAGGGTTTCGGCATCAACGGGGAAGAAGCCCATGGTGGCACCGTATTCGGGGGCCATGTTGGCGAGCGTGGCGCGGTCGGCGAGGCTGAGCGTGTCGAGGCCGGGACCGTAGAATTCGACGAACTTGCCAACCACCTTGTGGGCGCGGAGCATTTGCGTGACGGTGAGCACAAGGTCGGTGGCGGTGGAGCCTTCCGGGAGTTGTCCGGTGAGTCGAAAGCCGACGACTTCGGGGGTGAGCATGTAGATGGGTTGACCAAGCATCACGGCTTCGGCTTCGATGCCGCCCACGCCCCAGCCGACCACACCGAGGCCGTTGATCATCGTGGTGTGGCTGTCGGTGCCGACAAGGCTGTCCGGGTAGGCGACACCGTCGGTTGTCATGACCACGGTGGCGAGATATTCAAGGTTGACCTGATGCACAATGCCGGTGGCCGGCGGAATCACGCGGAAATTGTTGAACGCCTGCTGACCCCAACGGAGAAACTGGTAGCGTTCCATGTTGCGGGCGAATTCGATCTCAACGTTACGCTGCAGGGCGAAGCGACTGGCGAATTCATCGACCTGCACACTGTGGTCGATCACCAGATCGCAGGGCACGAGCGGATTGATTTTTTTGGGGTCGCCACCCATGCGGACCATGGCGCTGCGGAGTGCTGCGAGGTCGACCACGGCGGGTACACCTGTGAAGTCCTGGAGTACCACGCGGCCGGGCTTGAAGGGGACTTCGATTTCTGCGGGTTTGGCTGCGTTCCAGTTGGCCAGATTGACGACGTCGTCGGCAGTGACGACGAAGTTATCCACGTTGCGGAGGCAGGCTTCAAGCAGCACGCGGATGGAGTAGGGCAGCGTTTCGATGCTGCCGATGCCGTCTTCTGCCAGTTTTCGCAGACGGTAATAGCGAATCTGACCCGCAGAAGTATTGAGAACGGCTTCGGCACCGAAGGGGTTTGCTGTGCTCATGGGAAACGCTGGCTTTGCGGAATTGAGGAGTAAGGGGGCGGGCGTTCCGGCCTGCTGTGCACCGCGGCTGCAGAAGCCCGGTACGGCCGATTTTGGGCGGGATTGTAAACAACTGCCGGGATCTGGCAAACCCAGCCTGTGTCGTGGCGGAAGACGGGAAGGTTACTGCGGGCGGGCCAGCTGCTGGATTTCCGCCGGGGTCAGTGCTCGGGAATGAATCCGCAGCTCCTTCAGAAAGCCGCCGAGTCTCCCGTTGGTGCCGCCACCGACCTGCAGCGGGGCTGTGCCTGTCAGGTCACAGGGGCGTTCATCGGCTGCGGGAGCGGCGGCTTGCGCGACTTCACGGCCGTTGAGAAACAACTTCAGTTGTCCGGCGACACGCACAGCAGCCACATGCTGCCAGCCTGCAGCAAGACTATGCCCCCACTGCACCTGTTGCCCCTGACGATAACGCCAGACTTCCCCGGAAGGCAGCGTGCTGCAGTACAGCGCCCCCTGATGTTCCGCCATCGTCCAGACGCGGCGATACCTGACATCGGGGGTCTGATCGAGCTGTGCCGAGAGTTCCCAGCGGCCTGGAGCATCCAGCGTGTAGACCTGGCCCAGGGGCAGACTGCCGGCGAACAGACGCCCGTTGTGAACCAGCATGCCCATCACTTCCAGCTCTTCACCCAGTCGCCCCGCATCCTCCCACGTCCCGTCAGCCGCATGGCTGTAGACACGACCACTGGGCCAGGTGCCCACGTGCAGACGGTCGTTGACCGAAACGAAGGAATATGTCTGTGTGTTCTCGCCGAGCTGCCCGAGGTCCTGCCAGGCACGGCCATCAAACCGGTAGACACGGCCACCGTCGTAGCTGCCGGCAACAATGGCGTCTGACGTCACATGCAGCGATTCCACACGACGGTCGGTAAGCTGACCAGTGGCGTCGGGAGACTGAGGAATCGGCAGAGCTGTCCACTCGCCACTGTCCGGCTCCAGACGAAAGAATCCTGCCGGCTTGTACAGAGAACTGGCATACAGCCTATCGCGGAAGACCACCAGTCCACCCACAGCCTCGGTGCCTGGAAGCTGGCCGCAGAGCGTCCACTGAGTCCCGCCCTCATAGCGGAAAATCCGGCCCCCCAGCTCGGTATTGGGCGATTCCGTCAGACTGGAACCTCCAAGGCGGTATTTGCCGGTGCCGACATACAGACGGTCACGGTAAACAGCCATGCACGTCACACTGTTGGATTGATCTGGAGCTCCGCAGTCAATCCACCGCGATTCGCCGCCATAGCGGTAGACTCGTCCCGATTTCCCGGCACCCGGTTCACACGTGCCCGCATACAGATCGTTTTCGTGCACAGCGAGCGCAAAGGCCAGAATCGATTCGCCGGGGCGACCACACTTCTCCCAGCTGCCGTTCCGATCATCATCGATCCCGAACTGCAGGTGTCGCAGGTTGGACTGGCACGACGTGACGCCGGTGGCAGTTTTCAAGGTCAGATGCAGCCCGCGACGACGAGCCGGGTCATACTGGCAGAGCAGATCACCGGTGTGTCCGGAACCATCTGCCGCGTATTGCAGCCACGTGCTGATGGTGAAATCTCCGGTACCGAGCGATTTCAGGAGTTCGGCGGGAATCGTCAGCGGCGGGCCCTGAAGAAACGCGGCACCATCTGAGGGTTGTGCACGATCGACAGTCCCGGGAAGTACGCGGCCGCTGACAGTGTCGCGGTAATCACTTTGCAAAGGCAGATGCAGAAGCAGGCCAGCGGTTGCGGAATCGGGACCCTGAGCACCCGCAGGGACAGAAGAAACTGTAATGGCCAGCAGCAGACAGGCAGAACGCCAGAGGATGGAAAAGGCGGCAGGCACGCAATTGCTCCGGGAATGTCTGGAGGCAGAAGAGAAAGTGGCGGGAGTTGTTTTGTAGCGGGATTGATCTGCCGGGCCAAATCTCTGAAAGGATCGAAGCACGAAATCTTTTTTGAAATTCCGAGCGGAATCCAGGCAGAACGGCATTGACACAGCTCAAAGGGACGTGTCGATGCGAATTGGGCGCATCATCGAGGCGTGCGGGGGATGCCAATCCTCCGGTAAAACCGATCAAAACGAATGTCTGCGCGACCAGCGGTGCAGCAAACGCGAACCACAACGGCACCGGCTGATTGACATCAGCCGCACGCCACAGGGCCCACCGCTCTGAATATCCATGCGGCCCCGAAGCCCCGCCTAAAGCTCGAACAACGCTCCCTGCCCCAGCACGCAGCAGGCTGCGTTGTAACCTGGAATCCCACTCACCGCACCGCCGCGGTGAGCCGATGAACCACAACGCAGAATTCCCTCGTATTCCGTTTCCAC